>JAUWNP010000019.1 GCA_030612585.1 Anaerolineae bacterium
GCCGTCACGCATGCCCTCCGTCTCCCGGTTGGGGGAGGCCACGGAGCCGGCGTCCAGGTGGTCGCGCCCGATGCCGATGGGGGCACTGCCCTCACCGCTGGTGACCAGGTCGTTGAAGGCCAGGCCCGCCCTGGCACGCGCGCCATACCCCAGCCAGCAGATGCGGGAGGGAAGCCCCTGGAACTTCACTTGTGCCTGGGCCATCTTGATCCAGCGCACCAGCCGCCTGTCCTCCGGGAAGAGTTCGAGTATCTTGGCGTCGGTGGCGTAGATGTCCTCTGGGTCGCCGGAGAGGGCCACCCAACGGAAGGGGGCCTTGCCCTCGCAGAAGAGCGGGCGGATGTAAGCAGGGACGAAGCCGGGGGAAGAGAAAGCGTCTTTGACGCCGGCATCGTAGGCCCGCTGGCGCAGGTTGTTGCCGTAGTCAAAGACCACCGCGCCGCGCTTCTGCATCGCTACCATCGCCGCGCAGTGCTCTGCCATCGCCCGCGTGGACTCTTTCTGGTACTTCTTCGGGTCGCTCCCCCGCAGGCGCACCGCCTCCTCCAGCGTCATCCGATTGGGCACGTACATCAGCGGGTCGTGGGCTGGTGTTTGGTCGGTGACCACATCGGGGATCACACCCCGGCGCACCAGTTCGGGGAAGGTATCGGCAGCGTTGGCGATGAGGCCGATGGAGATGGGCGCGCCGCGCCGCTCATAGTCCTCCACCATCGCCAGCGCCTGGTCCAGGTCGTCCATCACCACGTCCACGTAGGCGGTGTCGAGCCGCCGCTGCGCCCGGTGGGGGTCCACCTCAACGACGAGACCCACCCCCTCGTTCATCGTGATGGCCAGCGGCTGAGCACCGCCCATCTCGCCCAGGCCGGCGGTGAGGACGAACTTGCCCTTGAGGGAGGCTCCCCTGCCGAAGTGAGTCTCGGCGGCGGTGGCCAGCGTCTCGTAGGTACCCTGGAGGATGCCCTGTGTGCCGATGTAGATCCAGGAACCAGCGGTCATCTGGCCGTACATGATGAGCCCCTCCCGCTCCCACTTGTCGAAATTCTCCTGGGTGGCCCAGGCGGGGACGATGTTGGAGTTGGCGATGATGACACGGGGGGCGTCGAGGTGGGTGCGAAAGATGCCCACCGGTTTGCCAGACTGGACCAT
This sequence comes from Anaerolineae bacterium, assembly GCA_030612585.1. The sequence goes on from JAUWNP010000019.1 coordinate 1,150, forward strand.
GAGCGTCTCGTCGGGCTCCAGATTGCGCAGCGATTCCAGGATAGCGTCGAAACATTCCCAGTTGCGGGCCGCCCTGCCCCGCCCGCCGTAGACGATCAGATGTTCAGGGTCGCCGGCCACGTCGGGGTCCAGGTTGTGCTGGATCATACGGTAGGGGGCTTCGATGAGCCAGTTCTTGCAGTGCAGTTGGGTCCCCGTAGGGGGATGAATAACACGAGACATAGAATCACCTCCGTGCGCGATACTGGATACTGGAAGTGTACCACAAGGGGCGGGATAGGTCAAAAAGGAGTGTGGGAGTGTGGGAGTGTGAGAGGGGCAGGCGTCAGAAGACGTACTCTCCAAAATCCTGTGCCAGTTCCACCGGCCCACCGAAAGCGGCGGCCGCTTCCTCAAGCCAGCGGTCGTACTGCCGGGAAGCAGGCCGGTAGTGGATCAGCACCAGACGGCCTGCACCAGCCCGGCGAGCAACCTCCCCCGCCTGAGCCGCGCTGGAGTGCCCCAGCGTCTCTTTCGCCGCCTCGTGGATCAGGACGTCGGCATCCCGCGCCAGGGCCACCACTGCATCGCAGGGTGAGGTGTCGCTGGAGTAGGCCACCAACTCCTCCACTGCGCTTGTTTTCTATCCGTAGGCCCAGGGTAGGCACCAGGTGTTCCACCGGCGCACCGGTGATGCGGAATTCTTCGTCCTCCAGTACCAGTGCACCCACCTCTTCGATCACAGGCCGGTAGGATACAGGAAAGAGATCAGGCCATTCTTGCCAATAACACAGGTCCATCAGGACCTCAAACCGTTCCAGCACGTCTTGCAGGCCATACACAGGTAGCGGGTCGGTGCGCCCCAACAGCCAGATATTCATCAGCAGTATAGGGATGCCAAAAACGTGGTCGGGGTGGAAGTGGGTGATGATCAGCCCACGCAAGCGTTCGGGCGCCAGCCCTGCGCGCTGAATCCGCACGAGAGGGCTATCCCCACAATCAATCAGAAAAAAGCCGCGTTCACCCTCGACCGCCAGGTAAGTGTTGGCGTGCGCCTCATTCGGCACCGCCGCCGCACTCCCCAGAGCCACTACTCGGGCCACAGATGCCTATCCTCCAAAGACCCACACCACAACGTGTGGCGTCACGTGGATCTCAATGGCGGCCGCCAATGCCAATAGTGGCAGGACGAGGGCGACAAACACCTTGATGAGATCAGCCAATGCCCACAGCCACCCATGGCTCACTGTCATCCCGCGTGGAGGCGACGTAAAGGCCGCCCCCAGACGCACAGCCAGTGCCGTCGCAATGGTCGCAGCAGGCAACTCCAGCAACCCATGAGGTAGCACAAAAGCAGCGAAAAACAGCACCGGACTGTAACCCACATACGCGACCTGTGCGACGAAGAAGAACACGATCGCCAGTGGGACCATCAGCAACGCCACGGCCAGCGTGCCGAAAGAGAACACCGCCAGCAGCGTCGCCAACAGCAACGAGCGCACGTTGTTGACCAACACCCCCCAGGTAGTGAAGGCCGGGAGCCAGTCCACGGCAGGGAATTCGGTGAATGCATCGACAGAGACCTGCTCCAGTTGCAGCATCTCCGGCGGGAGTTGGTAGCGGGCGGCGAGGGCATAGCCAATACAGACTGAAAACAGCAATCCAACCACGACCACCATGAGGGCCAGCCACGAACGGCGCAGAATGGCCGGGATATCGCGCCTATAGAGCCCGCCTACCGTTCCCAGCCAGCGCAACCAGGCTGGCATCTCTTGTAGATCCAGTCCGAAGAACCAACTCTCACAACTCAGGTATCCACGGAATGTACGCCACAGAGTAGCCGCGTTCAACTGGTCAATCTCGCGCCCCAGTAACTCCTCACGATTGAAGACACGGATGCCCATCCGCACCAGAATGACGTTCGCAACCGCCAGGAAAAGCACGATCCACCACAACACATTGTAGTCGGCCCAGAACATAATGATGGCCTCACCCTGTACCAGGAGTGCCCCCGGGATGATGATAAAACTGGCCAACAGGTTAGCCGCTCGCACGCTCGTCGTCTGACTGGAGACTACCACCGCGCCGGAGATCATCACCAATCCCTTCACCGTCGTCAGCAGGACGATCAGCAGCAACAGGAGCGGCGGTGGCGTCCAGCCCTTGACAAAATACAACCCGACCAGGTAGACGGTGATACCCAGGTAGGCTGCCAACAGGGGAGGGAGCACCGCTGCCAATGTCTTGCCCAGGTAAAGTTGGACATCCGTCAAGGGGGTTGCCAGGAGCGGTTCAAGACTCCCGCGCTCCTTCTCCCCCACAAAGGTCTCTAGCGCGATCACCAGCGAGATCGAGATGGGAAAGAAGCCGACCACCAGCAGCAGGAAAGAGAGCATTTGCTCGCCGACGATCGGCGCACCATACTTGGCGGCCCAGTCCAGCCCCATATTGGCCACGAAACTCATCAGCACGGGAAAGAAAAGCGTCAGGACGACAATGGGCAAGACAATGCGCCAGTCCCGCAGCGTATCCCGCATCTCGCGCCCTACCAACGCAAGCACCAGGCGAAACGATTCGTGCGTCGCCGCACGCTTATGCTCAGTCAGCGCTACCATCCCCTACCCCCCCCACCACCTGCAGATAGACATCCTCCAGACTGCGCGGCACCTCGCTCAGGGTAACGACACCCACCCCATGCGCCGCCAACATCTGGAGCAAGAGAGGATTGGTCTCCTGATGATCGGCAGTGGAATAGCGCAGCCAATCCTCTCCCTGTACCTCGACCTTGACCAAGTCTGAGACTAGTTTCACAACGCCATCAATCGCCTGAGACAGGCGCAATTCCATCAACGGCGGGCCGAGCAGACGCGCCTTCAACTCCGCCGGAGTCCCTAGCGCGATGATCTGCCCACGCCGGATGATAGCAATACGGTCGGCCAGGGCTTCCGCCTCCGCCAAGTTATGAGTGCAGATGACAATTGCCCGCCGGTGGTGGCGCAGATTATGAAAGACGTCACGGACCAATTTGGCGCTGTGAGGGTCCATTGCCGAGGTCGGCTCATCCAACAACAGGACAGACGGGTCGTGCAACATCGTGCGCACCAACGCCATCTTCTGTCGCATGCCCTTCGAGTACGTCCCCATGCGCCGATCCCACGCCTCGGGCATCCCAAAGCGAGCCAGCAATTCCCTGGCCCGAGACTCGCGCTCATCGGCGTCCAGACCCATCAGGCAACCAAAGAAGTCCAGGTACTCGTCACCCCGCATGCGCAAATAGAGCCCCGGGTGCTCGGTCAACAGCCCAATCCGCCGCCGGACCTCCAGTGGATGTTCGGTCACGCTGTACCCGGCCACGAATGCGCGCCCTACCGTCGGGCGCAAGATCGCCGCTAGCATACGCACCGTCGTCGTCTTGCCGGCCCCATTGGGGCCCAGCAGCGCCAGAACTTCGCCCGGTGCTACCGAGAGCGTCATCCGATCCACAGCGGTGAAACCGTCAAATTCTTTCGTCAGACCGATCAGTTTGATCATCGCAATTAGAACGACGGATTGTTGAACAACAACGGATTTCTTGTCTTTCATCCCGTTCTATGAGAAACGAGAAGAACATCAAGCCAAAACAATGCCATTATACCAACATTGGGCCATCCTGACAATGAGCACAGAGTACTAATCACACCCGGATAAGAAGATGCGCCCAAAGGGAAACTGCCGAGTGATATTTCCACCCGGCAGTTCCACAATCCCCCTGGCTATTCCGACCTAACTATCTGTCTCTTCCCGCCGAGAGACCGCGTAGACGTAAAGAATACGCTGAACCACCGTGAACACAGAGAGTACTGCCAGGGCCCAGATCATCACAATGGGCAGCCCGACCGCCGACAGCGCAGCGATGAGAACTATACGCTCCAGGCGGGTCAGCAACCCGACCCTACAAGGGAAACCCAATGCCTCGGCCCGCGCACGGGTATAACTGACCATCAGTGCCGCTACCAGCGAGATAAGGAGCAGGACAACTTCCAGGTGTTCTCCCTGGCGCAGGTAGTGCACAGTGATCCCTAGAATCAGCGCAGCATCAGAAAGCCGGTCAAAAGTCGAATCGAGGAACGCCCCCAAGAGGCTCTTCTGGTCGAGAGCCCGTGCCAACGCCCCGTCCAGCGCATCTACCGGCGAAACGACCAGCAGCAGCCAGCCGCCGAGCACCAGATGGCCCAGGCCAAACACCACGCCCACGCCCACCTGAAGCAGAAAACCAACGAGTGTGACAGTATTGGGATGAATGCCCAGCCGGGCCATAACACGGGCAATGGGCATCAGGATAACCCCTGCCTGGGTACGCGCCCAGTCGGTGAATGAATCCCACCGTCCGCGCTGCCGCTTCTGTTTCACGCTCCGTCCGCACTCTACTTGCTGCGCACTACTCATCTTGCGTGATCGCCTCCACTTATAGCCTTTATCGTGCCTCGCTGTCGTTGAGTTACACCAAACGTCACTTCTGTAATGCCGCCGTTCTGGCCAGCAGCGCAATGAATTCAGCATGGCGGCGTTCGATTTCGGGCATGTTCAAAGAACAATGAACCTCTCGCCCGGCCCGCCGGACACGAACCAGACCGTGCAGGCGCAGCGGGCGCAGGTGAAAAGACACGAGCGGCTGGCTAACGTGCAGCGCCCGCGCCAACTCTGTCACAGTCATCTCTTTGTTACCGGCTAATGTGATGAGGATGCGCAGGCGCAGGCTGTCCTTGAGTGCATAAAAATAGCGCGCCATCTCCCGCAACTCTTCACCAGACGCCTGGCCCTGCTGAACAGCCATGTCGCCCCCTGCAGTCCCACAATGCATAAAGAACGGTTTCATAAAAAAGCACTTATATATTACCGCAGAAATCTAAACGTGTCAAGTCTCAACCTTGCCAAACAGCCTGAATGGAGTATAATAACGACACTTTCGGGGCGTAGCGCAGCTCGGCTAGCGCGCGCGGATCGGGACCGCGAGGTCCGGGGTTCAAATCCCCGCGCCCCGACCTACGATGAGAAACCCCACTCTTACCGAGTGGGGTTTTGTCATCTGTCATTGGTCATTGGTCATTGGTCATTGGTCATTCAATTTCGCTTCCTGCCACAACGGTTCTAACTCATCAATCGTCAACGCCGCCATATCCAGCCCTCGCTCGCGGGCCATCCGTTCCACATCGCGAAAGCGACGTGCAAAGCGAGCGTTAGACTTCCGCAACGCTGCCTCAGAGTCCACCTCCAGCCAGCGGGCCCAGTTGACCACCGCGAACAGCAGGTCGCCCAACTCTGCTTCCTTTTCCTCCGGGGTGGTCGCGGCCTCCACCTCGACAATCTCCTCCTGAATCTTGTCGGCCACGCCGCCCACTTCAGTCCAATCGAAGCCTACGCGGGCCGCACGCCGACCGTAGGTATCTGCCTGCAGCAACGCTGGCAGCGCCGCCGGGACACCATCCAGCACCGAGCGCTCTCCTCCTTTCTCCTCCCGCTTCAGTTCCTCCCAGCGCCGCAACACCTCCCCGGTTCCCTCTACCTGTCGCCCGCCCCACACGTGTGGGTGACGGTGCTTCAGTTTGGCGTCAATGCCAGCGATAACCTGCGCCATTTGGAACTCACCTCCCTCGGTGGCAATCTGCGCGTGAAGCAAGATCTGCAACAACAGGTCGCCTAACTCCTCCTGCAGCGCCTGCACATCACCCGTGTCAATAGTCTCCAGCACCTCGTACGCTTCCTCCAGCAACCCCACGCGCAGGCTATCGTGGGTCTGCTCGCGATCCCAGGGACAGCCATCTGGAGCACGGAGGTGAGCCACGGTGTCCTGTAAGCCCTCAAAACCGCTGACACCGGGAAGCGGTGGTACGTAGAGCGTAGTCAGGTGAGCGACGTCATCCCGGCGGTCAAGTTCGTAAAGCGGCAAGCGAACGACACGCTGCTCAGGAGTACCGGCCGCGTGCACTAGCGCCACTTCATGCTCGTCGGGATACTGGTTCATCAGCGTGAGTTTAACGTCGGTAGCAAGCACACGGCTGTAAAGTTGCCCCACCAGCGCCGGCAGGTCCGGGTTGAGCGGCGGGTGATAACAGGCCGCCAGTTCCACCGCATCGTAGACCTGCAGGCCTGCCAGCGCGTCTATCCTCAGCGCCGCGAGCACAGGCTCGACGAAACTCAGTCCTCCCACAATACGCACCGCCGTGCCAACCTCCTCTGCCCGTGACAGAATCAGCCTCACCGTGGCTTCCCCCACCAGCGGATGACCCGGCACAGCGTAGATAACTCCCTCTGGGTGCTGCCTCAATCGCAGCACCTCACAGGCGATGGCGTCATAGACCTGTTGAAAATCCTCCGCCCCTTCGTAGAGATAGTCGAAAGAGTGCAGCCTCAGATGAGGTGGCAACCCGGCCACGGTCGGATGATGCTTCGTGCGCAGCCAGATTTCATCAGCAGCCTCTAATACCTCCCATGCCTCCCGCGTCAGATGGCGCGGATCGCCCGGCCCAAGGCCAAGGATAGTGATTGTGCCCATTCAAACCCCCATGAGACATAGACGCAAAAGGGGCAAGACAACACCTTGCCTTGCCCCACACACACCTGCCTGTTATCTCTTGTCTAACGCTTCGTATACTGCGGTGCCTTCCTGGCCCGTTTAAGTCCGGGCTTCTTACGTTCCTTGGCCCGCGCATCGCGGGTGAGAAAGCCTCCCTTGCGCAGGACAGACCGCAGGTCCGGGTCCACCTTCAACAACGCCCGTGCGATGCCCAGCCGGACTGCCCCAGTCTGCCCGCTCATTCCCCCACCCTTTACCTTAACACTGATATTGAAGCGGTTCTCCGTCGCTGTCACCTCAAGCGGCCCTCTGAGGTAGAGAGCGTCCCCATCCCGAGCAAAGTACTCTTCGATCGGTCGCTCATTGATGGTGATAGTACCAGTGCCCCCGGGAAAGAGCCTCACCCGCGCCGTAGCCGTCTTGCGCCGCCCAACCGCTTCGTAATACTCCATTGCCATTGCCCCTCCTAGTCTCCAAACTCCAACGGTCTGGGTTGCTGTGCCGCGTGGGGATGATCTGGGCCAGCGTAGACCTTCAACTTCTTGAACATCCGACGCCCCAGCCGATTCCTTGGCAACATGCCCCGTACTGCGTGTTCAATCACCCGCGAGGGATGCTTCTGGAGCAGATTGCGTAGCGTGATCTTCTTGAGTCCACCCGGATAGCCCGAGTGGCGATAGTAGATTTTCTGATCCAATTTGCGTCCGGTCACGTGAATTCTCTCGGCATTGACGACAATCACGTAATCACCAGTGTCAACCGATGGTGAGTAGATAGGCTTGTGCTTGCCGCGCAGGATGCGCGCCACCTGAGTAGCCAAGCGGCCCAACGTCTGCCCCGTGGCATCCACCACGCGCCACTCGCGCTGGACCTCCTCCTTCTTCGTCACGTAAGTCTTTCTCACGATCTTATGCTCCCATCCAAAATATGCCACTCCCGATGAACATACGTCAATACCTGACCTCCATCAGACAAAGACCATGCGGAGGGGCCGTTGGCCCGGCACGGTGGCGATCGCACGACGCCAACACCGCCATGAACTCCCCCACGCTCATCTTGCCTCGCCCTACCTGGAGCAACGTGCCGACGATGCTGCGCACCATGCGGTAGAGAAAAGCATTAGCCTCAATGTCAAAATTCAGCCAGGGCTCGCCCTGAGCGATGTCCTGAGCCTGTCGAAGGGCGCAACCGAAGGGTGGCTCCCCACCGTTCGGCTGATCGCTCACAGCGAAGCCCCACTCCGCCGCCAGCACCCGCCGCACCGTGATCTCGCCCTGTGGCGGCTGCCCGAAGGTGGCGAAGTCGTGTTCGCCCACCAGGAACTTGGCCGTCTCCTCCATCGCCACCACGTCCAGCGGGGCGGCGACATATAGGCTGTACCGCCGGGCCAGAGGCCAGCGCGCCGGCGCGTTGTAAAGCGTGTACCTGTAGCGCCGGCTGCGAGCATCGTAACGCGGATGAAAGTCTGGCGCGGCTTCCTCAATCTCTTGGACAGCGATGTCGGCAGGCAGAACCGCGTTCAACGCCCGGTGCAGATCACCCAATCCATGCCGCCAGGCCGTATCAAAAGCGATGACCTGCCCCGCCGCGTGCACTCCGGCGTCAGTGCGACCTGCCGCCAAGATGGTGATCTTCTCCTGGGCCACCTGCGCCAGCGCCGCTTCCAATGCCGCTTGAACGGATGGGGCGTTAGCCTGACGTTGGAACCCACTGTAGTCCGTCCCGTCATAGGCAATGATCACCCGTGCCCGCATCGTCGCGCCTGCCTACCTCCTGCCACAGCAGATATGTAAACCCGCCCTACTCTTCAACCAACTCCAACAGGACCATGGGCGCGCCGTCGCCCTTACGCGGTCCCAACTTGTAGATGCGGGTGTAGCCGCCGAGCCTGTTCATATAACGCGGAGCGATTTCTCCAAACAACTTCTCTAGAATATCCACCCTTGTGCCGTCAGGCTCCGTCAGCCACCGATTCAGGCGACCGGCTGCCAGCCGCCGGGTGTGGATACCTCGACTCGGATCCTCCCCCTCAGCCGCCAGACCCCGCTTCGCCAGCGTGATCAGTTTCTCCGCCTGTCCGCGGATCGCCTTGGCCTTCGCCTCAGTCGTCTCAATGCGCTCATGATGGAACAACGCCGTCACGAGACTGCGGCGCAAAGCCGTACGATGACCGCTGGAGCGGTTTAGTTTCTTCCCTGCGACGCGATGTCGCATCTACACACCTCCACTCTCCCCTGCACCCTCCTCCAGAAAGCCATGCTCCCGGAGGCACGCTCTTAATTCAGATAGCGATTTCTCTCCAAAGTTACGGATTGTCAACAACGCATCTTCTCCCCGCGCCAGCATCTCCAGCACTTCACCCACGCTAGTGATGCCAGTGCGTCTGAGAGAATTGAACACACGCACACTCAAATCGAGTTGCTCGATAGGAATCTCGTAGACCCTGCCAGGAAGACCAGCCTCTTCCTCAACCGATTCAATCTCCTCTTCCAGAGTGAGGCCAGCGATCAGCCGCAGGTGCGTCACCAGGATATGGGCTGCCTCCCTAAGCGCATCTAGGGGTGCAATCCGCCCATCGCTCCAGATCTCCAACGTCAGGCGGTCATAGTTGGTCATCTGGCCCACCCGCGCCCGATCCACATCGAACGCGACGCGGCGAATGGGGCTGAATATGGCATCCACGGGCAGTTCGCCGATGGGCATCCGGCCACGTCCCACGGCCGGCAGGTAACCCCGACCCTGTTCAACCGTGAGCTCAACATCGAGATGCACATCATTGTCATTCATAGTAAAGAGATAGAGATCCGGGTTCAAAATTTCGATCTCCGGCGGGGCCTGGATATCGCCGGCAGTTACCGTGCCCTCGCTTCGCACTTGAAGCGACATGCACATCGGCTCCTGACTGTCCATCCTCAGGCACAGTTGTTTGACCTGCAGTACAAACTGCACCACGTCCTCCCGCACACCTGGGATAACAGAGAACTCGTGTGCAATATCGGAAAGGCGGATCGAAGTCACCGCCGTGCCAGGCAGCGAGGAGAGCAACACCCGTCGAAGCGCGTTGCCCAACGTGATCCCAAAACCACTCTCCAGCGGGCCGATTACAAATCGGCCATAGGTCTGGGAGACCGCATCCGTCTCAATTTTCGGCAGTACTGGAACTGACAACCGTCGCCTCCCATGTTCGGCTAGCCTCCGGCCTGCGTAGAAAGGACACCGCGAAGCAAATCAGGGCAAAGAACAGGCCAAGAAGCGAGCCGTTCGATACATCCCTAGCGCGAATAGTACTCCACAATCAGATGCTCGTTCAACTTCGTCTCAATGTCATCTCGCGCAGGCACCTTCAACACTCGAGCCATCATCGTTTTCGCATCCAGGCTCAGCCAGTTTGGCACCGCTCCTTCATCCAATCGCTCGGCGCGCTCCTTGAAGTACGTGCGCTTACGGCTCCCATCCCGCACCGTGATCGCATCCTGCGGGCGGACAATGTAAGACGAGATATTAGTGCGGCGACCGTTGACTACAAAGTGACCATGCCCCACCAACTGGCGCGCTTGTGCCCGTGAGTCGGCAAACCCCAACCGGTAGACAACGTTATCAAGCCGGCTCTCCAGCAGTGTGAGTAGATTCTCACCAGTGAGGCCCGGCCGACGCTCCGCCTCACGGAAGTAGCGCCGGAACTGACGCTCCAGCACCCCGTAGACGCGCCGCGCCTTCTGCTTCGCACGCAACTGACGCGAGTAGTCAGATGGGCGGCGACGGCGGAAGCGGGCTAGCCGACCATGTTCACCCGGTGGATAGCCACGATCTCGCTCAAACGGGCACTTGGGCGAAAGACAACGATCCCCCTTCAAAAACAGTTTTTCCCCTTCACGACGGCACAGTTTACAAACCGGACCGGTATATCTGGCCATACTCTTACTCCTAAACGTCTACCCGCTTACCATCTGCCGTAACCCTTGAATTACATCCGGCGCTTCTTGGGTGGGCGACAGCCGTTATGCGGAAACGGGGTCACATCGGTGATAGAGCGCACCTTCAGGCCGGCAGCCTGAATGGAACGGACCGCCGCTTCTCGTCCAGGGCCGGGTCCCTTGATATAGACGTCCACCTCGATCATCCCGTTGTCCATAGCATCTCTGGCTGCTCTTCGAGCAGCCTGCCCGGCTGCGAAGGGTGTGCTCTTGCGTGACCCCCTAAACCCAACCATCCCTCCACTGGACCAGTTGATGACGCTCCCTTGCAGATCCGTCACCGTCACGATTGTGTTATTGAAAGTGGCATGAATGTGGGCCTGTCCACGCGGCACATTCCTCTTCACACGGCGTCCCCCTCGGCGCCGGCCCGTCTGTTTACTTTGCGCCATTACCCCTCCCGCGTCTAATCTATAACTACTTCTTCTTCATCCCACGCCGCCGTCCACGGCCAGGCACCGTCTTCTTGGGGCCACGCTTGGTGCGAGCGTTCGTCCGCGTACGTTGACCGTGCACGGGCAGATTGCGGCGGTGACGCAGCCCCCGATAGCATCCAATATCTATCATGCGTCTGATGTTCATCTGCACTCCGCGCCGCAAATCACCCTCAACCTGATACTCGCGGTCAATAACCTCGCGCAACGCAGCGACCTCCGAATCCGTCAGGTCCTTGACCCGCGTATCGTGATTTACTCCGGCCTTGCGCAGAATCTCATTGCTCAAACTGCGCCCAATGCCATAGATATACGTCAGACCGATTTCTACCCGCTTGTTCCGTGGTAGGTCCACCCCTGCAATACGTGCCATACTTCCCTCCGGTCAGAAATCCCAATGCTATAACCTCAGCCTTTGGGATTGGAACTCATCCCTGGCGCTGCTTATGTTTCGGGTTGTCGCAAATCACTCGTACCACGCCGCGCCGCCGAACAATCTTGCACTTTGGACAACGCCGCTTTACTGATGCCGAAACCTTCATCTCACGCCTCCCACCCTACTCGTTTACTTACCCACCCACTACCCGCCTACAAACGTGTCAGAATCTCCGCCTCACCGTCCGTGACGACGATGGAATGCTCAAAATGGGCCGTCAATTTCCCATCGCACGAAACCACAGTCCAGTGATCATCCAGCACCTTCACACAATTGTCGCCGGCCAACACCATCGGCTCCAACGCCACGGTCATCCCTCTGCGCAAGCGCACACCCTTTCCCGGTTGGCCAAAGTTAGGCACCTGTGGGTCCTCGTGCATCTTCCGCCCAATGCCGTGACCAGTGTACTCCCGTACAACGTTGTATCCGCGACTCTCCACGTAAGATTGGATGGCGGCGGAGATGTCGCCGGAACGGTTGCCCACCCTGGCAGCGGCGATCCCTGCGTGGAGCGCGCCTTCAGTCACCTCCAGCAGCCTCGGTGCTCCCTGGCCAATCTGTCCCACCGGCAACGTGATCGCCGCATCACCGTGGTAACCATCCAGTATAGCCCCAACATCTATGCTGATAATGTCCCCTTCCTGCAATACGCGCGGGCCAGGAATACCGTGCACCAGTTCCTCGTTCACCGAGGCACAAATGCTAGACGGGAAAGGATGAGCGTTGCCGGGCGGGTACCCTTTGAACGACGGAATGGCATCGTGCTTGCGGATTACCGCATCTGCCAACTCTTCCAGCTCCGCCGTCGTCACGCCCGGTGCGACCCGTTCCCGCATCACCTCCAGCACCTCGGCCACTATCCGGCCGGCCCGGCGCATCTTATTGATCTCGACTGCCGATTTCAGAGTGACCAATGATCGCTTCCTAACCACTTCTACGCCGCCAAATGCCGGGCGTGGGAACCCGTCAGCATTTCCGGATAGGTACGGTACTAAGCCCTATTTGATGAACCCTTCGTAATGACGCATCAAGAGCTGGGCCTCCAACTGGCGCATCGTATCCAGCACCACGCCGACCACGATCAAGAGGCCCGAAGAGGTAATGAGCAACACCCGTGTTTGCAAGAACAGGTCCACGACATAAGGCAACACTGCCACACCGCCCAGGAAGACCGCCCCCACCAGCGTGATGCGGCGGTAGACAAAGTTGATATAACTAGCCGTCTTCTTACCCGGCCGGATCCCTGGAATAAAACCTCCCTGTCGTTTCAACGCGCCCGGCAAGTCCTGCTGCTGGACCATCATGTCGGTATAAAAATAGGTGAAACCTACAACCGACAGGAAAAAGAGCGGGCCGTACCACGGACTCTGCCCGCCAAAGAAATTCACCACTTTCCCGGCAAACTGGGATACCGCAGCACTTTCACTGCCCACAAAGAACTGTGCAGCCACCGCCGGGAAGGCAAGAATAGCCTGGGCAAAAATCAGCGGGATCATCCCGGCCGTGTTGACCCGCAACGGGATGTGGGTGCTTCCACCAGAGTACATCTTGATGCCTCGCACCCGCTTACCGTATTGCACCGGGACACGTCGTTCTCCCTCCTGCACCACTACAATCACGAACATCGTGATGGCCATGATAGCCAGGAAGATACCCAGCATCAACACGCCCATCCCCACACCGCCCCCCTCCATCACCTGAGCCTGGGCCCAGACGCGCACTATGTTCTGGGGCACACCGGCAACGATGCCGCCGAAGATGATCAGCGAAAGCCCGTTACCGACGCCCTGCTCGGTGATCAGTTCCCCCAGCCAGATGGCGAACATCGTGCCAGCCGTCATCGCCACTAACACCGCAATGGTAGGCAGGACATTCTCCAGCGGGCTGAAACCAAAGCGCGGCAAAACGGGAGAGGACCCCAAACGGTTGAAGCCCTGAGCCTGCGCAAAAGCCTGCAGCAACCCCAGCGGGATGGCTATGTAATACGTCCACTGATTCATCTTGCGCCGGCCTGCCTCTCCCTCCTCGGCCAGCCGCTCCAACTTTGGGATGATCGGTTGCAACAACTGCATGACAATGGTAGCGGTGATGTACGGAGAGACACCGTTCGCCATAACCGAAAAATTAGCCACAGCCCCGCCAGAGAGCATATCAAGAACATTGAATAACTGACTGGCACCGCCGGTGCCCGCCATCAGTTGCTGCAGAGCCTCCCGATCAACACCCGGCACCGGCACGTGCGCCGCCAGCCGGTAGACGATGAGAATCAATAGCGTATACAACAACTTGCGCCGCAAATCGGGCAAGGACATGGCATTCCGCAGAGCCTGAATCATCGCCGCACTCCTAATCCATTACCGTCCAAATCCACCGTCGTCCTGCAATCCACGTTCTACCGCGTCCTATAGCCACCTCGCTGCCAGGGCAATTCCTCCACCACTCCCCCAGCCGCCTCAATCTTGGCCCGTGCACTGGCTGAAAAACGGTGCGCCCTCACCGTGAGCGGGTGCTTCAGTTCTCCGCATCCCAGAACAACCACCAACTCATCCACACGCTTGATGATGCCCGCCTCGACCAGAGCCTCCGGCGTGACCTCGGCCCCCTCCTGGAACCCCGCGAACCGTTCCAAGTTTACCGGCGTGAACCGGACACGCCACGGATCGCGAAAGCCTACCCCCCGCAAAAACGGGAGTTTCCGCACAAGGGGCAACTGACCACCCTCAAAGTAAGGCGGCAGGCTGCCACCGCTACGAGACTTCTGGCCTTTCGTACCACGACCAGCCGTCTTACCCCGCCCAGCAGCAATACCCCGTCCCACACGCCTACGCTTCTTCGCTGCCCCTTCTGCAGGCTTCAACTCATACAACTTCACCCCTCACCCCCTACAACCAACTAACTAACTACTTCCTCCACCATCACCAGGTGCTCCACCTTGGCAATCATCCCCCGGATGACCGGCGTATCCTTCTGCTCCACTGTCTGATGCATCCGCCGCAGGCCCAACGCCCGTACCGTCCGTTTCTGCCGGTACGAATATCCAATCGGGCTCTTAGTCAACGTGACGCGCAACACCTTCTCCCCGCTCCCCCGCTTCCTGCCTCCCGCTTCCTGTTTTCTGCTTCCTCTCATCTCCCCCGTCTCCAGAACGGCATAACCGTGACCTCAGGTACACCGCGCTCGCGGGCCACATCCTCCGCACGACGCAGTTGCATCAAACCATCCATCGTTGCCCGCACCACATTATGGACGTTAGAATTGCCCAGCGACTTAGTCAGCACATCGCGCACACCTACAGTCTCCAACACGGCACGTACACCTCCCCCTGCGACCACGCCTGTCCCAGGCGCAGCCGGCTTAAGGAGCACCTTCGCGCCGCCGCACCGCCCGACCACCTCGTGTGGAATCGTAGTCTGTACCAGCGCCATAGGCCGCATGTGGCTCCGTGCCCGTTCCGTTGCCTTACGAATCGCATCAGGTACACCACGCGCCTTGCCGACTCCCATTCCCACCTGACCACGATTATCGCCCACTACCGCCACTACGCGGAAGTTAAAGCGACGCCCGCCCTTGACAACCTTCGCGACCCTCGTGATGTCCACGACGCGCTCATCCAGTTCCTCTTGCCCTCTGCGATCTCGTGAGCCCCCTCTGGCCATTGTGCCTCCGTTGCGCCTTAAACCTTCGTCCTCAAAACTCGAGCCCACCATCACGGGCTGCGTCCGCCAGAGCCTTTACCCGGCCGTGATACTTATACCCACCACGGTCGAAGACCACCTTCTTGATACCCTGACTCAATGCACGCTCCGCCAACACCTTGCCCACCACACGTGCTTGCTCAGTCTTCGTCAGTCCCTGAATCTGCGCTTCCACCTCTGAGTCAATGGTCGAAGCAGAGACCAGCGTATGCTCTTGACCATCATCAATCACCTGAGCATAAATATGACGCAGGCTGCGAAAAACGTTCAATCGTGGCTGCTCTGGCGTCCCAACCACGCGCTTCCGTACACGTCTATGTCGCCGCAGACGGGCCACTCGACGATCAATCTCTGGCATATCTCTACCTCAATCCACCAACTAAGTTCTATAAGCCAACCTTGCCAGCCTTGCCGGCCTTGCGGCGAACGTACTCACCGACGTAACGAACCCCCTTGCCCTTATAGGGTTCCGGCGGCCGCCAAGCGCGGATCTCCGCTGCCACTCGCCCAACCAGTTCCTTGTCAATCCCACGCACCATAATCCGCTTTGAACGGGGCTCGACCTCGAACTGAATCCCCTCGGGCGGAACGATGTGCACAGAGTGGGAAAAGCCCAGGTGTAGCACCAGACTCCCATCTCCCTGCAAGTCCACCCGATACCCTACGCCGTGGATCTCCAACTGCTTCTGGAAACCCTGCGTCACGCCAACCACCATATTATTCAGCAGTGCCCTAGTCAGACCGTGCAACGCCCGATGTTGCCGCTGATCGGTTGGACGATGCACCTTCAACTGACCATCCTCCAACACAACCTTCATGTCCGGGTGGAACTCGCGGGAAAGGCTGCCTTTAGGCCCTATCACCGCCACCTGGATATCTTGAATCTCCACCCTCACCCCCTCGGGTAGAGGAATGGGCATACGACCAATCCGTGACACTACCTGCCTCCCTCAACACCTACCACACGTAGCACAGCACTTCACCGCCCACACCAAGACGGCGGGCTTGCTGTCCCGTCAACACCCCTTTGGGCGTCGAGAGAACAGTGATACCCATACCGCTTCGCACCCATGGTATCTCCAACGTGCGTGTATAGACACGACATCCCGGCTTGCTCACGCGCTTCAGTCCCGTGATGACTGGGCGGCGCTCCCTCCTCTCGCCCACATACTTAAGCCGGATCACCAGTTGGGGTTGCGGGCGCTCATCCGTCACGTAATAATCACTGATGAATCCTTCGTCTTTTAGTATCTTGACAATCGCCACCTTGATCTTAGACGAAGGCATACGCACGCCGGGATGTCCCGCCATCACGGCATTGCGGACGCGTGTCAACATATCGGCTATTGGATCAGACATCGTCATTAAACAAGACCTCGCTTCCGCTTGCTCACCAACTCGACTTCACCACACCGGGGATCTCTCCCCTCAAGGCCAACTCCCGGAAGCAAATACGACACATTTGGAAGCGCCGTATGTAACCCCGCGGCCGGCCACACCGCCTACAGCGGTTCCGCACCTGCACCTTATACTTGCGCCGCGCCTCTCGGATCGGTAGACACTTTCTCGCCATGCTAACTTCTCCCGTCCAGACTACCGGCCTCGGCGGCGGAACGGCATCCCTAACAACTCCAGCAGCCGTCGTCCCTGTTCATCCGTGCGGGCCGTAGTAACGATACTGATCTCCATGCCACGTATCTTGTCAATCGAGTCGTAGTTCACTTCAGGGAACATCAGTTGCTCACGCAACCCCAGCGTGAAGTTTCCATGCCCATCGAAGGTGTCGGAGACACCACGAAAGTCGCGCTGACGCGCCAACGCTACATTACACAACCGGTCTAGAAACGCCCACATGCGCTCCCCTCGTAGCGTCACCTTGACGCCGACGGCACGGCCTTCTCGCAGCTTGAAAGCCGCGATGGATTTGCGCGCCCGAGTGATCACGGGCCGCTGCCCGGTGATCGTCGTAATGTCCTGCACCGTGTGGTCCAGCGCCTTGGCGTTCTCCAGTGCCTCGCCCACACCCACGTTGACTACGACCTTCCGCAGGCGCGGCACCTCCATAACATTCCTGTATCCGAAGTCCTCCATCAGTGCGGGCCGGACCTCTTCGCGATAAAGCCTCTGCAAACGCTGCATCAGTTTTTGCCTTCCTACCCTCAACTACTAGTCAATCGCCTCGCCGCACTTCCTGCACACCCGCATTTTGCGCCCATCCTGCACCGCAAACCCCACGCGGGTGGACTGATCACACTGTGGACACACCAGCATAACATTAGAGATGTGAATCGGGGCCTCGAGATCGATGACGCCGGCCTTGACCTCACCACGCTTGGTGCGAACAGGACGCTGGTGCTTCTTGATAATGTTGATCCCAGAGACAAGAACCCGCCCCGCTTTCGGAAAGACCTGCTGAACCGTGCCCCGTATCCCCCGGTCGTTACCAGAAATCACTTCTACTGTATCACCTTCTTTGACTCGGTTGCTCACTCTGCATACTCCTGTCAGTCGCCGCCCTACAATACCTCAGGAGCCAGCGAGACAATCTTCATAAAACCCTTCTCCCGCAACTCGCGGGCCACTGGCCCGAAGATACGCGAGCCTTTCGGATTCCGGCTTTCTCCATCTAGGAGCACCACCGCGTTGTCGTCGAACCGGATGCCGGAGCCGTCAGGGCGGCGGTACTCTTTCGCCGTGCGCACAATCACGGCCCGCACGATCTCCCCTTTCTTCACCTGCGCTGTCGGGGTAGACTGCTTCACCGTCGCCACGACGATGTCGCCCACGCCGCCATACCGCCGTCTGGAGCCGCCCAACACCCGGATGACGAGAATTTCCCGCGCCCCGGTGTTATCGGCCACCCGCAGGCGGCTCTCCTGCTGGATCATCGTTCAACCTCCGCCACTCCGCCTTCGGCCTGCTTCAATATCCGTTCCACGACCCAGCGCTTCTCACGGCTCAGCGGGCGGGATTCGACAATGCGCACCAAATCACCAACGTGACAGCGATTCCATTCGTCATGAGCCTTGTACTTCTTCGCCCGGCGCAGTACCTTGCCGTATCGCGGGTGGCGCACCAGGCGCTCGACCCGCACTACTACAGTCTTATCCATCTTATCACTCATTACGCGACCAACCAACTGTTTCCTTGTAGAAACGTGTCGTCCTCTCACTGTGCCTCGCCTCCCCCCGCCAACTCAGCACTCAACTCGCGCTCGCGCAGGACTGTCTTCATCCGGGCGGCGTCACGCTTCACAGCACTGATCCGGCTGTGATCTTCTAGACGCCCCATAGCCAACTCACGGCGCAGAGCGAAGATCTCCCGATAGGTCTCCTCTAACCGCCTTTGCAACTCTTCCGTAGTCCAGATCCGAATCTCCCGTGCCTGCATCCCACTCCTACCCCCCCACAGAGATCTCTTCACGCCTTACAAACTGGCACTTGATGGGCAACTTATGGGCCGCCAAACGCATCGCCTCGCGTGCCATCTCTTCAGACACACCGCTCAGTTCGAACATAATGCGGCCCGGCTTGACCACGGCCACCCAATGATCCACTGCCCCCTTGCCCTTGCCCATGCGCGTCTCGGCTGGCCTGGCCGTGACCGGCTTATCAGGGAAGATACGAATCCAGTACTTCCCACGCCGTCGCACGTGACGCACGATTGCCCGTCGCGCTGCCTCAATCTGACGCGCCGTGACCCACGCTGGCTCCAGGGCTTGTAATCCGTACTCCCCGAATGTGACCTTAGTCCCGCGCGTAGCCTTGCCCTTCATCCGGCCGCGCATCTGTTTGCGATACTTCACCCGCTTTGGCATCAACATCGTCGTGCCACCTCTCTAAACCCCTCCCCGAAGCAGGAAAGGGAATCTGCCAGCCCCTTGTGCACCTAGGTGATAAAGGGCTCTCCCCCTTCACTCGCCTCAGGCAACACCTCGCCTTTGTAGATCCACACCTTCACCCCGATACGGCCATAACTTGTGAGCGCCTCTTCCTGAGCATAATCAATGTCGGCGCGCAAGGTATGCAATGGCACTCGCCCATCGCGCTGCCATGCCTTACGCGCCATTTCAGCCCCAGACAGACGTCCCTTGCACGCAACCCTAATACCCTGCGCACCGGCACGCATCGCTGCCTGCACTGCCCGCTTCATCGCCCGGCCGTGAGAAATGCGCCGCTCCAATTGGGCTATGATATTCTCCGCCACCAACTTGGCGTCTAGTTCAGGCTGCGCTATCTCCTGCACATCCACGGAGACCCGCTTGCCGGTCATCTCCTCCAGTTCCTTACGCAGCATCTTGACCGAGGCACCTTTGCGCCCGATGACGATGCCAGGCCTTGCTGTCCAGATCGTTATCGAAACCTGTTTCGGGAAACGTTCGATCTCAACCAGAGAAATGCCCGCGCGCCTAAGAGTGTCCTCAATGAGCCGGCGAATTCTCAGATCTTCGTGCAGCAGGTTGGCGTAATCGTCGCCCTCCGCGTACCAGCGTGCTTTCCAGTCCCTGATTACTCCGATCCTGAAGCCATAGGGGTGAACCTTGCGTCCCAAGCCACTCCTCCTTAACTCAACCGCTAGCCATCGTTATCCTAACTGCTAATCCAACCGCTGACCGCTAATATCCTCCAGCACCACCGTAATGTGCGAGGAACGTTTACGGATTGGCCGCCAGCGACCACGTCCGCCAAAGCGCGATCGCAGGCCCTTTCCGGGCATCACACCAGGCCCATCATCGGCCACTATATGTACCACGTACAGATCGTCACGCGGTATTCCGAAATTCTCCTCCGCGTTCGCGATGGCAGAACGGATCAGTTTGGAGACCGGACGCGCCGCTGCGTGGGGCAGAAAATCCAACACCGTCAATGCCTTGTCAGCGTGCAACCCACGTACCTGGTTAATCACCCGCCGAACTTTGCGTGCCGGCATCGGCACGTGCTTCGCCCGGGCCAGTACCTCCGTGCCCATACTCATCCCCTCCTCACTGCACCCGGCCTTTTCTCTCTCTGACAATGTGCCCTCGGAAAGTACGGGTGGGAGCAAACTCACCCAACTTATGCCCCACCATATCCTCCGTGACATAAATCGGCACATGCCGCCGGCCATCGTGAACGGCAATGGTATGCCCGATCATGTGTGGGAAGATCGTCGAAGCCCGAGACCAGGTACGGATCAATCGCTTTTCACCCATCTGATTCATGCGCTCAATCTTCTTCAATAACTTCGGATCTACATACGGTATCGGTCTCTTTAGTGGCGATCGTGACATTACCTGTGCCTCCCCGCTCCTCAACCACCTGAACTCTATCGCCGCCGCTTGCCACGCCGGCGCACGATGTACTTACTGGTAGCCTTATTGCGTCGTGTCTTCTTACCTAGAGTCTTCTTCCCCCAGGGTGACTTGGGGCTCGGCATACCAATCGGCGACCTACCCTCGCCGCCGCCATGAGGATGATCGCGAGGCGACATAGCCGAGCCACGCACCGCTGGACGCCATCCCAGCCAGCGCCTCCGGCCAGCCTTGCCCAACTTGATGTTGCCGTGGTCCACGTTGCCCACTTGGCCTATGGTGGCCATGCAATCCTTGCGCACCAACCTCATCTCGCCGCTGGGGAGACGCAACGTTACGTAGTCACCCTCCTGAGCCAGTACTTGTGCCGACGTACCGGCCGAGCGCACCATCTGCCCTCCCCGTCCCGGGTACAACTCGATGTTATGCACCAGCGTGCCGAGTGGGATACGTGCAAGTGGGAGCGCGTTACCCACACGGATCTCCGCATCCTCCCCGCTCATCACCGTATCGCCCACCTGCAACCCCAGTGGCGCGATGACATACCGCTTCTCGCCGTCATCGTAGACCAGCAACGCGATTCGTGCCGAGCGATTGGGATCATACTCGATGCTCCCCACTCGCGCCGAAATGCCCACCTTATCGCGCTTGAAATCAATCAACCGGTATCGTCGCTTGTGCCCACCACCCCGATGGCGCACCGTGATACGTCCCTGCACGTTACGGCCAGCCCGTTTGCGCAATGGGCGCAGCAGGCTGCGCTCCGGTTTCGTGCGCGTGACCTCCTCAAAAGTCGAACCGGTCATCCCCCGCCGGCCGGGTGAGGTGGGCTTATACGTCTTTATCGCCATACTTACACCCCCTCAAACACATCCAGCCGCTGATCCTCTGCCAGAGTGACCACAGCCTTCTTCCACGGTGGGCGGCGCACCATCCGGCGGCGTCCGCGCCGTTTGGTAGCCTTGGCCGGCATGTTCATCATATTGACCGTCACAACGTCCACCCCAAAAATAGCCTCTATCGCCCGCTTCACCTCGATCTTGTTCACACGCCGGTCTACCTCGAAGGTGTACTGCCTTAACTCCGAGGCCTGATAGCGCGTCTTCTCCGTATCAATCGGCCGGATGATAACTTTGTAGGGATTCATCGTTCACCTATCCCAAAATGTCCTCGACCACTTGCAACGCGCCCAACGGCATCAACACGTGATCATATTCCAACAAGTCACGGACGTTGAGGTAACTGGCTCGCAACGTCTTCACCTGCGGCAGGTTACGCGCCGACCTCTCCACCGTTTCATTCCGCTCCGGCAGCAAGATCAGCACACGCCGATCCAGTCCCAGACTCCTCAACACTGCCAGCATCTCCTTGGTCTTGGGCACTTCCATTTCCAACGCGTCCAGCACGACAATCTGATCCTCTGTCGCCTTAACCGATAGCGCCGAGCATAGCGCTGCACGTCGCATCTTACGCGGCATCTTCTTGGTGTACTTGCGTGGCCTCGGCCCATGTGCGACCCCACCGCCGACGAACAGGTTGGCGTTACGACTGCCGTGGCGTGCTCTCCCGGTACCTTTCTGCCGATACCACTTGGCCTTAGTGCGATTCACCTCGCCACGCGATTTCGTCTTGTGTGTCCCCAGGTGAGCATTCGCCAACTGACGCACCAATGCCTGATGCATCAACGGCACATTGACTGGGACCTCGAAGATGTCGGAGCGCAGTTCGACCTCACCGACCTTTTCTCCCCTGGCATTGTACATCGGAATATCCATGGCTCTCCTCACAGGCCGCCCCTCATACCCCGTCGCCTCGCCAACTCTCTTGACTTACGAGCCTGCTTGATCATCACCAGTCCGCCTTTAGCACCCGGCACACTGCCACGCACCGCCAGCAGGTTCCGCTCCGAGTCCACCAACTCCACCCGCAGATCCTGTGCCGTCACCCTGACGCCACCCATACGGCCGGGCATCCGCTGCCCCTTCCACACGCGCCCCGGGGCAGCACAAGCGCCGATAGAACCAGGCGCGCGCTGCCGATCCGACTGCCCGTGTGTCTTAGGGCCGCCCCTGAAGCCGTATCGCTTGACCACGCCCGCGAAACCACGCCCTTTCGAGGTGCCTACTACGTCCACCCGGTCTCCTATCTCAAAGACATCCACCAGGACACGTTGTCCTTCTTCAATATCTTCGTCCTCTCGCAGGCGAAACTCCCGCAGATGGCGCAACGAGGGCAACTCATTGCGTGCCAGATGTCCTGTCTCGCCACCGCTCACTCGCTGCGGCTTCACTTCCCCAAAGCCCAGTTGAACAGCCTCATACCCATCCTGCTCGAGCGTCCTGACCTGGGTCACGTAGCACGGCCCCGCCTCGACAACAGTCACAGGGATAGCCTCGCCCTGCTCATTGAATATCTGCGTCATTCCGACCTTTCTGCCCAAGATTGCCTTCACACCAATACCTCCCCAGGAGACTGCTAGCCCCAGGCAACAACCGCATCATCCCCATGCCGGAAGGGACAGTTTATGAAGAGAGAGTAGACACCTCTCCTCCTACTCCGCCGCCTCTCACCTGCTACAATTTAATCTCGATATCTACACCGGCCGGCAGATTAAGCCGCATCAAAGAATCGATGGTCTTGTTGTTCGGCTCAATGACGTCAATCAGCCGCTTGTGGGTACGGATCTCAAAATGCTCGTGCGAGTCCTTGTCAATGAAAGTCGAGCGACGAACGGTAAAACGCTCGATCCTGGTCGGCAGTGGCACAGGACCCACCACTGTAGCACCTGTACGCTCCGCCGTCTCCACGATGCGCTTGGCTGATTCATCAAGCACGCGATGATCGTAAGCCTTCAACCGGATGCGGATCTTCTGCTTGGCCATGCTCCGTCACCTAGTCCAGTATCTTCGTGACGACACCTGCGCCGACGGTCAGGCCGCCCTCGCGGACGGCAAAACGGGAACCCTCCTCGACGGCAACCTGTTCGATCAACTCCACCTCCAGGTTGACGTTGTCACCCGGCATCACCATCTCAACCCCTTCCGGCAGGTGGACCTCTCCCGTCACATCCATCGTGCGGATAAAGAACTGCGGGCGGTAGCCTCTGAAGAAGGCCTTATGACGGCCACCCTCGTCCTTCCGCAGCACGTATACCTCACTCATAAAGCGCCGGTGAGCCTGGATAGTGCCTGGGATAGCGACGACCTGACCTCGCCTCACTTCATCACGATCCACACCACGAAGGAGCAAACCGGCGTTATCGCCCGCCACGACCTTGCTGAGAATCTTATGGAACATCTCCATCGAGGTGACCACTGTCTCGCGGGGCCTCTCCTGCAACCCGACGATCTCGACATCGGTCATTGGCAACATTGTACCGCGATCCACACGGCCAGTGACAACCGTGCCCCGGCCCTTGATGGAGAACACATCCTCAATGTACATCAGGAATGGTTTGTCCTCATCGCGCGCGGGCGTGGGGATGTAGTCATCTACCACCCGCATCAACTCCCAGATGGACTGGTACTCCGGCGCATCGGGGTCAGTGCTCTCGCTCTGCAGCGCCTTGAGGGCACTCCCGCGTACGATGGGCGTCTCGTCGCCAGGGAAGCCGTAGCCGTCGAGCAACTCCCGTAATTCCAACTCGACCAGCTCTAGCAACTCTGGATCGTCCATCAGGTCTACCTTGTTCAGGTAGACCACAACGGCCGGCACGTTCACCTGGTAGGCCAGAAGCACGTGCTCCCGCGTCTGTGGCATAGGGCCATCCGTGGCCGAAACGACCAGGATCGCCCCGTCCATCTGTGCCGCCCCGGTGATCATGTTCTTGATGTAGTCCCGGTGGCCGGGGCAGTCAATGTGGGCATAGTGCCGGTTGTCCGTCTCGTACTCGACGTGAGCGATGGCCACGGTCAGAATCTTCGTCGCGTCACGGCGGAACATCTTCACGTCGGCCTTCGCCACCTCCTCATAGGACTTGTACTCGGAAAGCCCTTTGAGGGACAAAGTCTTGGTTATGGCCGCTGTGAGCGTCGTCTTACCATGGTCAATGTGCCCGATGGTGCCCACGTTGACATGTGGCTTTGTACGTTCATATTTTTGCTTCGCCATTTCTCACTCCTTTCGGATGCTCTAATGCTGCACTTACCAGCCTCCGCCATACACAATGGCATCCATCCGCTGCTGATCTACCTCCGCATAATGATGAAATTCCATCGTAAACGTGCCCCGCCCTTGCGTCAGGCTGCGCAGGCCGGTTGCATACCCGAACATTTTCGCCAGTGGAACGAAAGCGCGCATAGCCTGCACCCCATCTGCCCGAGACACCACTTCCCTGATCTCGGCTCCCCGAGCGTTCAGGCCTCCCATCACTTCGCCAGTGTGCGCCTCCGGCACAACCGCCTCTAGGTCCATCACCGGCTCCAACAAGACAGGACCGGCCTTCTCTACCCCCTGGTTGAAGGCCATCGAACCGGCCACCTTGAAGGCCATCTCCGAGGATGTTTTCACATCCCACTCCGCGTCGAGCAACCTGACCTTCACATCCACCAATGGATAGCCGGCCAATACGCCGCTCTCCATCGCCTCGCGGCAGCCCCGCTCGACCGCCCCGACGAACTCCTGAGGCAAGGCCTGGCCCCGCATGACATTCTCAAATAGGAACCCACCTTCCTTTACCTCTCCCCATCCAGAGGGGGGTAGTGGCTCCACCTCCAGCCACACGTGGCCAAAGTGAGTTCGACCCCCGGTCTGCCGCTCGAACAATCCCTCACCCTCGGCCAACTGCGTGACCGTCTCGCGGTAACTGACCCGCGGGCGGCTCACCCGTCCGCTCACACCGAACTCTCGCATCAATCGGTCGGTCAGAATCTCCAGGTGCAACTCCCCCATTCCCGAGATCAGCGTCTGCCCAGTATTCTCGTCAACCCGTACCACGAAGGTGGGGTCTTCCTCAGCCAGCCTCCGCAATCCTTCGGCCAACCGATCCTGGTCAGCAGCCGTCCTTGGTTCAATAGCCACCGCGATGACTGGCTCCGGGAAAGAGATCGCCTCCAGAATAATTGGCCCGCTGGGCGCACACAACGTCTCTCCGGTGAAGGTGTTCTTCAGCCCCAGCGTCGCACCGATGTCTCCCGCGCCCAATTCCCGGATTTCCTCCCGGTGATCGGCGAACATACGGAGCAACTTGCCAATGCGTTCCCTGCACTGCTTGGTGGAGTTGATGATTCTCGACCCCACCTTCACCTTGCCGGAATAGACCCGGAAATAGGCCAACCGGCCCACGTAGGGATCACTTGCGATTTTAAAGACCAATGCCGCCAGCGGTGCGTTGGGATCCGCAGGACGGGTTTCCACTTTCTGAGTATAGGGATTGAGCCCTTCTACTGGCGGAACGTCCAGCGGTGACGGCAAATAATCCACCACTGCATCAAGCAGAGGCTGAATGCCCTTGTTGCGCAACGCTGAGCCACACAAGACCGGATTCAATTGCCCGGACACGGTCGCCCGCCGCAGTGCCTGACGTAATCGAGCGGCCGATATCTCCTGCCCTTCCAAATAGAGCGTCGTCAACTCGTCGTCAGTTTCGACGATCTGCTCTATGGCCCGTTCCCGCGCCTCAAGCACCACGTCTTCTGATTCAGACGGTATCTCCACGACCTCAGGCAACGCCCCCAGCCCATCCGTCCAGACGGTGGCCCGCAGTTCCAAAAGATCCACTTCCCCTCGGAAATCAGATTCGCTCCCGATGGGCCATTGAATGGCGACCGGATTGGCGACCAGCCGCTCGCGGATCGTCTCGACCGCGTGAGCGAAGTCAGCGCCCAACTTATCCATTTTGTTAATGAAGGCAATCAATGGCACACCGAATCTTTGTGCCTGCCGCCACACCGTCTCCGACTGTGGTTCCACTCCGGCTACCGCATCGAAGACGACGACGCCGCCGTCGAGGACACGTAGGCTACGCTGTACCTCAGCAGTGAAGTCAATGTGTCCGGGTGTATCTACAATGTTAATCTGATAGCCCCGCCAGAAGCAGGTCACTGCCGCAGCAGTGATCGTGATACCCCGCTCCCGTTCCTGAGCCATCCAGTCAGTGACCGTTGTCCCCTCATCCACATTGCCCATACGATGGGTACGACCGGTGTAGAACAGGATGCGCTCAGTCGTCGTCGTTTTACCCGCGTCAATGTGGGCGATAATGCCGATATTTCGAAACTGTTCCAGAGAGTGATCACTTTTCATCATTCGTAAAACGTAATACGCAAGGCCACGTTTTACGCATTACGTAGTCCTACCACCGATAGTGGGCAAAGGCACGGTTAGCCTCAGCCATCTTGTAGGTATCTTCCCTCTTCTTGACCGCTGCCCCGGTACCACGCGCCGCGTCCATCAACTCGTTAGCCAGTTTCCCGGCCATGGATTTACCAGAGCGGTTACGCGTAGCGGCCAGCAGCCAGCGCATTGCCAGACTGGCTTGGCGAGATGGCGATACCTCCACAGGGATTTGATACGTCGAGCCACCCACGCGACGTGGCTTGACCTCTAGCACCGGCGAGACATTCCTCATCGCCTCTTCCAGAACTTCCAACGGAGGCCGCTTCATCCGATCCTGCACGATGTCCAACGCATCGTACATCACCCGCGTCGCTGTGCTCTTCTTCCCTTTCTTCATAATGCTATTGATGAACTGAGCCACCATCACACTGTTGTAGCGGACATCGGGCTTAACCCTTCGCTTTGGCGGACGATACCGTCGGGGCATAATTAACCTACCTTAGCCTCTATCTTTGGAGCGCTTGGCCCCGTACTTGGAACGTTGTTGCTCACGACCTACCACGCCTGTTGCATCAAAGGCACCACGAACGATGTGGTAGCGCACGCCAGGCAGGTCTTTGACGCGCCCCCCTCGCACCAACACGACCGAGTGCTCTTGCAACATGTGCCCCTCACCTGGTATGTAGGCAGTCACTTCGATACCATTGGTCAGCCGCACACGAGCAATCTTCCGCAGTGCAGAGTTAGGTTTCTTAGGTGTCATCGTCCGCACCTGCGTACACACACCACGTTTCTGTGGTGCCCCTTTGGAACGACGGGTACGTCGCTGCTTGAAAGAGTTAAAAGTGTACAGCAACGCCGGCGACTTAGCCTTGCACAACTTGGGCTTTCTCCCTTTGCGAATCAACTGATTGATAGTGGGCACATCCACCTCCCCACGAACCCAGCGAAGAAGGCCACCCACCCATACCGATGGCCTCCTACACAACCCTCAATAATCATCTCTGCTTGTCAACCGGGAAGCAGGGGCTTTGGCTGCTCCCATTTCAATGAGCGCATATTCTACCACGAAATTGGCAGAAGTCAAACCACAACCGGAAATGCCACCTGGCATAATTACAGATGACTTCCACCCGATTCTGCTTTTCAGGTCGTGATTCGTAAACATGATGCACAGATTTCCAGTACGCCTGGTGTACTAACGTCCTCGCCCTTTTAGACTCAGGAGTCCCATACCTAATCTGGGAACCTTATTCTTCTCCTCATCCTTGCCGAAGTGTACCACCCCACCCTCCTGAGTGATCGCTTCCACCGCCAACCCCAGGCTTTGCAGTTCCTTCACCAACACCTTGAACGAAGCCGGAACTCCTGCCTCCTGGACAGGTTCCCCTTTGACGATGGCCTCGTAGGTCTTGACGCGCCCTTGCACATCGTCCGACTTGATGGTGAGCATCTCTTGGAGCACATGGGCGGCACCATAAGCCTCCAACGCCCACACCTCCATCTCACCGAAACGCTGACCGCCAAACTGGGCCTTGCCGCCCAGTGGTTGTTGCGTCACCAGGCTATAGGGCCCCGTAGAGCGTGCATGCACCTTATCCTCAACCAGGTGAGCCAGTTTCATCATGTAGATCACGCCCACCGTCACCGGCCGGTCAAATGGCTCACCCGTCTTGCCATCGTAGAGGACCATCTTACCCAAAGTCGGCAGCGGATCGGAGGTATCCACGCTCACCTGCGTGGCAAGCGCTTCCACGGCCCCGTCATCCAGATCGGCCATTTCTCGACCACGGTCTTCCAACCAAATGCGCAGGCAGGCTATTATCACCCGCCGATCCGCCACAGTCCGCTGGGCTAAGGTGCGCGTGTCATCCTCAAAGGAGAGCATTTCGTCTGGCTCATACCCTCTCTCTCGCAGCCATTCGCGCAGCACCGCTCGCCGGGCATAGATGCGCTCCAAGGTCAATCGGTCCGTGTCGTAACCACGCTCCGCCAACCAGGCCACAATATACAGCAGCCGCGCCTCATCGTCGTCCCTCAACGTATCCAAAGGATAGTCCTGTGCTTTCAGCCAGGCCCACGCGCGCTCGGTAATCTCATCCCAGGCACGATCAATGAGCCAGGCTCGCGTCAGTTCTGCCTCAACCTGGGATTCGTCCGCACCGTCGAAAACTGGCGTGATGGCACGGAAACCCAGCCGAGAAGCAGCCCATCCCAGATGTGTTTCCAGGATCTGGCCGATGTTCATTCGCCCTGGGACACCCAACGGATTCAATATCAAGTCAATCGGGGTGCCGTCAGCCAGAAAAGGCATATCCTCAAGAGGCACGATCTGGGAAACGACACCCTTGTTACCGTGCCGGCCCGCCATCTTGTCACCCTCGGTGATCTTCCGCTCCTGAGCCACACCGACGCGCACCATCGTTTCTACACCAGCCTTGAGGTCTCGATGCTCCTCGCGGTCAAAGACCTTGACATCCACTACCTTGCCACGTTCTCCGTGGGGCAGGCGCAGGCTGGAATCTTTCACCTCGCGGGCTTTCTCGCCGAAGATGGCTCGCAGCAGTTTCTCCTCGGGGCTCAGGTCCTTCTCGCCTTTGGGCGTGATCTTGCCCACCAGAATGTCCAGAGGCCCCACCTCCGCACCGACGCGGATGACACCACCCTCGTCCAAGTCCTTTAACGCTTCATCGCCCACGTTGGGGATGTCGCGAGTGATCTCCTCCGGGCCGAGTTTAGTGTCGCGAGCCTGAACCTCGTGCTTCTCAATGTGGATGGAGGTAAACCTGTCCTCGCGTACCATCCGTTCGCTGATGAGAATAGCATCCTCGAAGTTCCCACCCTCCCAGGACATGAAGGCACACACTACATTGTGCCCCAACGCCAGTTCGCCATCGTCGGTCGAAGAACTGTCCGCAAGCACCTGGCCTTTGCACACTCGCTGTCCCTTGTAGATAACAGGCCGTTGATCAATACAGGTACTCTGATTTGAACGCTTGTACTTGCGGAGAGGGTAGGTACGTAATCCATCGGCGTGACGAACCACGATTTTATCGCCCATGACGCCGACGACCTCCCCATCATCTTCCGCCAATACAACATGCCCTGAGTCAAGGGCTGCCCGCCATTCCACCCCGGTGGCTACTATGGGCGCTTCGGGCTGAATAAGCGGCACCGCTTGACGCTGCATGTTGGAACCCATCAGCGCACGGTTGGCATCATCGTGCTCAAGAAAGGGGATCAGCGATGCCGAAATACCCACAATCTGGCTGGGTGCGACATCAATGTAATCGATCTTTTCCGGTGCGGCGAACAAAAAACTATCAGCGTGGCGAGCTGAAACACGTGGTTGCACAAAATGCCCTCGCTCGTCCAACTCGGCACTGGCCTGCGCAACCGTGCTGAGGTCTTCCTTATCGGCCGAGAGATACACACTCTCACCACTCACCACCGTCACGATGGAAACTTCATCCCTGAGGCCCAGCGTAGCGATCCGCCCGGCCAGATCGGGCGTCACCTCCGTCCCTGCCTCGGCTACTACCTCGCCGCTCTCAGGGTGCACCACGTCCTCCTTCAACGTCTGACCGGTAAGCGCCTCGACGGTGGGCTCTACGGCGCGAGTCACCTTACGATAAGGCGTCTCGACAAAGCCCAGCGAATTGACACGGGCGTAGGTTGCCAGACGGCCGATCAACCCGATATTGGGTCCCTCTGGGGTCTCGATAGGGCAGATACGCCCATAGTGGCTGTAATGCACATCGCGCACGTCGAAACCGGCTCGCTCGCGCCGCAGCCCACCCGGTCCCAGCGCCGAAAGAGTGCGCTTGTGGGTCAGTTCTGCCAGTGGGTTGGTCTGTTCCATAAACTGCGAGAGCTGGCTAGAGCCAAAGAACTCGCGGACGGCCGCTACGACCGGACGAATGTTAATCAAGCTAACCGGGGTCAGCGACTCGGACTCACGGATGGACATACGCTCCACCACCACCCGTTCCATACGACGCAGACCGATCCGCAACTTATTTTGAACTAACTCACCGACCGTCTTGACGCGACGATTGCCTAAATGATCAATATCGTCGGCATCAACGATGCCATTGTTAATGCGAATCATACGCTCTACCAGGGCCACCAAGTCCCGCTTGGTGATGGTACGATGTTCGAGGCTTATATTGAGGCCAAGCCGCTGGTTCAGTTTGTAACGGCCCACCCGCTGCAGATCGTAGCGCCGGGGATCGAAAATCTGCTGCTCCAGATACTCACGTGCATTCTCCAACGTGGGCGGGTCGCCAGGGCGCATACGGCGGTAGAACTCCAACAGCGCCTCCTCAGCCAACGTACGCCCATCTTTTAGCACCCAGTCTGGCTCTTGACGGATAGTAGTGGGAATGTACTGATGCTGAGGATTACTGTCAGCGTCCTGGAAAAGCGCCAGTAACTCCTCGTCACTCCCACTGCCCAGGATATCGCTCCCCGTTCGATCATCCACTGCCGCTAAAGCCCGCAATAGGATGGTGACAGGCAAAGTGCGCTTGCGGTTGAACTTGAGAGTGAGATAATCAGACTTGCGGGTCTCGAAGTCCATCCAGGCTCCGCGATCAGGAATGAGTTTGGCTCTACCAAGCCGCCGACCGGTAACCCGGTCCTCCTCGACGTCGAAGTAGACGCCGGGAGAGCGTATCAATTGGCTGACGACAACTCGCTCGGTACCATTGATGATAAAAGTGCCATTCTCAGTCATCAGTGGGAAGTCTCCGAGGAAGATCTCCGATTCGACAATCTCACCCGTTTCGCGATTGTCGAGCACCACCTGAACGTGCAGAGGAACTGCATACGTGATATCTCGTTCGAGGCACTCCTCCTCTGAATACTTGGGCTCACCAAAATGATAACCAGTCTCGAACCGAGACTCCCTGGCCTTGGAACCAGGGAAGTACAGCTTGAGATTACCGTTGAAGCTTTCGATGGGTGAGATTTCGTCGAAGAGTTGAACCAGGCCCTCCTCCTGCAACCAACGGAATGACTTGAGTTGAACCTCGATCAAACCTGGCAATTGCTCCACGCTAGTGGTGTGGGCATAAGACCTGTTCTCCAGATAAGTCATAACTATATTCCCCTCTTCTCCTACATCGCTGCACAAATACTTATGTCACGATCAAAATTGAGGAACTCATATTATAGCATGGAAGACCGGTTTGTCAAAAAATGCACCTGATCTGGTCTAATATCCAGGCGCATCTGTACCAACAGGCGCAGTCTCTGGAAACCGGCTGCCTCCAATGCCGCAATCAGCGGTTCCGTAGGGCTCGGCAACACGGTTTCGACCATCTTCTTGGAAGCGCCACGCAGACTGGTCACGCCCTGCTGCACCAGCACGGCTTCAAAACAACCGCCATGCTCAGGCGCCACCAGCACCTCCAGCCGGTCAGGGCAGCGTCCACGCTCATGCAGCGCCCGCACTGCGCCCCGTACAGCGCCGCCTTCCTCAGCCACCCACCAGACCTCGCGCCGCCCTCTTAGCCAGCAATCCAGGGTGCGCTCCCAGCCCAGTTGATAGTCTGCCCTTGGCAATCTCAGCAATGGGCGATGAGTTTCAGGGACAATAGCGCGCACCAGTTCAATCAGCGCCTCACTATCGTGGCTATGCCCCCGACGCAATGAGGGATGCGGCGTCGGATTCCCGGCCCACAGCAGACCCGCCGGGCGCAGCATATGCAACGTCCTGCCGACATCTTGAAAGCCCAGGTGCTCGTAGAGTCGACGGGCCTGCTGGTTATCGGCCTGTACCTCCAACCCTGCCCAGCGTCCACCCCGCGCAGGGATTTCCTCCAGCACCGCCTCCATCAGCGCACGGGCAATACCGCGCCCTTGCCAGTCGGGGTGCACAGCTACATTCCCAATAAGAAAACCACCCCACCCCAGAGCGCGCCGCAGTGAGGCATTACCCACCACGCGCCCTTCTTCGGTCCACACAAAGCCCGGCGCAACAGCCGCACTGCTCCACCCCGGCCAGTACAACCACACCAGCAACGGGCCCCAGCGAGCCCCACGACACATCCTCTCCAACACCACCTGGCCAGCGGGGTCCAACTTGCCGCCGAAGGCAGTGACAATCAACTCAGCGACTGGCCCGAGGTCACGGTAGGGGTCAAAGGGACGCACCCCGTTTTGAGCACGCCTTCCACGTAACGCAGCGGCAACCACGGACTACTCCCCAGAGCCCTCAACAAATCTTACTTTTCGCACCCTGCGGCAGTCAATGCAAGCACCAACTCGTTGATGTAACCAGCAGGCACAAAGCCGCACCTGCGCGACCGAACATCTATGCCAAAGTCACCGAAACAAGTTTCGGCTTCCATTTCGATGACAGTTGCTTCGCCCACAACCGTCACAACTGACCCTCCAGGTAACGACGCAACAGGTCGAGTGCAGCCTCAGCCGAGCGCGCTTTGTTCTCCCAGCGGCTGCCACTCCACATGTGCCGCTCCACCCACGCACCATCTGGCGCAGCCAGCGCGACGTAGCCCAGGCCCACGGGCTTCTCTGGCGTGCCGCCATCCGGCCCCGCGATGCCAGTCACGGCCAGACCGATATCACTGCGGAGGGCACGCTGCACACCCCGTGCCATATCCCGCGCCGTCTGCTCGCTCACCGCGCCATAATGGTACAGCGAGTCATGTCGCACGTGGAGGAGCAGTTCCTTGACGTCATAGGAATAGGCCGTAATCGAGCCCTGATAGTAAACCGAACTGCCGGGGATATTGGTAATACGGTGACCGATGAGCCCGCCAGTGCATGATTCGGCCACTGCCAGGGTCAACCCACGCTGTGTCAGCAGTCGGCCGACGAGTACTTCAAGAGCATTTCCATCTGGTGATCCCATCTGCTCCTAACATAACAGACCCCGGCCTATCGCCAGGGCTTGAGCATTGCTCTATGCCCCCAAAGGGATTCGAACCCTTGTCGCGGGCTTGAAAGGCCCGTGTCCTAGACCAGACTAGACGATGGGGGCGCTTACTTGTTCATTTTACCACAAAGATCCCTTGCGTCAAGCACCGTTGTTGAGCAACACGACGACGCGGAAGCCGCCTTTGCTGTCTCTTTGGACAGGCTCTAAATGAAAAGCCGGGCCGCTAACGCCCGGTCTTGCTGTTCCTTAGAATACCACACGACGTACCAGCCAGTCCAATAGAGCCCAGTCTGTTACCGGCCTGCTTCACTCCACTCACGTGCCTCCACCAGATTCTCGTACAATGTGCGACTGAATCCCGTAATGGTGAGGAAGCGGCCCAGCAGTGCACGCTCCATTTCGGCATCATGAACCTGGAGATAGCCACTGTAGATCAACACTAAGTCGAGATTCAACGCCTTATCCAGCGTGTGCATCGTAGCGGAGAGCGCATGAGAGTGTTCACCCAACTGACTCTGGGCTAACTCAAACAAATACCTCCGCGTCAGTCCCTCCAGTATTATGACGTCCTCGAATGCCAGATCAATCTCCACCAACTTCCGTCCAAATGTACAACGCTCCTTGACGTACTCCCCGTCGAACGTTCCATCAAGCAGACCCGCCAGCCATTCATTGAGCACGCCGTGCAAGCGCCGGACGAAACGCGCATTGGCCATCAGCGGCTGCGTACCTTTGAACTGCGCCAACTGCTTGCCGAGACCCTCAATCACCCCGGTAGCGTCAGAGTCCAACCAGCGACGTAGTTCGGCGATCTGTGTACGGTCAGCCTTGTCCCACCCGACATGCGTCTTGACGTTGTCGAACCAAGTTATCATCACGAAGCCCCCCCCCACTTCACCGCTTGTCCTCTGATCTACCCTTGCTCTGGCTAGCACTGGTGGTCTCTCCATCCGGGCAACTGAATAACTACAAGGCTGACCATAGCATACCACAGAAAACCGCACCTGCGGGTTGCGAAGGGGTTACGATTTGGTTACGAAGAGGAGAAACTCAGTTTGCGTCCGGGCTACTACTCGCGAACATGTAACCAACGCCGCGCACATTGAGAATGTACTGGGGGTTAGAGGGATCTGTCTCCATTTTCTTGCGCAAGCGGCGGATATGGACCCGGACAATCGCGCGCGCACCCCAGGCGTCGGTTTCGTACCCCTGGGCACGCCGCACCAATTCCTGGGGGCTCCAAATCTGATCCGAGGTCTCCATTAGACAAACCAATATCTTGAACTCAGTTGGGGTCAGATCCAGTGGTCGCCCTCGGAGCATGATGACATGCTGCTGACGGTCCAGCACGATACCGCGAATCTGGATGAAGCGGCTGGGCTGAGGAGACAGCACCTCCTCAGTCGCCTCCGCACCTTCCACAGTGGCCAACTCGGAAAGCGTCCGTTTCAGTTGACTGACCAGATGCCGGCGCTGTTGTTCCTGTTGGCGCTTCGCCAATCCTCTGCACACGCTCTCCAGAATTTCGGGGACAGAACAAGGCTTAAGCAGGTAGTCATGTGCACCACGCCGAATGGCTTGAATCGCCGTCTCCAACGTCGCGAAGGCGGTCAGCAGGATAATCACCGTGCCAGGAGATCGTTCCTGCACCGCCCCAGTCACCTCAAGCCCATCCATCCCAGGCATCTTGAGATCAAGCACTATCAGGTCAAAGGGCTCACTCTTGCCCAACAGGCTCAACGCCTCCTCACCACTGGCGGCAGTAGCAACCTGGTAGCCTTCTAACCTCAATATCTCCGCCAGAGAGACACGGGCCACCGTCTCATCATCCACAACCATAATGTGTGCTACTTGACTCTTCTGCTCCACCATACTCTTTGCGCCTCAATCCTTACGTTTTACTTCTCCCGTCTCCCCTGGATGCACAGGCAATTTGACGGTGAAGACCGTCCCTTGGCCTGGTTGGCTTGATACTTCTATTACTCCATCGTGACGCTCGACGATTCCGTAACTTATGGCCAGCCCCAGTCCGGTGCCGGTGGGCTTGGTCGTATGGAAAGGCTCAAACAGGTTGGCGATTTGGTCCGGTGACATGCCCGAACCGGTGTCATGGAAACTTGCCAGCACCCACTCGCCATCCTCCGAAAGCATCGTCTCCAACCGTAGGTCGCCGCCCGATGGCAGGGCCTCAATGGCGTTGATGATGATGTTCAAGAACACCTGGGTGATCTGGTCAGAGACCATAGGCACGCAAGGCAAGTCAGAGGTCGTGTGGATATGCACGCGGACGCCGCCATGTTGTAGCCGCTTGTGAGCCAGGGCGAGTACGTTTTCCACGACGCTGTTGACGTCGGTAGGCACCACACCGCCGCGCGAGGGCCGATAGAAGTCCAGCATGCGCTGCACGATCTCGATCAACCGTTGCACCTCGGCCTGGGCCATGCTCAAATACTGCAGGCGTTTATCGTCGCCCAGACTTTCGTGCAGGCTCAGGTGCAGACTGTTGTGGATCGCCTGGAGAGGATTGTTGATCTCGTGAGCAATGGAAGCGGCCAGCCGGCCGATGGCGGCCATCTTCTCCGCCTGCACAAGTTGTGCCTGGGAACGCTCCAACACCTCTGTGAAATCGGCCAACTCACTGTACAAATTGGCGTTATCCACTGCCACCGCAACCGAGGCCGCCATCGCCTGCAGTAGTTCCAGGTCTCGCTCGGTGAATACCCCACCCAGTTTGTTGATCACCTCAATGGCCCCGATCACTCGGTCGTGAATCTTCAACGGCACACAGAGGATGACGCGGGAGGTGAGTCCTACCTTCTCGTCAATCTCGGCCAAGAAGTGAGGATCACGCTCGACGTTGTTGACGAGTTGAGGCTCGCCAGACTGCACCACATAGCCCACGATGCCCTCGCCCGGCTGAACGGTCCGGCCAGCAATCCAGTCCCGCTTGGGACCCAGCTTTTTGCAGAAGACCAACTCGCCCGTCTCCTCATCCATCAGCACCAACGAGCCAGCCTGGACCTGTAAGATTTCGCGGATACCCTGCATCGTCGCTTCCAGAACCTCATCCAGGTCCAGGCTAGAGGTGACCATACGGTTGATCTCGACGAGGGTCGCCAGTTCCCGATTGCGCTGGCGCAGGGTCCGTTCACTGCGGCGAATGCGCATGACAGCATCAATCCGCGCCAGCAGTTCCTGAGGGTCGAAAGGTTTGGTGAGGTAATCGTCGGCTCCCATCCCCAGACCCAGCGTCTTATCACTGACCGAATCGAGGGCCGTGGTCACAATGAACGCGGTATTGCAAAGCACAGGATCGGCCTTGACCCGAGCGATCACCTCATAGCCGTCCATCTCCGGCATCATGATGTCCAGTAAGACCAGATCAATCTCGCGTCCTGCTGCCGCTTCCCGACGCAAAGTGTCCAGCGCTTTCCCGCCAGAAGACGCCGCCAGCACCTGGCAACGTGTTAGTCTCAGCATATTTCGCATCAACTCCAGCATCTCAGCCTCGTCTTCGACGATCAAGATGCGAGGAGGAGTCGGTTGTTGTACCTCGCTCATCATATCGCCATCACGTGTACACCAGCCCGAGGTTAGCCAATCGCCAATCACTCACGGTGACATCTCCTGCAAGTCCAGCATCTCGATATTCCACAACTCACTCTGTGCCGTGGAATCCAGCGTGAAGTTCAGCACGCCCGGCCGGGCCAAAGCAACCCGCAGCCACATGAACAGCGGGATAGCGGGAAGTTCCTCGGAGAAGATTACCTGCGCCTGCTTGTGATACTCCTCGTACTGTTGGGTGCCGGGCAATGCCTGAAGCGCTGCCTGGCAGACCGCATCGTAGTCGGGATTGCTGTAGCCAGCAGGATTATCCCCGTACCAGCGCCCCTTGTCCGGGATCTCAGAAGACATGTAGTGTCCACACGAGGGGATCACGTCAAACCACCACGTCGTTTCGGCCAGATCAAACTGCCGACCGAAGAGTGGCCCATCGGGCCCGTCGGCGAAGAACTCCCATTGGAACAGCACTTCCACGTGCACGCGGATACCACAGTCAGCCAGGTTGGCTTTGGCGATGCGGGCAGTCTGTTGCGTGACCGTGCTATCAGACGGGATCAACAGCGTGATCTCGAACGGCGTACCAGCACGAACGCCCCGCACGCTGTGAGCCTCGCGCACGCCGTCCCCGTTCTCATCCAGCCACCCGACCTCCTCCAGCAGCACCCGGCCGGCCGCCGGATCATAATCCCAGTGTACAAGGCGATCGCCCGCGTAAAGCGGATGCACGGGTGGCAAATAACTATCCGGCACCACGCTGTGGCCATAAGTGACTTCGTCTACGATAGCCTGCCGGTCAATGCACTGGACGATAGCCTGTCGCACCCGCACGTCCCCAAAAAAGTCCGCTTGCCGGTAGTCAGACACCGGGACAATGCCGAAGTCAATGTGCTCCCACCCATTGCTGGTCGCCGAAATCACCTCCAGCAGGCCATGCTGCTCAGCCTGCACCAGTAGCGGCATGAATGGCCTGAAGCCGGCATCCTGGGTGCTGACATCGCACTCGCCTGAGAGGATGCGGGCAACCATGTCTGACTCGCCGGAGGCGAACTTGAACACCACCTGATCCAGATACGGTAGCCCCTCGGCAGCGCGGAAATAGTGAGGGTTGGGGGAGAGGGTGATGTGATCCCCCGCTACCCACTCTTCGACGACGAACGGCCCCCAACCTAATGGACGTCGCCTGGTCTCATCGGCTTGCAGCAACTCAGCAGGAGAACGGTCCTCCAATTGATGGCGTGGCAAGGGAGCGAAGAAATTCAGGAAATAGGTGGGGCTAATGAAGCCGGGCAGCCCGACCCACTTTACGCGCCATCTATCCAGGAAGCGGTAACTGGCCGTGCGAGCAATCAGATAGTGGCTGCTGGGCGTAGCAGGATCGGAAGCCATGTGGAAGGCAAAGACCGAGTCGTCCGCAGTGAGGGGTTCGCCATCGGCCCAGGTAACGTCCTCCCGCAGCACAAACGTGACCTCCATTCTCTCCATCCACAGCGGCTCACCCTCGAACTCGACCGCGCACTCATCGGCGTGGCAACCGGCCGGACGGACGCGCATCCCTTCTACCAGTTCCAAGGTCCCACCCTCGGCGTCAACCACCCGGTCGCCTTCTCGCACGCGCACGGTGCGCGTGACAGCATCCCCATCAGCGATGCTGGGCACTTTTTGCAGGATCACCGGCTGGTGGGCATAGTTCAGGTAATCAATGGGACCGTCGTAGAGTGCCTCCATCACGTGCCGCGTAGCTGCCAGGCGAGAGCCGCCATAGAGATACAATGTATCAGGCTCACCGGCCAGGCAGATGGTGAGCACTTTAGGCTCCGATGGCAGGAGAGTAGATATAGGTGACGGAGAAGGCGTGGCCGTAACCACGACCGTCTCCGGCGGCGTCGTCACGGTGACGGTCACAAACTGGGGAGCGCAACCGGTGAGCAACAAAGTCGCTGC
>JAUWNP010000323.1 GCA_030612585.1 Anaerolineae bacterium
ACTTTTGTCGGAATAGCTCTTCTCGCTTGCTCATCGCTCCCCCTATTTCGGTATATGTAGTTCCCCTGATGATACTCTGATTGCACGAAATAGGCAAGTATGAATGTGATATTTGTGTTCGGCTGGACTGACTTCCTGATAATGTATTTGCGTCTGGGATGAGTCGCCAAGCGTCTCGTCGTGGGGCTTTCAGCCCTAACCCCAGTCGCGATTTTTTTTGTCAAAGGGGGTAGGTATAGGCAATGCGAAAGTATCTCGAGAACGGCGAAGAAGAGTTGTTTGATCTAATCTTTGAGAGGGCAGACCGAAAAGACGGTATTGTGGTCGGTGTAAGGCATTTCACAGATCAAAATTGCTGTTGCAAAATATGCACCGCACATAGAAGATAATTGAGACATTGGTAGCACTTTCAGAAGCCTCATTCGCGCCCATCGGCACTATGCTGGTGGGCGCTTTTGCGTCTGGTTGGTGCATCGGTGGCAAATTGGCCCTACGGAACGCTTGACAAGAAAGGCGGCACAGTTTGAGTTAGGGAGTCGTTCAATTGGCGGCGATGTGCTATAATGTCCTGCAAGGAGGCGAAAATGACCCGTAACCTTTCGCTGCGCTTCGATCCTGGCAGTGCGAGACTTTCCTGGCCCAACGGCCTCCATCTACGTGGTATCACCGCTGCGGTGCACTACCGCGCAGGAGGCGAGGCCTACGTTTTGCGCCTGGCCCGGCCCGATCACGTCACCCCAGCCAATGGCCTGCAGGCCACCTGGTGTTGGGAGCCGGCCGAGGATGGCTGCGACGTCTGGCTCGAGGTCGCCAACGTTGGGTCCGCTGATCTCCTGCTGGACGCGTTCGACGTCTTCGCCGTGCACGCCGCCGAGGGCGCTGTCTATGACGGCTCGACGGCTCGACTGAACTCGCCGAAGTCTGATCTCGTCGAACTCCTGGGCGGTCCACCCGCACGGTGGTCCTTCTACCAGAATGGTTGGATCTCGTGGAGCCCAGCCTTCGCCCGCCGCGTCGAAGATGGTTGTTATACCGAGCCCGGCACCTCCGCCTATCGCCGGATGCATTTGCCTCATTGGGATCGTGCTCACGGCAACGACCTGAGCAGCGAGTGGGTCACTGTTGTTCATTGTTCATTGTCTCATTGTTCGTTGCTCTTTGGCTTCGTGACCACCAAGGAGCAACTGAGCGAAATTCGGATGACTCCCGACGGTGCCAGCCTGGTCGCCCGCTGTCATCTGGACGGTGTATCGCTGCGACCAGGCGAGACGTTGCGCTCCGAGCGGCTGTGGGTGCGCGTTGGGGGTGATCCGGTCGCGCTGTTGGAGGATTGGGCTGAGCGCACCGGGCGCGAGATGCAGGCGCGTGTACCGGCGACCCCGCCGGCTGGCTGGTGCACCTGGTACTACTTCTACGGCGAGAACACCGCCCAGGACGTACTGGACAACGTGGCCGCCATCTCCGAGCACGAACTTCCGCTCGACCTCATTCTGCTCGACGATGGCTACCAGACCGGTATCGGCGACTGGCTCTCGTTGGATGCGGAGAAGTTTCCCCAGGGAATGGAGCCGGTGACGGTGGCCATTCGTGCCGCTGGTCGCACCCCCGGCATCTGGACGGCCCCTTTCGGCGCGGCCGTCAGTTCCCGCCTCTTCGCCGAACACCCTGACTGGGTGCTGCGGGACGAGGCGAGGGAGCCGGTGGTGGGCTGGACTCACAGTGGGGTGGATTGCTACGCGCTGGACTGCACCCACCCGGAGGTGCTGGCCTGGCTGCGGGAGACATTCGGGCGGATGCGGAGCCAGTGGGGGTTCGATTTCTTCAAGATTGATTTCATCTTCGCCGCTGCCCTCCCCGGCTGTCGTCACGACCCCGCCACCACCCGCGCTCAGGCCTTGCGACGGGGGCTGGAGGCTATCCGGGAAGCCATCGGCGATGAGATCTTCCTGCTGGGTTGCGGCGCGCCGCTGGGGGTGTGCGTGGGGCTGGTGGACGGGATGCGGGTGGGGCCGGACGTGGACCCCAACTGGCATCCTATCTGGAGTCACAATCTCTCGATGCCTGCGACCGAGAACGCGCTGCGCAATAGCCTGGCCCGCGCACCCTTCCATGGCCGTCTGTGGGCCAACGACCCCGATTGCCTGCTGGCGCGCCAGCGGGGGCCGGATATGGACCTGGTGCTGAACGAGGTGCGCACGCTGGCGGCGCTGGTGGCGCTGCTGGGCGGGATGACGCTCGATTCCGACCACCTGCCAGCCATACGACCGGGGCGGCTCAAGTACCTGCGCCAGGCGCTGCCGCCGACGGGGGTCTCCGCCTGCCCGCTGGACCTCTTCGAGAACGAGATGCCGCGTCTGCTCGTCCTGCCCATCGTCCGCGACTGGGGGCGCTGGTGGGTGGGGGGGGGGACCAACTGGGACGACCACACGACCGAGACCACCATCCGCCTGGCCGGCCTGGGCCTGCCGCCGGGCCGCTACCACGTCTACCGCTACTGGCGCCGCCGTTACCTGGGGGTGACCGACGAGACCGTCACCATCCGCCGCCACCAGCCACACGAGACGGCGGTATTGCTGTTCAAGCCGGTGTCGGAGCGGCCCGACCTGCTGACGACGACGTTCCACGTTTGTCAAGGGGCGGTGGAGGTGGCAAGTCTGCAAGATGCAAGTTTGCAAGTGGCAAGTCCGCAAGTGGCAGGTGAGGAACGGGGTGCTGTTGTGTCTGTAGTGCTGGAG
>JAUWNP010000277.1 GCA_030612585.1 Anaerolineae bacterium
CCCACAATCTGTCAGAATTGGGACACTATAGCAGAGAAACCCTCAACTGCCAAATTGCCTTGGAGAGACAAAGGAACAAAAACGGTACCAATCTTGCAGCCAAAAACCGCCTAAACTGAACTGATTTTCACCACCCTAGCATAGCGGTCCGTGCTGCGCTGCATCCTGGCCAGGCCCATCAGCGGTTTTACCGGGACGCCTGCCCAGTGCATCACATTCCCGTAGAAAGCCAGACTATGTGTGCCGGCGTCGTCGGCCAGCCAGGGGAGACTTGCGGCATGGGTCAGCACCTCCGCGCCCGAAACACGCGCCAGTTCTGCCGCCAGCCCGCAGTGGTCGGGATGGGCGTGGCTGAGGACGATGCGCCGCAGGTCGGCCACGCGGTAGCCGTGCCCCGCCAGTGCCGCTTCCAGCGCCTCTCGGGCAGGAGCGTAGCGCGGGCCGGCGTCCACCAGTGTCAGCGGTTCCCCCTCGGCCAGGTAGACGTTGACCGGGCCGACGGGGAAAGGGGTGGGGAGGGAGATTGTATGGAGATAGTCAGGGATGGTAGGTCTGGTCATTGAATGTAGGGTGCAGGGTAGGGAGTAGGGAGTAGGCGGCGGTGGTGGGTCAGGGGGCGCTTTTGATGAGCACGGTCCAGGTGCCTTTCTGCGCCGTCTCGTCCCGCTGGTTGAGTAACCTCACGTCGAGGGCGATAAAACCACCACCCAGGCGGGGCATCTCCTTCTTCCGCCTGACCCTGGCATGGACGTGTACCGTATCGCCGATTTTGATGGGGGCGCGGAACTTCCACTCCAATGCGGTGAAAGCCTCAATGGTGCCCTCGCCGAAATGCATCCGCGAGACCAGGCCACTGGCGATGGAGAGCCCCAGCAGGCCGTGGGCGATGCGCTCACCGAAGAGCGTCCCTTTGGCGAATTCTGCATCGGTGTGGAGTTGGTTATAGTCGCCGGAAAGCCCGGCAAAGAGCACTACATCGGCCTCGGTGATGGTGCGGGCGACGGTCTCGATCTCGTCGCCGATCTCAAATTCCTCGAAGTAGCGCCCACGGGAGAGGGTTAAGTTGGTCATTGGCAACTCCTTGGTGGTTAGTTGGTTAGTTGGTTGGTTTGTTAGTTAGTTAGTTGGTTGGTTGGTTGGATTGTAACATCTTCGGGCCAAAGGCGCAACTTCTCAGACCAGTGGGGATGCGGTATAATACGGCAGTTCGCCAGAGGCAGGTGAGGAATGAGTATACGAGGAAAGGGTAGATGACAGTTACGATTGATCGGAGTATGAGTGTGGCGTGGTCAGGAGACCGGCCACAGCAAGGGAGTATGAGTTGATCGAGTTATGTCATTATTGTCCCAGGATTGTGAATGACATTCAGAATGTTGAGCCGCTTTGGGATTTGGAGTTTGGGATTTGGGCTTTGGAACGCAGTTCCCTATGAGGTTGCTGAGGAAAACTGCCAAGGGACTAGGTATCCTGTGGAGGCGGCTCACCCGGCAGGGGCTGCGCGTGACGGCGCTGTGGGCCGCCGACCACGGTGTGCGTATCATCGTTGGTGCGCCTATCTGTAGCCTGAGCCAGGTCACACCGCACCTGCACGTGGGCGGGCAGTACCGGCGGCGCGGGTGGCCGAGGCTGGCGTCGCGGGGTGTCGTGGCGGTGGTCAATATGCGCGTCGAGTTCGACGACAACGATGCCGGCATCGCGCCGGAGCGTTATCTGTACCTGCCGACGGTTGACAATGACGCACCGACGCTGGAACAGTTGCGCGCGGGGGTCGCGTTCATCGCGGCGGAGATCGCGCAGGGCGGCGGGGTCTACGTTCACTGTGGATCCGGCGTTGGGCGTGCGGCGACGATGGCTGCCGCCTACCTGGTCAGCACCGGCCTGACGCCCGACCAGGCCTGGATGCGCATCCGTGAGGTGCGCCCCTTCATCCGCCCCGCACCGGTGCAGGTTGTGCAGGTCGAGCGATTTATTGGTACATTGGTAGACTGGTAAATTGGGGGAGGTGTCACTATGTCCACTGTCGTCATTGCCGATGTTGTCCAGGGCCTCAAGCCCGCGATTGAGGAGATTTTCGCCCCACACGGCGGTATCAAGGGTGTGATCCCCTCCCAAATCAAAGATGGCGGCGGCACCGTCTACATCAAGCCCAACGGTATCCACTTCACTCCTCACACCCACACCGACCCCGCCGTTCTCGAGGCACTCCTGGCCTACCTGCGCGACCACGGTTATACCCGCCTGGCGGTGATGGAGAGTTGCACCGGCGGCAATTTCACGCGGTTGGTGTTCAAGGTCACTGGCTACGCGGACTTATGCCGGCGCTACGGGGCCGAACCGGTCTACT
This sequence comes from Anaerolineae bacterium, assembly GCA_030612585.1. The sequence goes on from JAUWNP010000277.1 coordinate 2,345, forward strand.
TGGACGAAGGGGACACGGTCGAGGTTAGCCTGCGCGACGGGACCCGCGCCCGCGTCTCCCGCCGTCTGCGCGACGAGATCATCCAGCGGGGCGACAACTTCTACCTTGATCTCCCCAAACTGAAGACTCACTCGATGGCGATGGTGACGCTGGGGGTGAAGAACCAGCAGGCGTTCCCCGTTGACGCCGACCGGATGAAGCAGCACAGTCACGCGACGCTCCACCGCCGGCTGGCGGCGCTCTACGACCTCACCCGCCCCGACTTCTGCATCATTGAGGGACTGACGGCTACCGCCCACGGCCACTTCCCAATCACTGCGTTTCTGGAGGAGTACCTGGTGCCGATGAACGTCCTCATCGGCGGGCCGGACACGCTGGCGGTGGACGTGGTGGGGGCGCGAGTGTTGGGCTACAGTCTGGAGGAGGTCGAGCACCTGCGGCTGTGCGCCGAGTGGGGGTTGGGTGAGGGGGATCTGGCGCGGATTGACGTGCGCGGCGTGGAACTGAGCCGCTTCACCGAGCGGCTCCCGCACACCATACTGCGTCGCTTTCACCCCGACGTGCGGTGGGTGGTTGGCCGCACGAAGGCGTGCGTCGAGGGCTGCCGGGGGAACTCTGAGGCCACCCACGAGATGCTCTACAACGATTACCACGGCAAGGGCGGATGGACACTGGTCTGTGGCTCAGGCTTCGAGGAGGCGGACCTGGACGACCTGCCGGGCGACATCCTGATCGTCGGGCCGTGTGCCTGCGAGGAGGTCGGGGACATCCTGCGCCAGCGCTACCCCGACCGGCACATCTACCAGGTGACCGAGCACAACGACCTGATGACGAACACGCGCTATCAGGCCCGCCTGATGGGGGTGACGCCGGTGATGATGGTGCCACTGAACCCGCTCGTCTCCGCCTTCACGTTGCTCCAGGCGAAGTTGCACGGCCTGACCGCGCGCGTGCCGCCGCTTTTGGGGTGAATGAGCAGCAAAAGCGCGAACAACTTGCTATTGACGCCTCTCCATCTCCATGATATACTCCTGTCAGAGTTACTACTCACCCTCCCGCAGGTTTTGACGGGTTTTCAACGCAAAAGCACATCCCAACGGCTGTGCAAGCCTGCGAGTACAGCAAATCGCAACCTGCGGGAGGGTAGCCTGAGTAATAACCTGTCAGATTGAGCGGCCTTGCTCCAGAAAGGAAGATACTCATGACGCTCGATGAAATCCTCCAGGACATTCATGCCCTCGAAGAAGACATGCTTACTTATGAGCGCAAGTATGATGTGCTCTCAGAGACGTTCTACGAGTCGTACATCAATGGTGAAGAGCCGGCGGACGACGCGTGGGTGCTGGATTGGAATGACTGGGCTGGTACGTATGAAATCTGGTTGCGCCGTCGCGAACAGTATCGAGAGATCATCCGATCTTTGAGAGAACACACTCGGACGCTTTCAGCGGTGATTGAACGGACGGCACGACGTGAACCCATTCCAGTCCCTGCGTGACTACGAAGAGTTCATCTATACACTGCCTCAGCAGTTCCTCTCTGTTTCCTACTCAACTCTGGTTGTAGTTCACCGTGGCGCACGTATGGCCACAGTATCGGGCGAAATCGCTTTTTCTGGCGGGTATCGGCTGGCTGTTAAGGAACGCCTGACTTTTGACACCGGGCCGCTGGTTCTCACGCGCTACGGCTACGAGGTCTGGCGTGGCGACAAAAAGCTGTACTGGTACGACTCCCAGCCTCACCCGGACGACTCTATGCTGGCAGCCACTCACCCTCATCACAAGCATATCCCTCCCGACATCAAGCACCACCGTGTCCCCGCGCCGGAACTTTCGCTTACTGAACCCAACTTGCCCTTCCTGATCCAAGAGATTGAGCAACTGCTGAAATCCTGAGCGCCTGCGTCACTGTGCTTCCCCTGCAGAACTCCCGTTTTGGTGTCAAGACCTGACAGGTTTCCAGGAAACCTGTCAGGTCTGATCACATTCGCTGGCTTCCCCCACCAAGAGAGCCTCTTCGCCTCCCCCAAACCGTTACTACTCACCCTCCCGCAGGTTTTGACGGGTTTTCAACGCAAAAGCACATCCCAACGGCTATGCAAGCCTGCGAGTACAGCAAATCGTAACCTGCGGGAGGGTAGCCTGAGTAATAACCCCAAACCTTCCCCAAAGAAAACGTGCCCCGCCGGCAGTCTGGACGGGGCGACAACCTTGCCCCGACCAGGTGGACGCACGTAACCAGGACTCTCAGGCAGCAAAATGGGACGCCCGGAAGGCAAAGATGGGACATTGTCCCATAAACGTAGCCTTTGAAAGATACTGTTGGCGAACTCAGCGGTCGAGTTCGTTTTGCCACGGGTTTAGCGACAACCATGATTGCCTATGAATAGCTATCCCGCACGTTTGGGCGACATGCCTGCTATGCGTTCTGGTCACCTGACTGCTGGCAGGCCA
>JAUWNP010000054.1 GCA_030612585.1 Anaerolineae bacterium
TGGAACTCCGCGCCGAACTGGAAGAAATGGTGCGACGCGACCTGCTCGGCCCGGCCGACGGCCCCTACGAGGAAGTGGACGAGCGCAACGTGCGCGGCCGGTACATCGTCGGCCTGCTGGCCCCGCGCGGCCAGTCCATCCTCCCCGACGAGCAAGACGACCTGGCCGTGGGCGGCTCGACCGACGACCAGGACGGCAAGACCGACACCCCCATCCTCCAGACTGCCTCGATGCTCCCCTCGTCCGTCGGCCTCACCTTTACCCTGGATGGCGCCGCCGATAGCATCCAGATCGCTGCCCGCTGGGGCCGCTACCAGCGCATCCCAAGCGAGATGCTTGACAAGGGCGAGCACAGGCTGGTCTGGAAGCGAGAACCGGTCGAGGGGACATCGGACGCCATCCCGCTCAAAGCCGGCAGCATCGGGCCGTGGTTCCCCGACCCAGACAACCAGGAGGTCTATGTGCGCGGCCTGTGCCGTCGGCGGGACGAGGTCTGGACGGTGACGCTGTTCCTCGTCAACGCCCAGCATGAACCAAAGACTCGCAAGGACGCGGCCTGGATTTTCCAACCGGAACTGATCGTCCGAGCGCCGGATGGGGCGCCAATCTTCATCAAGCGCCAAATCCCCCCCGAACTGAGCATCGAAGACCCCGAGGACCGTGCTATGCAGATGCTCTACCGGCGCACGGTCGAATTCGCTGTCGGGCACGGTGTGGCCACCCGCGCCGAACCGGCAGAAGGCGCCTGGGAACGGGCCGTTGAAGTGCGCACCTGCGTGCTCCCCACCTACGAGGTCGAGCGCATGGAGCCGCCCACGGCAGAGGATATCCCGCTACTGGGCGAGGCTGTCTTTGATATGAAAGAACTGTCCGAGATTGAGATGGGTAGCTTTACGTCGGCCCTCAACCCTCTCGTTGAGGCGTATGAAGCGTGGATCGAGGCCCAGGAAACCCATGTCGCCGCGCCGCCCCCTGATTTGGCAGTCTACCAGGCCGATGCCGAGGCGGCCCTGATGAACTGTCGCGAGGCCCTGAACCGGATCCAGACAGGTATCGCGTTGCTCGACAGTAACGCCCAGGCAGCCGAATCGTTCCGCTTTGCCAACCGCGCCATGCACCTTCAACGTATCCGCTCGATCTATGCCAGCCAGGTCAGGCAGGGGCAGGAACCGGACATGGACGCGATTGACGTGCCCAGGAACCGGAGTTGGCGGCCCTTCCAGTTGGCGTTCGTATTGCTGAATCTGCCCGCCCTGGCAGACCCCACCCATCCCGACCGCAGCCACCCCACTCAAGCTCTGGCCGACCTGCTCTGGTTCCCCACCGGCGGCGGCAAGACCGAGGCCTACCTGGGTGTAGCTGCCTTCGCGATGGGCATCCGGCGTCTCCAGGGTGAGATTGGCGGCCGTTCTGGCCACGCTGGCGTCGCGGTGTTGATGCGCTACACGTTGCGCCTGCTGACGTTGCAGCAGTTTCAGCGCGCCACCACCCTCATCTGCGCCTGTGAGATGATTCGCCGCGAGAACCCGGCCAAGTGGGGACTGGAGCCGTTCCGCATCGGTCTGTGGGTCGGGCAGCGCAGCACGCCTAACTGGACGAAGGACGCCGCCGAAGCGATCAAGCGAGATCACGGCATAGGCTGGGGCGGAGCCGTCGGCGGTCGCGGGACGCCGCACCAACTGAACAACTGCCCCTGGTGCGGCCAGCCGATTGACCCCGGCAAGAACGACATCCACGTGGAAACGTACGAACAAGGGCGCTGCCGCACCTTTCAGCATTGCAGCGACAAGTTCGGCCAATGCCCCTTCAGCCGCAAGCAATCCCCCGACGAGGGCATCCCCGTCGTGGTGGTGGACGAGGAAATCTACCGCCGCTTGCCCACCCTGCTCATTGCCACCGTGGACAAGTTTGCTCAAATGCCCTGGAAAGGTGAGACGCAGATGCTCTTTGGGCAAGTCAACGGCTATTGCCCCCGCCACGGCTACCGTTCCCCGGAAGTCAAAGATGCCGACAGTCACCCCAAACGGGGCAGGTTCCCCGCCGTCAAGACGCAGCCCGTCGGCCCGCTGCGCCCCCCCGACCTGATCATCCAGGACGAACTACACCTGATCAGTGGCCCCCTGGGGACGTTGGTCGGATTGTACGAAACCGCCGTGGACCGCTTGGCCTCCTGGGAGTTGGACGGCGCGCTAGTACGCCCCAAGGTCATCGCCTCGACTGCCACCATTCGCCGGGCGCGCAGCCAGGTAAACAGCCTGTTCCTGCGCCAGGTAAAGATCTTTCCCCCGGCCGCCCTGAACGCTCACGACAACTTTTTCTCACGTCTGCGCCCTTCCAGCAACGAGTCACCCGGTCGCCGCTACGTCGGCATCTGCGCCCCCGGCACGCGCCTGAAGACCGCTCTCATTCGGGTCTACGTGGCCTACATGGCAGCCGCGCAGGTCTTGTACGAGAAATACGGTCGCGCCGCCGATCCGTGGATGACGCTGATCGGTTACTTTAACTCGATGCGCGAGCTGGGCGGGATGCGGCGCGTGGTAGACGACGCCGTGCGCACCCGCTTGCAGAGGATGGACACACGCGGCCTGGCCAGGCGCTTCATCAACAGCGTCGAAGAACTGACGTCGCGCAAGGGTGCAACCGAGATTCCCAAGATACTGGACCGCATGGAGGCCGTCTTCGACCCTCAGGCAGAGGCTGATCGCAAAGCCAAGGCCAAAGCCAGGGTACGCACAGATCCCGCCAAGTGGCCGTTAGACGTAGTGCTGGCCACCAACATGATCTCTGTCGGCGTGGACGTGAGCCGCCTGGGGCTGATGGTGGTCGCCAGCCAGCCCAAGGCCACCGCCGAGTACATCCAGGCCACCAGCCGCGTTGGTCGTCGCTATCCCGGCCTGGTATGCACCGTCTACAACTGGGCGCGGCCCCGCGACCTCAGCCACTACGAGCGCTTTGAGCATTACCACGCCACCTTCTACCAGCAGGTAGAGGCGCTCTCCGTCACACCCTTCTCCCCCCGCGCCCTGGACAGAGGTTTGACCGGCGTGATGGTATCCTATCTACGCCTGCTGGGAGAGGACTTTAACGCCAACGACCGAGCCGGACAATTGGATCGGCAGCACAATTTCGTCGCCGTCGCGCTGGACGAGATCAGCCGCCGGGCCGGTCTGGTCACCGAGAGCCATCAGGGAGAAGATCACGTACGCAAGTTAGTAGACAAGCGCATTGACCAATGGCTCACAAAGGCCCAAAGTGCGACCGGTGGCGCGATTCTTGGCTATGCCAGGCGCAGAGACGGGCGGACGCTGGGCCTACTCAAGAAACCAACCGAGGAAGATTGGGACCTCTTCACCTGCCTCAACTCATTGCGCGACGTTGAGCCTAACGTGGCCCTGATCCTGAGAGATTTCAGTATGGACAACGAGCCTGGTCGGCCGGTCGGCGAGCAGGAGGAGGTGGCCCCATGAACCAGAAGAGCCAATATTCCTACCGTGTCGGCGAAATCCGGCCCAGCCAACTGATGCATACCTACGGCGTGGGCGCGATTGTAGACCTGCCCAAGTTATCCGTCATCGTCACCGGCCTGGAAGACTGGCCCACCGATCCCCAGTATGCCCACACAATTGTGGAAGACCGTTTGCTGATGGCGGTACGCTACCAGTTGCCAGAAGTGAACAAACTGCTGGCCCCACCGACAGTCCCAGATACCGGGATGCCCCCTGACCCCCTCGACAGCGTCTCGCGTATCGGCGTTCCGGTCGCCACGTTTCCGCGTTGGATGGTTTGTCCTAGGTGTCGTCGCCTGGCCCCGATAAAATCTGGGCTCTTCAAGATAAAGGAGCACCCATACCACCCAGATCGCACGGCCTATCGACACGAAAACTGCAACAAGGGTAGATCCCCTGAAGTCGTCCCGGCCCGCTTTCTGGTGACCTGCGAAAACGGGCATCTGGATGACTTTCCGTGGGTTGACTTTGTCCACCAGGGCAAACCGTGCTCCAGCCCACTGTTGAAATTGATAGAGTATGGCGCGTCCGGGGAGGCTCGCGACCTGGAGGTGCGATGCGAAACGTGTGAATCTACCCGTCGCCTGTCTGATGCATTCGGACGGGAGAACCGAGAAAAGATGCCGTTCTGCCGAGGCCGTCGTCCCCATTTGCGCGACTATGACCTTGAGACTTGCGGACATCATATGCGGCCGATCGTTCTGGGTGCTTCCAACACCTGGTTCCCCGTCGTGTATAGCACGGTCGCCATTCCGGTGGAGAGCGGCAGGCTGGCACAATTGGTGGGCGAGAACTGGGCCGACTTGCAGAACGTAACCGCCCCGGTAATCATCGCGTACAAGCGCAGCAGCGGCCAACTGGGTGAACTGAGCGAGCACAGCGATGACGAAATCTGGCAGGCCATCGAGACCCGGCGCAAGCAGGACGCGGGGGAGATTCCGCCCCCTGGCGAACAACCCGACTTGAAAGAGCCGGAGTGGCAGGTCTTCACCCATTCGGCAAGCTCAGGGCAGGCCCATTCGGCAAGCTCACCGCCACGCCTGCCACGAGTACTCGCAGTGGAAGTACTCGCGGTGGCAGGGCAGGCCCAGTTCGATCCCAAGCTGAATACAGATGACTTCCAATTGCGCCCGGTGGCCGTGCCGGAGAAGTACACAATGTTCATTGACCAGGTCGTGCTGGTAGAGAAGCTGCGCGAAGTCCGGGCGATGGTGGGATTCACCCGCCTGGATGCCATGGGGGAACTGACCGACCCCGATCTCAACATTCAGATTGATCCAGCCCCACTCTCCCGCCGTCCATCCACCTGGGTGCCAGCCGCTGAAGTGCGCGGCGAGGGGATTTTCATTCAGTTCAACGAGGGCAAGATCCAGGAGTGGCTGGCACGACCGGTCGTCCAACAACGGGGAGATGCTTTCTTGGAATCGCACAAGAAGTGGCGTGCGGCCCGGTATATCGAGCAGCCAGAGGGTGGCTTCCCGGGTATGCGCTACGTTTTGTTGCATGCCTTTGCTCATGCCCTGATGCGTCAACTGGCCTTGGAGTGTGGTTATGCAGTCGCCAGCATCCGGGAACGCATCTATGCCCGGCCGTCCGAAAAAGAGGGCGGGCCAATGGCCGGCCTGCTCATGTACACTTCCGCCCCGGATAGCGAGGGTACGCTGGGTGGCCTGGTAAGCCTGGGGGAACCGGGAACCTTAGGACGGCACATCGGTCAGGCCCTGGAAACCGCTCACCTCTGTGCCAGCGATCCGCTGTGTGCCGAGCACCCGCCCAGCCGGGGTGGACGCACCCTCCACGCCGCTGCCTGCCACGCGTGCCTCTTTGTCCCAGAAACCTCTTGTGAGCGCGGCAACAAGTACCTGGACCGCTCGACTCTGGTCAAAACCGTCGAGCACGATGATTTAGCCTTCTTTGAGTAGTAGCGGTGCTATCCGACACTGCGCGCTGAGCACCTGGCCAACGCCTGGGCTTATTTCCGCCCTCTTGCCTCTTACCCCATCTCCATCTCCTCCGCCTCCGCCACGATATCCCGCTGCCGGAGCGCCCCCGCTTCCCGCGCCGTCGCTGCCACTGGTACAGCCCGCCCAGCGCGGCCACCGCCGACACCACCGCCACCCCCCGGAACCCCGCCGGGTTCAGCCGCGGCTGGGCCGAGAAACGGTCCAGGTTGACGAGACTCAGCGCGACGGAGGTCCAGACGGTGAGGAAGTTGGGGATCGCGTCGCCGGAGCGCAGTAGTTGCAGTCCTGTGCTTCGCCTTTTCGTAAACGGGTAGAAGAGGTTGCTGCCCATGAAGCCCAGTTGATCCTCCAGGATGTGCCCGGCGAAGCCCAGGCCCGCCACGATCCCGGCCCACTTCCCAAAGAGCAGCCCGGCCACCAGACCGACCGCCGCCGCCAGCGTCAGGCTGTGGGACCAGCGCCGGTGCCAGTCCAGGAAGTGGACGTGCAGTTTGTCGCCCCGCTTTTCCTTTCCGAAAAACAACAACGATTCAAGTTTCATCTCGGAAAGAATATTGACAGAAAACTTCTTTTCTGTTATAATATACTATCAAAGATATGCCCAAGTACAGGGAGGTGTGTTATGGCGACTGAATCAAAGGCCATGGAGGCACTGCGCGGTAAGATCAGAACCTACTTACGCCAGAAGCGAGTGAGCCATGAAGTGGATTATGAGGACGGGACCATTACAGCCCGATGGGGTTCAACGATTGTGATAATCAAGCCGATGGAGTGGGGTGAACGGACCCTGGTGAAACTGGTGGCCCCGGTAGTCCTGAGCGTAGCAAGGTCACGCCCAAGCTCACCCGCTTCCTGGCTGAGGAGAATAATCAACTCCTGCTTGGCAAGTTCTCTCTCGACACGAAGGATGACACCAACGCCGTCTGGTATGAACATGTGCTACTCGGCGACTCCTTGGACGCTGAGGAACTGTCCGTCGCAGTAGAAACGATTGCTACGATTGCCGACGAGTATTATGAGCAGGTCTGGGAGATGGGGCGCGACAAGTAGGCGACAGAAACGTAGCTCCACCACTTCCTCCAAGGCGAAAGGCGTTATCTTCATGTGGGCGTACCGTAGGGATGGGCGTCGGGCCATAGCAGTCGCATTGGCAGGCCGAGCGTAGAGAGGGCTGATGGACGTGAGCGATAGGGGCCATAGGCATAATCAGGTGTTGCGAATTCGGGTAGATGAGGATCTGCCCGAGCATAAGGTGGCGGTTTCCCTGGATGATCTTGATCGAGACATCCTGGAGATGCACCAAAAGGATGTTTTCTTCTCGTACGCCGAGCTTGCCGAGAAATGGGATGTGACAAGTGCCACCATCCGCAACCGGATTAAGCGCTTGAAGGCATCCGGTGTGATGGATGTCATATTGGTGATGAACCCGTACAAGATTGGTTACAACGCATTCGCAATTATTGGAATCAGACTTGAAACGGGATCAAATCCTGGCGAGGTGGCGTCAACCCTTCTTTCGATTCCAGGGGTTACGAACGTGGTTATGGTCGCTGGCCGGTATGACTTCTTTGTTCACTATGTTTGTCGGAACATGGAGGAATACCGGCGCTTTGTTGTTGAAAGATTTAGAAAGATCCCAGGAATTGCCAACATTGAGAGTTTCATCGGACTTGATCTGTACGAACGAAAGTTCGAGTTGGGAGTGATCGGCTAATTTTATCGGAGGATTACGATGGGCGAGGAATCAGAGAAAACCGTAGTGAACTCGTGGAACGAATGGGATCCACTGAAACACATTATTGTCGGCCGTGCTGATGGGACGATGGTCCAGGCCCCTGAGCCTGCCATTCAACGCGAATGGCTGGAGCGCGGGTTCCCCTTGGGCACTTATGGGCCTTACCCCAGGGAAATGGAAGAGGGCAGAACCTTCAACCAATGGGACGATGAAGAGTTCGAAGAGTTGCTTCGGCTGGGCGGGCATGAGGATAAATGTACGAGTGTTGTGGGCAACGTCGCCCGGTGGACTACGGACATACTAACTGATCAATAAGGCAACTGCCAGATAGGAGTGGCATGATTAAGGAACTTGGTTACTTGAAAGAGGCTACCATAAGCATTCTTGCTGAAGACTCGATCGCTTTCGATACGCCTTTCATGGGCAGATTCGGACTATCGGTGCTGCTGGAGTTGAGAGCCGAGACCTTTGAGAAACATATCCTCTACGATACGAATTCGGCAGCAGCGCCAATTCTTCATAACCTGAGAATCCTGGGAAAATCGTTGGACGAGGTCAGTACGATTTTCCTTTCACACTGTCACTATGACCATACGGATGGGCTGCCAGGGATTCTGGAAGCCATCGGTCGGCCAATTCCTGTCATCGCACATCCCGAGACATTCCGACCTTGCTTTGAGATCAATCCGGACGGGGTGCGCCATATCGGCATGGCGCGAAGTCAGACGGAACTTGAGCAGAAAGGGGCAATTTTCACGCTAACGCACGAGCCACTGAACCTGATGACCGGGGTCATCACTTCAGGGGAGATCGAGAGGGTAACTCCTTTTGAAGTGCTGGAGGACCTGTATACGATAGTGGATGGGGAAGTTGTTCAGGACCACGAGAGGGATGACGCGGCTGTTATTCTGAACTTCCAGGAAGGACTCGTCATCGTCACCGGATGTTGCCATGCTGGCATCGTCAACACGATGATGCACGCCAAGAAAGTCACGGGTGTGAACAAGATCCACGCCGTCGTTGGTGGCCTGCATTTCATAGATGCGAGTGAGGAAAAGGTAAAGAAATCAATTGAGGCACTTCGTGAGGTGGACTGGGTCTTTGCTGGGCATTGTACTGGCTTTGATGGCCTGAGGAGAATTGCTGATGTGATGGGAGAAAGGTTTGGCCGGATTCACACTGGGACGATGATCCATTTGCCGGTGAAAGGTGATTCGTCGCCTGCTTCCACAATTCCTACGGTCGTGAGGGATTTCAATCGTTCATGCGACGAGTGAACTTGGTAATATTCCCGTGTTGATGTATCACATACCCAGGCAAATTGGAGGAAGAAAATGGCATTCAACCTGAGGAACAGACATTGCCTGAAACTGTTGGATTTCACTCCCAACGAGATCCGGTTCCTGCTCAACCTCTCTGCGGATCTGAAGAAGGCGAAATACGCCGGAACTGAGCAGCCGAGATTGACAGGAAAGAACATAGCGCTCATTTTCGAGAAAGCCTCGACCCGAACACGCTGCGCCTTTGAAACGGCAGCCTACGATCAGGGCGCACACGTGACCTATCTGGGACCGACGGGCTCTCAGTTGGGCACAAAAGAGACTGTAAAAGACACAGCCAGGGTCTTGGGCAGGATGTACGACGGGATTGAATATCGAGGCTTTGGGCAGGAAAGGGTGGAAGTACTGGCCAAATATGCCGGAGTGCCCGTGTGGAACGGCCTGACCAACGAATTTCATCCCACCCAGGTGCTGGCCGATCTATTGACCATGATGGAGCACAGCGACAAGCCGCTCAGCCAGGTCAAGTTTGCCTACCTGGGCGATGCCCGCAACAACATGGGCAATTCGCTGCTGGTAGGGGCTGCCCAAATGGGGATGGATTTTCGATCCGTGGCTCCCAGGAGCGTTCAACCACATCAGGAGCTGGTCGCCAAGGCCCAAGAGATCGCCAGGCAGACCGGAGCGAAAATCACCGTCACCGATGATTTGGACAGCGGTGTCAAGGATTGCGACTTCCTGTGCACGGACGTCTGGGTTTCTATGGGGGAACCAGAGGAGGTCTGGAAGGAAAGAATCAACCTGCTGAAGCCGTATCAGGTCAACAAAGAGGCGATGGAGAAGACCGGCAATCCCAATGTCAAGTTCATGCATTGTCTCCCCGCCTTTCATAATCGCGAAACGGTTATCGGCGAAGACATTTACCAGAGATTCGGACTGGAGGCGATGGAAGTGACCGAAGAGGTATTTGAGTCACCGGCCTCCATAGTCTTTGACGAGGCTGAGAATAGAGTCCACACCATCAAAGCCGTGTATCTTCTCAAAAACTTGGGGCGGGTGTAGGTCGGATTTGCTATCCGACCGGACGGCGGTTAGCAAAACCGCCCTACAGTCGTCATCCCCCCCTGAATATTGAGAAGATACAAAGCCGTGATGGTAGCAACGCTAGGAAGCTAATCAATTCCAAAAAACAAGGAGAAAATTATGTCAAAGAGAAATGTGATCATCATCGGTGCAGCCGGAAGGGATTTCCACAACTTTAACACTTATTACCGGGAGAATGAGGCATGTAATGTCGTCGCCTTCACTGCGGCCCAAATCCCGGATATTGCGGGCCGAGGATACCCGCCCGAGTTGGCCGGCAGACTCTATCCGGGTGGCATTCCAATTTATGCGGAAGAAGACCTTCCCAGGTTGATCAAAGACCTGAATGTGGACGATTGCGCCTTCTCGTACAGCGACGTTTCATATCAACACATCATGTCCATCAGCGCTATCGTGCAAGCGGCCGGCGCCAGTTTTGTGTTGCTGGGCCCCAAGGACACCATGATAAAGAGTTCCAAGCCGGTCATTTCAGTAGGGGCAGTTCGAACCGGTTGTGGCAAGAGCCAGACCTCACGGAGGATCATCGAGATACTGATGGCGAAAGGCTTGAAAGTCGTGGCCATTCGTCATCCCATGCCATACGGTGACCTGGTCGCCCAAAGGGTGCAGCGTTACGCCGAGTTGTTCGATCTGGAAAAGCACAAATGCACCATAGAAGAGATGGAAGAGTATGAACCCCACATTGTGCGCGGCAACGTCATTTACGCCGGCGTGGACTATGAGGCCATTCTTAGAGAGGCTGAGAACGATTCGGACGGCTGCGATGTGATTGTCTGGGATGGTGGTAACAACGACTTTCCATTCTACGTACCCGACCTGCACGTGACAGTGGTTGACCCGCATCGCCCAGGCCATGAGTTGCGTTACTACCCGGGCGAGGTAACGTTGAGAATCGCCGATGTGGTGGTCATCAACAAGATGGACAGCGCGGATCTTGCCGACATTGAAACCGTGCGGAAGAATATCGCCGTCGTGAACCCCGACGCGGTTGTCATTGACGCTGTGTCGGCCATTGATATTGATGATCCTTCTGTGGTCAAGGGCAAAAAAGTGCTGGCGGTCGAGGATGGCCCGACCCTCACCCACGGCGAGATGAAGATCGGTGCGGGGATCGTTGCAGCCCGGAAGTTTGGCGCGGCCGGGTTAGTTGACCCGCGGCCGTATACGGTGGGTAGGCTTTCCGAGACCTTTGAGATGTACCCGGAGATCGGAACCCTCTTGCCGGCCATGGGGTATGGCGAGCAGCAGCTAAGAGACCTTGAGGCCACGATTAACAACACCGAATGTGATGCGGTGGTCATCGGCACACCAATCGATCTGAATCGGCTCATCAAGATTGACAAACCCTCAACACGCGTCTACTATAACCTGCAGGAAATCGGACGGCCCAACCTGACCGAAGTGCTGGAGGATTTCATTGAGAAGTACAATCTTGTATAAAGGGGAGTCTACAGCACGAAGATCTAGTTTCTGTCTGAGTACGGCGCCTGCGCTCCGGAGGAGTCCTCTTCGAAATGCGCAGACGTCTGAGGTAGAACATCCGAGATGGTAACTGCCTCTGTGACCAGTCCTGGGGCAATCGCATGTAAACTCAAACCCTCCAATCTGTCATTCTGAGGAGCGGAACGACAAAGAATCTCGCTCTCGCGGTGCAAAGTAGAGATTCTTCGCTCCATGCGGTCGCTCAGAATGATAAGGCATTGGCACATGCGATTGTCCTACCATCTCCCCCCATCCGAGGTGAGAATCATGCCAAGATTAGAAACCAGGTTCCTGGGCATCACTTTTCCGAGTCCATTCCTGCTGGCCGCCGGGCCACCCACTGCGAAGGGAGCGATGATAGTCGAGGCTTTCAAATCTGGGTGGGGAGGGGCTGTACTGAAGACAATTGCGTTGGAACCCACAGCACATCCAAGCCCAAGGGTATACGTGATCAGGTCGGGACGAGATAAAAGGGGTATGATCGACATTGAACTGTTCAGTAATCTGACCCTTGACCGCTGGGAAGATGAAATTGATATGATTCGCGCTTCCTATCCTGAGCGGCCGATCATTGCCAGCATAGCGGGGGGCGGCAATCCAAAGGACTGGCAGGAGATTATCCGTCGTCTTGAACCGCATGGCGTCAAGGGCTATGAAATGAACGTGAGTTGTCCAAATTTCGCTAAAGAGAAAAAAGGCGAGAGATTGGGGCAGGATCCAGAAGCACTGAAACTGGCGGTCCGTTGGGTAAGAGAGGCGACAGACTTGCCAGTGATAGTAAAACTTACCCCGAATGTCACAGATATCGTAGCACTAGCGCGTGCCGCTGCGGAAGCCGGAGCAGATGCAGTGACCGCCATCAACAGCCTATCTGGCCTGGCGGGGATAGACCTGGATACCTTTGCCCCTTTACCCACGGTTGATGGCATTAGTATTTTCGGTGGTTATGGCGGCCCTGCGTTGAAGCCGGTCTCTCTTCGATGTACTGCCAGTATTGCTCAAGCCCTGCCGATCCCCATCATTGGTTGTGGCGGTATAACAAAATGGCAGGATGCGGCCGAGTACTTGGCGGTCGGCGCATCTGTGGTTGAAGTCTGTACAGCAGTGATGTGGAACGGCTATCAAATCATTGAAAAGCTGGCGAAAGGTCTCGAACTGTACCTTGACGAAAAAGGGTATAGTATGCCGACTGACATTACTGGTAAAGCATTGCCCAGTGTTGGTATATTCCCTGACTTGAATCTGTCCGCAAAGCTGGTCGCCTCAATTGACGAGAATGGCTGCAATGGATGTGGCATTTGTGTCCGGGCTTGTGCTTCCGGGGGGTTCCAGGCAATCGAAATTGACGACAATATCGCACGTGTTGACTCACTCAAGTGTGATGGATGCGGATTGTGTGTGGGCGTGTGCCCACTGGAAGTGGTGTGCATGGTGCCACGACGAGAGATAGATTAGCCCGGAAGCGTGGCTCCCTTGGACTAGCCGCCGTTCCATCCCTACGACCCGATGCTTGGTAAACTGTCTGACCACTTGTCCCAAGAGATATCCCGAGTCCCTCTCCAGAAATATCCTATTGCCAAAGGAGGCCTATCTGTGAATGATACCAAGATTCGTGCAGTGCACGCCCGAGAGATTATTGATTGCCGAGGGTACCCAACCGTCGAAGTAGACGTTGAGCTGGAAAGCGGTGTTATTGGAAGGGCGGGAGTTCCGGCCGGGCTTTCGACCGGCGCCCACGAGGCGCACGAGGTACGCGATGGAGGAACCCGCTACCGGGGACTGGGCGTCAGGACCGCTGTGTGCAGCGTCAACGAAGTCATTGCTCCTGCTCTCGTCGGGAGGGATGCGACCCGTCAGCGTGAGCTGGACGTGTTTATGAGGGGGGAACTGGATGGCACGCCAAACAAATCCAGGCTTGGGGCTAATGGTATCGTCGGCGTCTCACTGGCGCTCGCGCGGGCTGCGGCTGCAGCGGCTGGAAAACCACTCTACCGCTATCTGAACAACAATGCCCGCGTTATCCCTGTGCCCTTGTTTAACTTGATCAATGGCGGCAAGCACGCTTCCAGCGATATGGAGATACAGGAATTCATCATCATGCCCGTCGGCGCCGAAAACTTTTTCCACGCACTTCAGATCGCGACCGAGGTCAGCTTTGAGCTGCGGGATCTCATCGTGGCCAAGTACGGCAAGATCGCGGTGAACGTTGGCGATGAAGGCGGCTTTGTCCCGCCGATGACCGGGGTGCGTGAGCCGCTTGATACCCTGGTCCAGGCAGTGGAACGCGCCGGATATAGCGACCTGATCGTCTACGGTCTCGACGTTGCCGCCAGTCATTTCTATGACGCTGAGGAGAAAGTCTATCACCTGGCCGGTGAGGAGTTGACCCGCGATCACATGATCGCGCTCTACAAGGAACTCTGCACAGATTACGAGTTAGCTTCCATTGAGGACGCACTCTACGAGGATGACTTTGAGGGCTGGGCCCAGTTGACGGCCGAACTGCCAGAGATCCAGTGGGTCGGGGACGACCTGTTCGTCACCAACCCCGAGCGTTTGCGCAAAGGCATTGAGATGGGCGTGGCCAATGCTGTGCTGTGGAAGGTCAATCAGATCGGCACGCTGACGGAGGCGCTTGACGTCGCAGAGATGGCTTACCGCCACGGGTACGGCGTGCAAGTGTCCGAGCGCTCAGGCGAGACGGAGGACCCGATCATCGCCGATCTCACTGTGGCGTTGAACGCCGGCCAGATCAAGACAGGCGCGCCTGTGCGAGGGGAGCGGACCAGCAAGTACAACCAGTTGCTGCGCATTGAGGAGGAGTTGGGGGATCAGGCCGTGTATGCGGGCCACTGCTTTCGCTGGTCCGGATAGTGGGCAAGATTTGACGAGCACGAACCAATGCAGAATGTAGTGGACACACCACGTTGGTGGGGATCCGCAGTCGGTCGCGCTTGATTGACCATAGGCCACGCAAGTTGCGCGAGGCCGCAGTGGACATAATTGAGCACGGCATTCGTGCGGCGGATCCATACGCGGCGACAATGCACCTGCTTGGGCTGGACGGGGATCGTCTCTGCGTGGGGCCGCTCGAATATGACCTGCGGGAATGGGAGCACATCTATGTGATCGGTGCGGGTAAGGCCACGCAAACCATCGCGTTGGCGCTCGAGGAGGTGTTGGGGGATCGCATCACCGATGGGTTGGTCATCCTCAAGCGCGGGGAGGAGCGCAGGCTGCGCCGAGTCCGCATCATCGAGGCGGCCCATCCCGTGCCCGACGAAGAAAGCTACCGCGGTGCGCAGGAGATCGTCAGAATCGCCCGCCAGGCCGGCCGGCGAGACCTTGTCTTCGCGGCGATCACCGGCGGCAGTTCCGCGTTGCTCGTTTGGCCCGCTGAGGGTATCACGCTGGCGGACAAGCAGGCGCTCAATGAAATTCTGCTCAGGTGCGGTGCCGCGATCCGCGAGATCAACGCCGTTCGCAAGCACGCTTCGCGGGTGAAGGGCGGCCGGCTCGCGCAGGAGATCTTTCCGGCCGAACTGATCAACCTGACGGTCTCGGACGTGACGGGCAACCCGCTGGATTATATCACAGGCCCCACCGTCCCGGATACCTCCACCTATAGAGACGCCTGGCGCACGCTGGACAAGTACGACCTGTGGGACCGGGTGCCTGAGCCAGTTTGGCAGCACCTAAAGCGCGGCGCGGAGACCGAGTCCCCCAAGACCTTTTCAAACAAGTATCACACATTGACCGTCGTGCCCGGCGATGCGGCGTGCCTGGGGGCAGCCCGGCGGAGTGAGGAACTCGGATACACCTCGCACATCCTCACCACGGAGATGGAGGGCGAGAGCCGGGATGCTGCAGTTGCCTTCGTGGACTGCGTAAACACTGTTGAGCCACCTTGTGCCATTATTGCAGGTGGTGAGACGACCGTCACGATTGACGGGGAGTGTGGCGCAGGTGGCTCCAACCAGGAGTTCGCGCTCAGCGCTGCGCTCGCGATCGCCGGACGCGAAAACGTGGTCGTAGCGTCGGTTGACACCGACGGAACAGACGGGCCTACCGAGGCTGGCGGCGGACTGGTTGACGGGGAAACCGTTGATCGGGCGAGGGCTGCCGGATTGGATCCGGGTTGGTGTCTGAGGATGCACTCGGCGCTGGAGCTGTTGGAAACGACTGGCGATCTGGTCATGACCGGCCCCACCGGAACCAACGTCAATGACCTGAAGCTCATCCTGCTTGGTCGTCAAGCAGGAGTGGGCCCATGACAACGGCCCGCCGCCGGGTGGGGCTGTTGGTACCCTCCAGCGACATTGTCATGGAGGCCGATCTCTGGCGACGGCTGCCTGCTGGGGTTACCTTGCACGTAGCCAGAATGTATATGCAGGCAACCACTGTCGCTGGAGAAGAGAGGATGCTGCAAGAGGAGTTAGTTCCGGCGGTGCACAGAGTGGCCTCCGTTCACCCTGAATTGGTGATATTCGGTTGCACCTCCGCAGCGGCCCTGCGTGGGCTCGACGGAGATGCCGCCATTGCCCACCGTGTGGAAGCGATAGCCGACTGTCCATGTGTCACAGTGGTGCAGGCGGCCTTCCAGGAGATCAGACGGCTGAGGGTCCGGCGACTGCTGCTCGTCACACCCTATATTGCCGAGATCAATGACCGTCTCCAGAACACCTTTCAAGAGGCAGGGCTGCCCGTGACGGGGACGGTGGGTATGGGGTTGGACGACGATCTGGACATCGGTGCCGTTTCTCCGGAGGAGGTTTTGAGATTCGTGGTTAGCGCAACGGAAAGCGCTGACCCTGCGCCTGAGTGTGTTTTTGTCTCCTGCACCACTTTCCGTGCTTTCGAGGTGGCAGAAAATCTGGAACGGGAACTGGGTATCCCGGTGGTCACCAGCAACCGAAGCGCGTTCCAGCTTATCCTCCGCCACCTGGGAGACGAATAAAGACTGTGCGGCCGTACGGATAAGGAGCGGAAAGCGTGTTTGACGAAGCCAAGTTGTTGGCAGTGGTCAAAGAAGACGCGGTAGTCAAGTTGTTACAGCAGGTTATCCAGATCGAGAGCACTAACCCGCCGGGGAACGAGATTGATCTGGCTCGCTGGCTTGCGGGTTACTTTGCCGACGCTGGCGTCGAGGCCGAGGTATCACAATGCGAGGGCAAACGGGCTAACCTGGTGGCGCGCTTGCGGGGAAGCGGTAGCCGGCCTGCCATCATCTTTAGCGCCCATATGGATACGGTGCCGGCGGGAGAGATGCCCTGGACGTTCCCGCCCTTCTCTGGAACCCTGCACGAAGGCAAAGTGTACGGCCGCGGGGCCGCTGACATGAAGGGCGGTTTGGCTGCCATGGCGCAGGCAGCGGTGATTTTGGCTCAATCGGGGATTTCGTTCGGTGGTGACCTGATTGTCGCCTTCTCCTACGATGAGACCTATGGTCTCCAGGGGGCTCGGCGGTTGGTCGAAGGTGGATACCTGGAGGGCGCGGGGGCTGTGCTTGTGAGTGAGCCTAGCAGTCTCGACGTGTTCATCGCGGAGAAGGGGGCTCTCTGGCTCGCGTGTCGAGCGAAGGGAAAGACGGCCCACACCTCTATGCCCCAGCTAGGCCAGAATGCTATCTTGGAGATGGTTCACTTCTTGCATCGGGTGGAGGAGTCTCTCGATCTCAGCGCCGCCCCTCATCCTCTGCTAAACAAACCTACCTTCACAGTCGGCACTATCCAAGGCGGGGTAACTATCAATGTGATCCCCGATGCCTGTGAAGCGCAGTTGGACATCCGTCTCGTCCCTGGGATGGATTACCTGAAGGTAGTGCAACAGGTGCAGGAGTTGGGCGAGGATCGGGTGGAGGTGGAGGTGTTGGATTGGAAGGAGCCTGTGGAGAGCGACCCGAAGGCGGAGATAGTGGGCCTGTCCCTGCAAGCGGTGGAGGAGGTCACTGGTCAGCCCCGCTTGCCCAAAGGTGTGGCCTACTACACCGACGGCACAGTGATCGCTAACAACCTCCAGATTCCTATGGCCATCGTTGGCCCTGCGGATACAGGCATGACGCACCAGCCTAACGAGTACGTGGAGGTCTCCCGGCTGGTCGAGGCTGTCAAAATCTATTTGCTCATTGCCGCTCGTTACCTGGTGTGAACGCGGGTGAGAGGCGCGTGCATAATCATGTGAGAAAAGGAGTACATCTATGACCAGGAAACTCGCCGTCGTCGCCATCGGCGGCAACTCGCTCATCAAGGACAAGACCAAGATCACTGTGCAGGACCAGTACTTGGCCGCCAAGGAGACCTGCTATCACATCGCCGACATGGTCGAACAGGGCTGGGACGTGGCCATTGGCCATGGTAACGGTCCCCAGGTGGGCTTCGTCCTGCGCCGGTCCGAGATCGCGGCCAAGGTGGCCGGTATGCACGAGGTGCCGCTTGAATCCTGTGGAGCCGACACCCAGGGGGCCATCGGCTATCATCTCCAGCAGAATCTCCAAAACGAGTTCAATCGCCGGGGAATGAAGAAGACCGCCGCGGCGGTGGTCACTCAGGTGCGGGTGGACAAGGACGACTCGGCTTTCCAGAACCCCACCAAGCCCATCGGTAACTTTATGGAGGAGGACGAAGCCAAAGAGCGCGCGGCCAAGGAAGGATGGATGGTGGTGGAGGACGCTGGCCGTGGCTGGCGGCGGGTGGTGCCCCCTCCCCTATCCCGCAGGAGATCATCGAACTGGACGCGGTGCGGAAGCTGCTGGAGGCTGGTATCGTCACCGTCACCGTGGGTGGCGGAGGCATCCCCGTCATCCGCAACGAGGACGGCGACCTCCAAGGGGTGGCGGCGGTCATTGACAAGGATTACGCCTCCTCCTTGCTGGCCCGCTCGATCGGAGCGGATATCCTCCTCATCTCCACTGCCGTGGAGAAAGTCTACCTCAATTTCAACCAGCCCGGCCAAAAGCCGATTGACGTGATGACCGTCGCTGAGGCGAGGCAGTATATGGACGAAGGCCACTTTGCCAAAGGGAGCATGCTCCCCAAGGTCCAGGCCATCATCTGGTTCCTGGAGGCAGGCGGCAGGGAGGCGATCATCACCGAGCCGGAGAACATTGCCCGGGCGCTACGGGGCGAGACGGGAACACGAATTATATCGTGACCAAAGTAGAGGAAGAGATTTGCTGCGACGTCCTGGTCATTGGGACTGAAGGGACTGGCGCCAGAGCAGCCATGGAAGCGACGGAACAGGGCGCGGACGTTCTGGCAGTGACCAAGGGCTTTCTGGCCAGGAGCGGTGCCACGCTTACCGCCGACGGCGAGATCGACGTGGACAGCCGTAGCGCCCGCGAAATCTTTGGGGTAGAGGGCTCTCCTGACGATAGCCCAGAGCAGTTCGCCCGCGACATGATCCGGGAGGGGGATTATCTCGCCGACCAACGGCTGGTGGCCATCCACACTGAAGAAGCCCCTGCTCGGGTGAAGGAGTTGTTGGAGTGGGGAGCGGATCTGGAAGGATTCATCCATGCCCCTGGCCATACCTATCCCCGTGGCCTGTGGATCCCTGGGCTCAAGCTGGCGCGGCTCCTCGCCCGCCGGATGCGGAGCATGGGCATATCCGTGCTAGAAAACGCCATGGTGGTGGACCTGCTCCGTGACGCGGAGGGTGTGTTGGGTGGTGTAGCCCTGCACATTCCCACGGGTAGGATTCTTTTGTTGCGGAGCCGCGCAGTTGTGCTGGCCACTGGCGGGGCCATGCGGGCTTTCCCTTTGACCACTGCCCCCGAGGGACTGACGGGCGATGGTCTTGCCATGGCTCTCCGATGCGGGGCCGCCCTGCAGGACATGGAGTTTCCCATGTTCTTGCCCTACACTTTCCTGACCCCGCCTGCGCTTAGGGGTGTGATCTTTCCCTATGACGTCAGCACCTTGCTAGAGGTCCACGCCCTCAACCGGCGTGGGGAGAGGTATATGGCTCGCTGGGATCCTCAGCGTCTCGAGAAGACCACCCGGGATATCAACTCGGTGGCTGCGGCCATGGAGATTCGTGCAGGCAGGGGCTCGCGAGCTGGGGGTACTTTTCTTTCTTTCGAACATCTGCCCCGCAATCTGTTAGAGTTCTCAGCCGAGTGGTTTCCGGGCAATCTGCGGAACTGGCGCGCGGCTGGATTCCGGCTGCGGGACTTTTTCCCCAGCCTGGAGGAGGCCTGGGAAGTGACTCCCGCCTGCCACTTTTGGAACGGTGGCTTAAAGATTGACGAGCGTTGCCGAACAGTCGTCCCCGGCCTTTTCGCCGCAGGAGAGGGGACGGCGGGCATTCATGGGGCCAATCGGTTGGCCGGGAACGCCCTGACTATGACGCAGGTTTGGGGAAAGCGGGCCGGGTTCTTTGCGGCTGCTTTTGCCAAGTCCAGCAAGTTGCGAGAGCCTCGGCGTGCTCAGGTGGAGGAGGTGGCTCGTAAGGTACTGCGGCTGCGCTTTCCCGCCCCCGGTCCCACCGTGGTGGAGATGCGTCAGGAGATCAGACGGATCGCTGGAGAGATGGTGGGGATCGTTCGAGAGGAGGAATCCTTGTCGCAGGCCCTTGCCGCCATTTCCGACTTGCGCGATCGACTCCCACACCAATGTGTGCAGGGCCAGGATCCGCGCTTCAACCGAGAGTGGGTGGAGGGGCTGCAGAATGAGAACCTGCTCGACGTGCTGGAGGCTGTGGTAAGGGTCAGCCTAGCCCGGCGAGAAAGCCGAGGGGCATTGTATCGCGTAGACTACCCCTTCACCGACGACGACCGCTGGCTGTGCAACCTCGTCCTTCAGCGTGATGGTGCCGAATGGATAATCCGGGAGGAGCAGGTGCAAGAGGTGTACGTTTCTCTTCCGCAGGGCAGGCGCGCCTATGGTCGGAAAGGAGGCGAGGATCGTATCCCCAGATGAAGCACGTGTCATCACTGTGCAGGTGCGGCGCGGCAGCGGTGACGAGAACCGGCTGGCGGTATACAAAGTGCCAGCGGAATCCGGGCAAAGCGTCCTGGGAGTTCTCCAGTACATCTACGACCACCTGGATTCTACTCTGGCCTTTTCCTGTTCGTGCCGTATCGGCTTGTGTTCGGCGTGCCTGGTGCGGGTAAACGGAAAGGTGGTGCGGGCATGCACGACCCTGGCAGAGGGAGATATGCTCATCGAGCCTTACAGTGACGATGCCAGGATCAGAGATCTGGTGGTCCATCTCCCGCCGCTGGCCAAGTAGGGTGGTCACGCCAGGAAACGAGTAGATATTGATCCCGCTTCGCCCACGTCTAGACAGGTGACCCACGATACAAGGAGAAAGGAGAAAGAGCGATGGCTGGTGGTTACATGGGCAAGCTACTGATTGTGGACCTAACGATGGGCCGCCTTATGGATGAGCCTCTGGACGAAGGGCTCCAACGCAACTTCTTGGGGGGGTACGGGGTGGGCGCAAAACTGATCTACGACCACCAGCCAGCGGACGTGGATCCGCTCAGCCCAGCGAACCATGTGGGCTTTCTGACCGGTCCTCTCACCGGCACTCCCGCAATCGTAGGCTCCCGCTACACGGTGGTCGGCAAGTCACCCCTCACGGGAACCTGGGGCGACGCGAATTCCGGTGGTTACTTTGGCCCGAATCTCAAGTTCGCTGGCTACGATGGCGTCATCGTGACTGGGGCTTCCGATCGGCCAGTCTATGTATTGATCGAGGATGGTGAGGCCTCCCTGCGAGATGCCAGCCACCTCTGGGGCAAGAGTACTCTGGAAACCCGTGACACCCTCAAGGCGGCCCACGGCAAGGCCACGGAGGAGGCCTGTATTGGGCCGTCCGGTGAGAGCCTTTCCCTCATTGCTGCCGTCATCAACGACTATGGCCGCGCTGCTGGCCGCTCGGGCCTGGGCGCGGTCATGGGCTCGAAGAAGCTCAAGGCTATTGTCGTGCGGGGCACGCAGCGGGTGCCCTTGGCCGACCAGCAGAGGGCGGCGGACCTACGCAAGAAGTACTTGCGCCTGAAGACAGAGTGGTATGACGTCTATCACAACTACGGCACCTGTGACCTCACCTATGCCAGCGCTATGAGTGGTGACTCGCCTGTGAAGAACTGGCGAGGTGACGGGCCGATGGATTTCTCCAGGGCCGAGCAGATCAGCGCCGACAGAGTCATCGCCGAACAAGAACGCCGCTACGCCTGTTGGCACTGCCCCATAGGATGTGGTGGTCATATGAAGGCCAAGCCGGGGCGGAACCGTCCTGTGAGCCACAAGCCCGAATACGAGACTCTCTGCGCCGCTGGCACCCTTATGCTCAATGATGATCTGGAATCGATCATCCGCATCAACGATATCGCCAATGCCTATGGCCTGGACAGCATCTCTGCCTCCTGCACCGTGGCCTTTGCCGTGGAGTGCTACGAGAATGGTGTCCTCACCAAGGCCGACACCGACGGGCTGGAGTTGCGCTGGGGCAACAGCGAGGCCATCGTGGCCATGATTGAGAAGCTGGCACGGCGCGAGGGATTCGGCGCGGTGCTGGCCGACGGCGTGAAGAAGGCCGCCGAGCGCATCGGGCGAGGGTCCGAGAAGTTCGCCATCCACATCCAGGGCCAAGAGGTGCCCATGCATGATCCTCGCTACATACCTGGTCTGGCCATTTGCTACCAGATGGATGCGACGCCAGCCCGTCACACCCAGGGTTTCGAGATGATCGTGCCGCCCGGACTGGACTTGCCCGAGTGGGACAAGCACGACTACGTGGGCAAGGGCGAGATCCACAGAAATCTCATGTCGTTGGTACACGTGATCAACTCTACAGGTCTATGCCTGTTCGGCTACGAGTGCTACCCCATCCAATCCGTGCCCGAGTTCCTGAGTGCAGTCACTGGCTGGAACGTAACGCTGGATGACTGTTTCGTCTTGGGAGAGCGCATCGGCACCATCCGTCACGCCTTCAACCTGAGGGAGGGTCTGAACCCGCTGGAGCGGCAAGTGCCGCACCTCATACTTGGTCGGCCGCCTGTCAAGCAGGGCAACCTGCGCGGTGTAACCATTGATGCCGAGGCCATAATCAAGGACTACCTCGAGGCCATGGACTGGGATCCTGCCAGCGCCAGACCTAGCCAAGCCAGGCTCCAACAACTCGGCCTGTGGGATGTTGCCAGGGACTTGTATAGGTAGTTCCCCTACACTTTATGACTACGAATGCCCTCGGCATCCACCTTCTCAGCGCGATATCGGCAAGTGATGAGGGGCTGGATGACCTGACGGCCTGCCCTTTGTTGTTGCAATCCTCGCGTTAGCAGTGGGCAGGTTGGCACCGTTGGCTTATTCTCTTTGGAGGACGGCTTGATGCCCTGTGAGGACTGCAGTGCCTACGGAATCTCTTGGAGCGAGAAGATTTCATCTGTATTGAGCAAATGATTCTCAGCCGAGGTGTGCCTGAACGCACGTGGGGAACAGCACCCAGCAAGCAGGCCCTCCTTGTGTGATTTCCAAGATTGAACGCTAAGCAGCGCGGCCAGGCCGGGCGGCGAGACACTATCTTCACGGCGATCACTGGCGGTAGCTCAACGTTGCTCGTTTGGCCTGCTGACGGCATCACACTGGCGGACAAGCAAGCCCTCATTGAAGTCCTGCTCAAGTGTGGCGCCTCGATCGGCGAGATTAATGCCGCCCGAAAGCGCGTTTCTCGTGTGAAGGGAGGCAGGCTGGTACAGGAGATCTTTCCGGCCGGATTGATCAGCCTGATGATCTCGGACGTGGTGGGGGACCCGTTGGACTATATCACGGGCCCGACCGTCCTGGATACCTCCACCTATGAAGACGCCTGGCGAACACTAGACAAGTACGGCCTGTGGGACCGGGTGCCTATAAGGTGATGAGCGGCTTTGACCGGACGGGCGACGGCGATTATTGGTGAGGCACTGGCTGAAGTTGACCGCTACTGTAGCGATTGAGTACTCTCTCTTTGGCATAAGCGGCTGCTGGAAATCGCACTGCTGCCTCGCTCCTCCGAACTGCGGCTGGCCTAGTCGCGCTGGCACCGGGCCGAGCGGCAGCCCCAGGAACCACCACGGATCTAGCCGTGGCTGGGCCGAGAAGCGGTCCAGGTTGAACAGGATCAGCGCCACGGAGGTTCAGACGGTGAGGAAGTTGGGCATCGCGTCGCCGGAGCGCAGTAGTTGCAGCCCGGTGGTCCGTCTCTTCGTGAAGGGGTAGAAGATGTTGCTGCCCATGAAGCCCAGTTGATCCTCCAGGATGTGCCCAGCGAAGCCCAGCCCCGCCACGATCCCGGCCCACTTTCCAAAGAGCAGCCCGGCCACCAGACCGACCGCCGCCGCCAGCGTCAAGCTGTGGGATCAACGCCGGTGCCAGTCCAGGAAGTGGATGTGCAGTTGGTCGCCCCGCCGCTCGAACTTGAAGGACGGCCCGCTGAAGATGTCAATCCGGTTCTCCGCGTCGTAGGTGTGCACCATCGGCACGCCGACCTTGACCCGTGCATCTCTCCCCCCCTCTTTCCCCTCCGCTGGGGGGGATGAAGGGGGGGGGCTCCGAACCAGGGAGTGGGACCTGCCCGGTGTTGACTATTGGGCCGATGCGCACCGCTACCTCGTTCCGGGCCGGGTCGAAGCGGATGGTGTACTGCCGCCACAGGTCAGCCCCCAGGCGGATGGTGTGGAGCATGATGTTCTGCGGCTTCCCCTTTTCTAATGCTTAATGGAGTGACCACCGACGTCACTGATCCGCCATTTTTTTCAGAAGCGCAGCCGCACGTACCGGGTTGAAAATGCCGCACACACAAGGCCCAGCCAGTTTCCTGGCGGCTTCCTCCGGCGTGCTCCGGCCAACTTTCACGTCGGCCACGGCTTCCTCA
>JAUWNP010000211.1 GCA_030612585.1 Anaerolineae bacterium
CCAGGCAGCCGAGCCCCAGCGCCCCCAGCCCCACCAGCGCCCAGCGGTACGCGGTCGTGTCCGGTGTGCGGCTCACGCTCCAGCCGGCCAGTGGCCACTGATCCCACCCCCGCTCAGCGACGACGACCGCGACGTGCGGACCGTCGTCCAGCCCGCTGGCGACAGGGATAGTGACGACCTGCGGCGCGTAGTCCGGCGAGGTGAGCACGAGATAAGCGCCACGTTCCTCTTGGGGCAGCAGGTTGGCCGGCTCGCCGTCCACACTGACAAAGAAGTAACCGCGATAGTCCCCGCGCCGCACCCGCAGCGCAAAGTCCGTGCCGGCGAAGGGGATAGTGACACGCTCCGTGCCAGCCTGGCTGGGGCCAGCCCCCAACTCCGAGAACTCCCAGTCCCCCTCCCACTCAGCCTCGCCAGAAAGGGCGGTGTAGGAAGTAGTGGTAGTCTGAAGGAGGGTTTGTCGCCTGGCGACCAGCACTACGCCGGAGAGGAGCAGACTGCCCACAAGACCGGCCAGACAAATAAGTACCTGCGTTCGCAAGTCCTGCTTCATACGAATTACGAATTTACGAATCTACGAATCTACGAACCTCACCACCGCCACCGAACCCTCGTCACGCCTCTCTCGTCGGTCAGTTGGCGCACTTCACCATCCGTGACGTAGATCAGATACAGATTACCCTGGTAGACGACGGTCAGCCGGTCGCCTCCCGGTCCCCAGGCTATCTCCGGGTACTCCAGGCCGATCTCCTCCTGAGGCGGGAAAAGCGGCCTCCGGTTGGATCCGTCGCGGTCCATCAGGTAGAGGTCATAGCCGCTGGTTGGACTGGCGTAGGGACTGCGGGCGTGGCCGAAGGCGATGATCTCTCCCTCGGGCGCGTAGACCGGCGCAGCCCACATACCGGCCTCGCTGGACAGTTCCGCCGTGAGTCTGCCATTGGCGGCCAGCGCCCAGACATTGAAGACGGGGCTATCCTCCGGCGCTTCGCCGGTCGGGGCGGGGCCGTGCAGCGTGGTGACGATGAACTTCCCCTCCGGCGACCAACTGACGGTCGGCGTCCAGACCCAGGGGGCGTAGGTGCGGTACGGCGGGAAGCGGGCCAGTGAGGTCTGCGCTCCGTCGTAGGCACGCACGAGACCGGTCTCATCCGCGCGGGCGTAGGCCAGACTGCGCCCGTCGGGGGACCAGGCGTAGGTGGTGCCCCACCAGCCGTAGGCGCCACCGGCGCTGGGCTCCACGATACGTCGCTGACCGAACAAGCGGCCATCGCGGGCGCGAGGCCGGGCGACCCACAGGTCGTTCTCCGCTTTCCAGCCGGGACTGCCCTCGGCCGGCGAGCCGGTGGCGTAGGCGATGCGGCAGCCGGTACCGGTAGGAGTGGACTCACATTCGGGGGCCCAGCCAGCCCATAGGACGTTTTCGGCCTCCAACCGTACCGGCTCGGCGTCAACAGTGGCCGTCTCAATCATCCACAGCGTGTTGAGGGGAACATCCTCCTCCGTCTCTACTTCATCCTCCCCACCTGGTGTGGGAGAAGGAGTCACAGCCTCTCTGGTGGGGAAGGGAGAGGGAGAGGGAGTTACAGCCTCCCTGGTGGGGGAGGGAGAGGGAGTTGCTTCTCCTTCATCATCGCGGGGAGTATTGCCCTCGTTTGACGTTTCACGTATTGCTTCCACTTCGTCATCGGGAGGAATATTCCTCCTTTCCTCCCAACTCAGGGTGGGAGAGGGGGTTACAGTCTCCCTGGTGGGGGAGGCAGAAGGTGTTGCTTCTCCTTCATCACCAGGCGCCTCTCCTTCATCACCAGGGGGGACAGTCCCCTCTTCCTCCTCCTCACCAGGGGGGACAGAACCCTCCTCCTCCCCCCCGTTGGGGGGGACAGAGGGGGGTATAACGCGGGTGAACAACAAATAGGAACCATCGGGCGAGAGGGCAAAGACGCGGCCGTCCAGGTCACCGGCGTACGTCAGCCGCCGCTGGTTGGGGCTGGTGGTCTGCATCACCCAGGCGTTGTGGTTGGCGATGTAGGCAATAGTGCCGGTGATGGGCACGGGCGTCAGTTCTGTCTGCACGCCGATGAGGATCACTTCGGCGCGGGGCTCATCAAGCATGACCTGCCGCACGAGCCGCCGCTCGACCTCACCACCATCCTCGACAGTGATGCGGTAGGTCAATTCCTCGACCCCGGTGACACCCTGTTCGAGCAGGAGGGTCTCACCGGCGGGAACGGAGGCGTCACGCACGGTATGGCGTTCGAAGGGTATCTCACGCTGCTCGGTGTCGGTGTGTACCTCGACGCGGATGACGCGTACGGTCATCCCATCCCCGATGAAGGTGGGTTCGACCGGCGTCACGCGGTCGTCTTCGTCGAGCGTGACGCCGGTCTCGGCCAGGAGGTCGCGTACGGTGAGGGCGTCGGTCGTGAGCGTGCGCGTCTCGCCGTCGGCGACGAGCGTGACGGTGCGAGAGCCAGCGGTGGCACATGCTGCCAGCGAGAGCAAGAGTAAAAGGGTGATCCATTTGCTCATTGTTGGGCAGATTATACCACCGGAAGCGGGTTGGAACAATTGATCTCGCTGATCCCCTTCCTCCCTAACCTAAATGCCAAACTGCTTTGTTTCGACCCACTCCATGCTCAGGAGAGACCAAAAATCCAGAGCCAGTTTGTTAAGGACGTAGTCGTATGGTAACCACCCATAGCCCTTATCGCCCCAGTTAGTCCCCCAAGAGTTGCGGATCAGCAGCGCGCCTGTGGTCTGTTTGTTACACTGGAGGTTCTTGATCTTCTTGTTATCGTCGTAGCCCACTGCAAGGATGGCGTGTCCCCACCGAGCCCGTTCGCCCGGACAAGGATAGGGAATCCCGCCCTTGACGTTCGACCGGCCAAATGACGGAAATCCAAAGAACCCAAACATCGAGACTATGCCTGCGGCAAGAAACCACTTCACCTTGGCAAGCACTGTGGCAGGAGGCACTTTCACACCCAGCGGGTCATGGCAGAAATACTTGAGCGCCTCGTAGTTATCGGCCACTGCATAGACAAAAGAAGGGGGTTCTTCATCGAAATCTGGATCCTTGTCAGTATAGGGCCAATACTTCTCCGGCGCCAGGCCACAGAGTACCAGTGCCCCCATCGTGTTTCGCAGCCAGGCCCCGGTATCACCGATGACACCCAGCAGGTTGCGGGTAGTCTTGTAGACGAAGAGGCGAGACCCATCAATGTGTTTCTTGAACGCTCGACGCTCATAGTATTCAATCATCCCTACAGCGGCATTGGCGGTGCAGGAACCCAATCCTCCCTGGTTCTCAATCGGCGCACACCATTGCCTCAAATCTACTTGGGCCTGCAGTGATGGGGTTGCCTTTTTGCCTGCCGAGATACCCAAACCCTTGGTCATCTTGGCAATGTCCGGGTGATCTACTGTGTAATCACGCAGGTCTGGCAGTGGAGGTAACCACCCCGTGCCAACCAATTCCTCTGTTTCAGGGATTCTTACTCTCTTGTACATAGTGTACATTTTCTTTTTCCCCCTTTGTGCTTTCTTTCGTTCGGCCGATGTCTTCTTTTGGGGTAAGGTCATCCACCAGCCACGAAAAGACCCCACCTCGCATATTGAATCATCCTATCACCATCACCTCCTTCCTCAACTCGAGTTCTCTCAGCAAGTGGGCGCTGTGGAACACAACAACGAGTTTGGAATAAAACGAATGGCCGGGCGGAGCGAGAATTCGCTTGTTTCCGAATTCGCTGCGGTGTTGTGGGAGCAAGCGGCTGAGTGATTACCCTGTACTTTAATATAGAGCAAATATACGCGATTGTCAAGTTCTGCGATGAACTTACTCCTGGCCGTACTTCGGTAAGCCCAGCCGAACCACCCGCGACCGGCGGTCAGGTCATGGACCATCCCCAAGCCGGTTGGGTTTCCAGTTCTTGTTCATTTGTCATTGGTCATTTGTCATTGGTCATTGTTCATTGTTCATTGTCCCCACGCCTGCTTGACTTCCGGCGGCAAACGGCTATAATGCCTCCACTATGTTTCTTTCGCGCAAGAGGATGACCGTGTCCTCACTCCACGCGCTGCGGCGCAAAGTCACTCTCGAGGCCCTGGCCGGCCTGCAACCCCTCCTGTTGCTGCAGATGCTGGTCGGTGTCTCCCAGACCGTGAACGGCAGCGTCGCACGCTCGCAGGCGCTGGCCCGCACACTGCTCTTGAGCGGACAGCAGCGGTTGCGTGACCTGCTGGCCGCTGCGCCGCGCTTGCACCTGCCGCTGGAGCAGGTGCTGCGTGTTCGCCACTCCGGTGAGGCGGAGCGCACGCCGGAGGAGGCCGCTGCCCAGGCGTTGCTCGAGTTGTGCCTGGGCCTGATGCTCCAGTGGATGGCCGAGCACGCCTGCCAGCGCCGCACCGCTGTAATACCGTCCAGACGACGGCGAGTTTCGCCCTCATATTCCCTCTTTTACCCCTCAATGCGCCCACCCAGGACGCGCGCCTGTCCCCACGTTCCCCTGGCCTGATGGCCTCCTGACCGCATAGGATCACCCTGTCAACATTCCGCCAATCTGTCAATCTGTCAATCCGAAGCATCACTGCATTTCACTATGCTGTGGCTGCTGCGTATTCCCATAGGAGGGTAACCTGAAGATCCGATTGATCGAACCCCGGGCTCCAGGGCTGAACGTATTCGACCGGGCGCTCCTCCCGCGCCTGGGCCTGCCGCTGCTGGGCCGGCTGCTGGCCGAGCGCGGCCACGACGTGCGCATCTACGTCGAAACGCTGGCCCCGGTTGACTGGGCCGACGTCACGGAGGCCGGCCT
This sequence comes from Anaerolineae bacterium, assembly GCA_030612585.1. The sequence continues at coordinate 4,818 of JAUWNP010000211.1, forward strand.
GGTGGGCTTCTCCACCACCACCGCGACCACGCCAGCGGCCTACGAGATGGCCCGGCGCGTGCGCGACCTGGGCATCCCTACCGTCATCGGCGGCTCGCACGTCACCTTTTTGCCCGACGAGGCATTGGACCACTGCGACTTCGTCGTGCGCAGGGAGGGGCAAGTGACGCTGCTGGAACTGGTGGACGCGCTGGAGGGCCGCACCGACCTGGCCCACATCGCGGGCCTGTCGTACCACGAGACAGCGGGGCAGATAGTTCATAACCCCGACCGGCCCCCTTGCACACAGGAGGAGTTCGCGGCGCTACCCGCCCCTGACCTGCGCCTCATCGTCGGTCACGAGCGTATGACCAACGTGCCGATTATGACCCAGTGGGGGTGTCCCTATGCCTGTGACTTCTGTGCCGTCATCCGCATGTTTGGCCGGCGGGTGCGTGCTCGCTCTGTTGAGAACGTGCTGGCCGAACTGGAGACCTACCGCGACCGTGGCGCGGTCTTCTTCTACGACGACAACTTCGTCGTGGACAAGGCACGCACCCGGGCGCTCTTGCGGGGGATGATCGAGCGCGGCCTGACGCCCCCCTGGTCGGCACAGGTGCGTGCCGGGGTGGTCTACAAGGACAAGCGCAGCGGGGAACTGGACCACGAGTTGCTCAGCCTGATGCGCGATTCCGGCTGTGGGATGGTCTACTGCGGCTTCGAGTCGGTCAATCCAGACACGCTGACCGTCTACAATAAGCACCAGGACGTGCGGGACATTCGCGCTAGCATCCGCGCCTTCCACGACTACGGCATCCGCGTGCACGGCATGTTCGCGCTGGGCGCAGACACCGACGACGTGGGGATCTTTCAGCAGACGGCGGACTTCGCGCTGTGCAACGAGATTGACACAGTGCAGTTTCTGATGTTGATTCCCATCCCGGGCACGCCGCTCTACGATCGCATAGCCGCGCAGGGCCGGTTGATGACGGACGACTGGAGTCTGTACGACGGGCACCATTGCGTCACCCAGCCGGCACTGATGAGCCCCTACGAGTTGCAGATGGGCACCATACGGGCGATGGCGCGCTTCTACTCCGCCCGTCGGGTGCTGCGCCTGCTCGTCTCCAGCGTGGCCCGCAACCTGCCGTTTCTGCTGAAACTGCTGTGGCGCGAGCGAGGGCTGCGGTTACAACTGCCGCGTGTGGCGCTGCTCTCGCTGATTCCCACCCGGCGCTCGGAAGTGTTGGACATCATACGGGGTGCGCTGCCGCGCGAGTCGTGGAAGCGGCTGCAAGACATGCTGGTGCTGCCGATGCTGCGGCTGTACGGACGGAGCCACATCCGGCAGTGGACACGGCAGGCGCGCTCGCGGGCCTACATGGAGTATTTGCGCCGGCTGGTGAAGCCGCGGCGGCGGGCAACCAGTATGTCGTGAAACGTGAAGCGTCAAACGTCAAAAGTCAAAAGTGATAGGACGCAGATTCACGCAGATTTTCGCAGATAAAAAATCAGCGGGGATCAGCGTTAATCTGCGTCCCGAATTCTGCACTGTACCCGACCACGCGCTCGCGACTCCAGTGGCAACAGGCTGTGGTAGATAAAGGTGTTCAGCGGGGTGTCCACCCCCACCTCTTGGCCCAAGCGTACCACCGCCCCGTTCTGCGATTCCAGTTCCGAGGGGCGTCCTTCCATAATGTCCCGCTGCATCGAGGCCGTCCCATCCGGTGGCAGGCTGTCTATGAGGGCCATCGTCTGGTGTATGGTCTCTTCCGGCAGACCGACCCCCCGCGCTTGCGCCACGGCGAGGACCTCGTGCATAGCCTGTTCCAACATGTGGCGTGTCTCCGGCAGGCTGCGCAACACTCCCGCGGGAGCACGGGTCACCGCTCCCACCCCGCTGAACGAGGCGATGAACAGGAACTTCTGCCACAGAGCGACCCAGATATCCGGGGGGACTTCGGCCGTCACCCCCGCTCGTGCGAACGCCTCCCGCAGCCGTGCGGCCCGCTCGCTGGGACGGTTGTCCAACTCGCCGCAGGCCACGTAAGGCTCCAGCCCGGCGTGGCGGACGTGGCCTGGCTCCACGACAAAACTGACGATCCTGCATAGGCCACCCAGCACGTGCTCAGTGCCCAACACCGCCGCCAACTGCGCCGGCGCTTCCACCCCGTTCTGCAGCGGTACGACGAACGTCTCCGGTCCAACCAGCGGGCGGCAGGCCAGCGCCGCCTCCGCCACCTGCCAGGCCTTCACACACACCAGCACTGCGTCCACGACTCCCACCTGTGCCGCATCGTCGGTCGCCTGCACAGGCCGCACCACGAAGTCGCCCTGCAGGCTATCCACGCGCAGGCCGTTGTCCCGCAGAGCCCGCAACTGCTCCCCACGGACGATGAACACGGCCTCCTCGCCAGCCTGGGCCAGCCGCCCGCCAAAGTAGCCCCCCACAGCCCCTGTGCCAAACACTGCTATGCGCATGAGAATCTCCTTGTTGGAATCTACCAATCTCTCCTACACCAGAAACACTACAACGAATTCAGAATGGAACGAATCTGAGGCTCAATCCAATCCGTGTGCCCCGCTTGAGTGATTGGAATCCGCGTGTCGCCTGTGTTCAATCCTGTTTCCAGGGTATCCACGACGTCAAATAGACACACCTCATCCCAGGAGCGACTATTCGCCTCTTCATTCGTTTATTTCCTAATTCGTTGTTGTGACCTCCAGCAGAACCCTCTTCCCATCTGCGAAAATCTGCGTGCAGCTGCATCCTACTCCTCTTGCTCGCTGTGCCACGTGCCATTAATGCCATCAGTGCCATTAGTGGAGAGACCCAGTCGTACACCTCTTGAGTGTGTTTCAACACACTTTGATTAACAGCCGATGAATTCATTCATCGGGCTGGCCGGGGCCTGAACCTTTCTCCAGAAACACTA
>JAUWNP010000261.1 GCA_030612585.1 Anaerolineae bacterium
GGCCGTAGTCGCCCCGGTCGGGGGAGGCCAGCACGCGCCACCAGACGGCGACCTCGGTGCTTTCGCCGGAACGTGGCTCGCCGACGACGTCGTAGCCGAGCAGGGAGGCAGCGTGGGCCAGGTTGGCCGTCAGCGGGTGGGGGGGGGCCAGATCGGGGGCAGAGCCGCCGCGGTAGGCGCGAAAGGCGGGCGTGCCATCAGGGCCGGGGGGTGCGGTCACGAGTGAGTCGTCCGGCAACACCGACTCCACCCAGGTCAGGTTCCCCGACACCGAGCGTGGGAAGATCAGGAGCGCGCCTCCTTCCGCCGGGAAGACGACGGTTCGCCCACCGGTGAGCCAGCGGATCGTCCCATAGTCCTCGGCCAGGAAGGCCAATGTGGGGTGGCGGTAGTGAATGCTGGCGATGTAGGGGGTGGTGGGAGACAGGACTTCGGCGGACTCAGTTGCACCGTTGGCCTGGTTGAGGTAAGCAGCGATGTCGGCCAGGTCACCATCGGAGGCGTAGTACAGGCTCGCGGAGGAAGCCCAGCGGTTAAAGTAGGTGGTAGCAGTGGTGAGAGTCAAAGTGATAATGAGCAGAATGAACAATGAACAATGAACAATGAACGATGTCCAATGTCCAATGTCCGACGTCCGACGTCCGATGTCAAGTGGCAAGTGGCGCGAGATTTGGGATTTGAGGGTGGATAGGCCCAGGGCGGGGAAGAGGTAGATGAATGGTAGAAGGCCAGCGGCGCGCAGGTTGCTGGGGGTGATGTCGCCGGTAGCAAGGGCGCTGGGGAGCAGCATGATGGGGAGGTAGATGAGGAGGAAGACGCGGGAGGCAAGGTGACAGGGTGACAAGGTGACAAGGTGACAAGGTGACAGGGTGACAGGGTGACAAGGTGAGGTGGAGCGGGGAGCGCGAGGCGGTGCGCTGCGCAGCAGGCGGACGAATTGCCAGATAGTGATGGTGAGACCAAGGAGAAACAGGACGGCGGTTAGGGGGTCGAAGATAGGTCGGCGGGGCAGGTTGAAGCGGATGTAGGGGTCGCCTCGGAGGAAGAACATCTCCAGGCAGGTGTGGATGCCGGCCCAGACTTCGGCCCAACTGGCGGCGGCGATCTGTTGCGTACGGGTCAGGAAACTGCCGGGGTGGGTCAGCCAGTAGTGGGCCAGCGGGGCCAGGACGAGTGCGGCGATGGCGCCGAAGAGGACTAGTTGGCCCAGACGGGCGCGACGATGGCCCCGGTCGGCGATGAGGAGGGTGAGAAGCGCCGCTGCCAACGGTATGGGGAAAGCGCGAGCAGCCAGGTAAGTGTGAGCAGTCATGCCGCAGAAAAGGCCGGCCAAAATGAGCCAGAGGAGTCCCCCTGTACCCTTTCTCTTCTCTCTCCTCTCTCCTCTCTTCTCTCTCCTCTTCCCTCTCTCCTCTGCTAGCCGCAACCCCCGCCACAGCGCTGCGACGGTCAGCGTCTGCAAGAGCGGCTGAGTCACGGCGCGGAACCCGTAGCGGCTGAGGATGAGATGCCAGAAGGAAGTGGCGAGGAAGGCTCCGGTGAGGAGCGCCACCCAGCGCGCGTCGCGCTGCCCATGCAGCAACTCACGCACTGCCCAGACGGTCGCTGCAACAGTCGCCAGCCCCGCCAGGGCTGCGCTCAGCCGCAGCGCCAGTGGCGTCACACCGAGCAGTTTCATCCACAGAGCGGCCCAGTAGAAGAACAGCACCTCTTTGCCGGTGTAAGAGGGGATGAAGACAGGGGTCTTGATGCCACGGGCGATTTCGCCGGCCAGGATACCGTTAGCGGCCTCGTCGTAGTGGAGGCCGAGCGGCAGTTCGGGCAACCGGTACAATCGCAGTCCCGCCGCGACGAGCAGCACGAGCAGCAGCGCCACGGCATAACAGGAAGTCCGAAGTCCAAAGTCCGAAGTCCGACGTCCGGTGGGGATAGTGTCATTCATCGAAGGGGATTATAGCAGGCCAGGGGCAGGATGCAAGATGCAGAATGGGGGTAGGGGGACAAGGAGACAAGGGGCAGGATGCAGGGGATAAGTAGGGTTTCAGGTCGGGGCCTTAGGGTTATGGGTTTCATCGAGTACCTGGAAGCGGACCTCCTGCTCGGAGGCAAGTCGGGTGAAAACCAACCCCGCACCGCCCCCGGTGCGGCAGACGGAGATGGTTGGCTCCCGGCCAGTCTGCTCCTGATAGTGGCGGGACACCTGGGCTTCGAAGTCGGGCACGGCTTCCTGGCGCACCAGTGCGACGATGCAGCCTCCCCATCCCGCGCCGGTCAGCCGCGCCCCGGCTGTCCCCTCGACGCCGCGGGCCGCCTCGACCAGCACCTCCAGTTCAGGGCAACTGATGTCGTAGTCGTCGCGGGCGCTGGCGTGGGCCTGGTTCAGTAGATGGCCGACCGTTGTGATGTCGCCTGCCTCCAGTGCGGCGACGGTGGCCCGCCCCCGCTCGTTCTCGCTGTGGACGTGGCGGCAGCAGGCCCGCACGCGCAACTCTGCCTCATCCGTCGGGAGTGGCACGTCGTCCATGTCAGCCCTGTGAAAATGAGCGCGGGCCTCGGCCACTGTCAGTACCTCCGGCAGGAGTGTGGCCAATTCGGCCCAGGCCACGTCCTGCACGTCGCGCAGGTGGGTGATGCCGGGATAACGAGGGCGCAGGCAGGCGACCCCGGCGCGGCAGGCGGCGACGCGCAGGTTGTACTCGCCCCGGACGTTGGCGTGGCGCACGCCTGTGTCGGCCACCAGGAGACGATGGTCCGGCGGCAGCGGGACGTGAGCGAATGTGTACCGGGGACTCCATCCCCTGCCTTCCCCACCAAAGTTGGGGGGGATTGAGGGGGGGCGGGAGGGCCGGGGAGGGGTCTGCGGGCGGCAGTCGAGAAAGAGGGCGTGACCTGGGCGGGCCAGGAGCATGATGAACTGGTCCATAATCCCGCCCCGCGTCCCCACGTACCACTCGGCCTCGCTGCACATTCTGGCGAAAGGAACGGGGTCGGGCTGCCAACCGTTGAAGTGCGCCAGCGCCAGCGCAGCCACCACCGTCAGTGCTGACGATGAACTTAGTCCCGCGCCGCGTGGGATGCCGTAGGGTGGGGCGGCGTCCACCAACGCATCCATCCCGCGCACGTTTGCACCGCCGTAAACAGGCGGTGCTGGAGGGTCGTAAACAAGCGGTGCTGGGGAGATGTGCCGGGCGACTATCTGTGCCGCCCCCCGTACGTAGTTCGACCAGTCGCCTTTGGAGGCCGGGGTGATGGTCGAGCCGATGGCAAAGGTGCGCGGTGCGAAATCGGGCTCGATGTTGTGCAGGCGGACAGTCCTATCAGGGCGCGGGCGGGCCAGCAGCAGCATATCGTGGTCGAGCGCCATGGGCAGGACGAAGCCGTGGTTGTAATCGGTGTGCTCGCCGATAAGATTGACTCGGCCGGGAGCGCGGAAGACGTGGATGGGGCCAGGGCCATAGACGCGGGCGAAGGCCGCCAGTGCGGCGGAGTAACGGGCCTGCTGTACCTCCGCCGCCTCGCCGTAGATGTGCTCGAGGGCACTGAGGACAGGCATTGGCTAGCCGAGCGTGTCGGAGATGGGGATGTCGAGTGGGCCAACTTCCTGGACGATGACGTGGATGGCAAGTTCGTGTGGGCCGGGATCGAGTTTCTTGCCGGCGACGCGCAGCGTGACGGTCGCGCCGACAGGAAAGAGCAGCGGTTCCTCGGTGGTGATCTCGCTCATCGGGCACGGATTGCTGCTGGGGGGGACAATGGTGACTTGCACGGGACTCATTGCCTGACTGTCCACGTCGAGGCCGGTGAAGGCAACAAGGGTAGCAGGAGCGATGGTGTTTTTGATGTCGAGGGCGAAGCCGTCATCCTCGGCGCGCAGCGACCCCTTGACGTACAGTTTCTTCAGTACGAACGGTGGAATAGCGGGCATGATAGGCTCCTTTCTCGTGATGTGGATGTTGTAACACATAAGGGGAGAGTATGCAAGTATGCAAGTATGCAGGTTGGGCATGAGGGACAGGTTAGGTGAACAGCAGCATCCCTGCAGCCGTCGCCACCATCAGGAGGGCGGACAGAGCGATGCGGCGGTAGATCGGTCCCCATTCGGCCTTGAAGTAGATGCGGGTCAGTGTCAGGCAGAGGTGAACAGGGGAGAACATCGCCCCCAGGAAGCCCCCCGCCATCAGCCAGACCGCCCACTCTGGTGTGATGGTTCCCCCGTCCACGACCACCAGTGGCAATATCACCGGGAAGCCGATGCTGAAGGCTGCCACCACCAGGCCAGTCAGCAGCCCGGCGATGAAAGGTACCCCAAAGGCAACCACCGACAGCGGGAGGCGCAGGTCGGTCAGAGCGTCTGAAACGGCGAAGACAGCGCCACTATTTTCTAGTATACGCCGGAAGATCAGTGCGCCGAATATGACGGTCACCGTTTTCCAGGGGATGCGCTGGCGAAGTATCGTCCCCAGGTCGCGCAGGGGGATGTGTTTGACCACTATCATCAGCGCGATGGTTACCAGCAGGCTGAGGATCAGGGTGAACCGTTCGTCAACGGGGAGGATCGGTGAGAGGATGATGATGAGTGCGATGGGCCAGATGCTCGTCGCCAGTGTGCGCAGACTTTGTGCACGGGGCATTGGTGGCGGATCGTTGTTGCCACGCCTGGGTAGCCCCAGCAGGCCGAAGAGTATCCCCCCCGTCACTGCCGCCACCGTCAGCGTCCACGTTGTTCCTGCTAGTTGGCTGGTTGTTAGTCCTAGTAGCGCCGCTGCCAGCAACATAGAGGGATAGAGCGGGAGAATGGGCTCCCAGATGTGGCGGAACCAGTAGTTGACGAAGGTCTTGCGCTCCGGGTCCACCCCCAGGCGGTCGCCCACCTCGTCCACCATCGGCGCCGAGAACATGGCCCCACCGATCATCGGCAGGAGCCCCACCAGTGCCGGGAGCGCCGCGATGACGAAACGCCCATTGGGGATCAGCGCCTGGAGCGATTCGACCATCCCCTTCAGTCCGCCGGTCTGACGCAAGAGTTCACTCAGGGTCATAATCAACACGACGGCCAGCGCCAACCGTAGTGTTAGCAGGTCTACAACGGTCAGGAGAACGTCACGCCCAATCTTCGGGAGGGGATAGGCGAAGAGAAAGCCAATGGCCACGGAGGCGAGCAGGAGCACCAGTCCCAGGTTCCACTTACGGCTCAGCAGCAGCACAATGCCGGCGAAGATGAGGGTTAGTTTGAGCAGTGCGATCACGGGCGATCCTTTCTCGGGAGGAGATGTCTCTGATGGGTTCTGTTCTGTTTTACGACGTGTATAATGCAGGAAGTATACTCGGAACTTGCAGGAAGTCCAGCAGGACTCCTCCAGTCCCCACTCTGGCTCTCCCCCAAGAGATGAGGGAAGAGGGCGCTGTCAGGTGAATTGACGGCCAGCGGGTGCTGGGGTACAATGGTATCACCAGTCTTCGATGGAGGTATTTGATGTCGCGCAAGCGCAAGTCTCGTCGCAAGTCTCGTCGTCAGGAAACCGCACCTGACTCTCCGATGCGCGCTGTGGCCCATCCGAGCCAGCCGGAGCATCTCAAGTTCGCCTATGCCACCTGGATCTCAGAGCGGAAGCCTGGCCGCCGGAAGTTGGCCCGCCTGGAGC
>JAUWNP010000138.1 GCA_030612585.1 Anaerolineae bacterium
CCACCTCCCAGGTCACGTAGAGGTTGAAAGCCGAAGGCATTGGCATAGGATCGCGAGCAGCCGAGATGAGCGGGAGGTTCTTGTGGGCGCCCTCGCTGGCGATGAGCACATCATCCCGGCTGGCCGGGTTGGCCAGGTCTATGCGAGCATCCCTCACGTTGCCTGCAGTGTCGGTGAAAAAGACGTGCACACGGTCGTCGCTGAGCTCATCTTGCTCCCACTGCCCCACTATCACGTCAACGGCGTGGATAGGCTCGCCGTGGCCGATCGTCGCCCACAGGTTCCAAGTCTCGCCGTCGTCCGTGGACTTGTAGACCTTGATCTCGCCGTCCTCGGTGTCGGGGCGCGTGCTCACGGCCACGTACATATCGCCGTTGTCGGCGTTGTCGGTGCCGTAGGCGTAGACAGAACCGATGTGGATCGTCCTGTTGGTGTCTTTGGCAGAGTCGTCGTATCCCTCCAGAATCATCGAAGGGTCACCGAAGAGGTGGAAGGACCAGTGAAACGGCTGGTAGTTGTTGTTCCAGAACTTGTTCGTGTAACGGATCTTGGCCTCGTAGAGCGACCGGCCGACCGTGTAGTGATTCTGGATCAGATTCTCGACGAAGTAGTAGCCGACGGTGTTGTAGTTGCCATGGTCCGGCTTGCTCCAGCCGGCTGATGATGTGGGACCAGGGCTGGAAAAGCCAACCACGCCAGCGGCCGCTCCCCGGGCGAGCAATTCACCACCAGTGTTTTCGGTATAACCGCCCGGATCCGCCATCGTTTGGTCCGGGATTGGCCAGGGGGGCGTGACCAGCATGAGAGTGTTGCAACCAAGGAGTTCGACGATGGAGGGATGGGTAGTCGTCAGCGAAGCGACGTCTTGGAGCCGGAACAGATCGCTCCACGCCCACTCGCCCGGATCTACCTGGCCAGTGACCGTCAGGGTGTCGTGGCTCCACACGTGACCGGATAGCCCTCCTGGGCCCCCATGGTCGGAAAGAATCGCCAGCCCGTGGCTTGTATCGTTCCAGGCAGCCACCACGTTGGCCGGACTGGTGTCGTAGTCTACCGTTCCCGTGTAGGTGCTGGTGCCCAGCCCGCTCTGCTCGTAGATAAGAGTGTGGGACCAGCCGTTGGGGTCCAGCAGGTGCTCACGGATGTACTCCGTCATAACAGCGCCGTCACGTTTGCTGGTAGCGCTATGGATGGTGGCATAGCCGGCCGCCATCAGGGCGCTGTGCTTCCAGGAGCCATCGTCTTGCTCAAAGGTGATCATCGCCTGGACGGCGGTCCCCACCTCCGTGGCGTCGTTGAGGGGGATGCGCCCGACCAGGACGTCGGGCTCCACGGTCATCTCATCGTCGTCCAGTTCGCCCCAACGCACGTCGCCGTCGCTATTCCACACCTCTTCGCCAGTGCCGCCGCCGGACAACTTGGCGAAGAAGTGATCGGAGCGCAGCCCCCACCCCGTGTCCGCATAGTAGACGCGGCGCGTGGGAATGACTTGCAGGTCGCCGACCAGCATGACGTAGCGGATGCCCCACTCGCTGGACGGGTACTTGTCGTGCAGGAAGTTCCACACCTCCTCGGCCACGTCAACCCCGGAGTAGTTGGCGTTGATCCACTCCAGGGTGACGACGTTGACGGTGTGGCCCAGGCTCTCCTTCCAGGTCTTGAAGGAGGCGATGGCCGCGGCCATCGTCTCGTCCTCCACGACGATGACGTAGTCGTACAGGCTGTTGGCTGGCGCCAGAGGTGTGACGCCAAGGCCATCGTACCAGGCCTGGGCCTGGTCAAAGTTGACCAGGTGGCGGGCGATGACGTCGTCCAGTACGTGATCATCGCGCAGCCGCTCGACCTCGCGCCAGGCCGGGCTGCCGGGCTCGGGCAGCCGGTATTCGATGGTCACGAGCAGCGTAGGGTGGAAGCGAAGCACACCGGACAGCGGCCGGTATGAGAAGGGCTGGAAGGCCACCCGGGCGTAGGTGTAGCGCCGCCACTGGCCCTGGCCCAGGTACTCCCCAACCTGTCCGGGGTAGGGCTCGTCGGTCGCGTATACTCGCTCCCGATTGGCTTCCCAGCGGGCTGCGGCCCGGTCAGCATCTTCCGCCGGGTCGAACACTGCCGGTCCGACCGGCGTGATCTGGTAGCGGCCCACTAACTCGACGGTGTGCGGGGTCTCGAAGCGCACATCGGTCACCTGAGCCCCCGGCGGCAGGGCAATGAGAAAGGTGCGGGCAGGGAGTTCAGGCTCCCCGGGGGCGCCGAAGAAGCCAAAGTCGTCATCCATCTGGATATGCGTCTGGCCGTCGCCCCCTTCGTACAACGAGTACTCGCCTGCTTCTAGCGTGATGGTGAGCATGCTGGCGGCCGCCTCCACCGGACCAACCAGCCCGGCGCTGACGCCACCGATGCCTAGTCCGGCCAAGACCAGCCCGGTTACCAGCAAGCCAATAAGTTGTTTCATCTGTTTCATTGCTCTCCTCCTGGTCCAGACTCGAGAGATCTCTCTGCACTAAGCGTACCGCTGGGCCGGGGCCGCCTCCCCTTCACAGTGAAGAGGGTAAGCCGTCCCGGCCCACATAACCGTTCAGTGGTATCTTCTCAATATCTTGGGGCAAGGGCAGCGTAGGGCGGTTTTGCTAACCGCCACATGGTCGGATAGCAAATCCGACCTACTTTCGCCCCAACTTTTTGAGAAGATGCGTTCAGTGGTTCTTGAGCATACAGGGTAGGTAGGTGCAGCAGCAGCCGTTACCCGTGAGCGTGGGACTGGCCGGCCCCAACAAGCGATACCCCCCGCCGCTGGTCGTGCCGTTCGCGCGCCAGGCCAGACTGGTCAGGTAGTAGCCCCCGCCGGAGGCCGTCCCTTGCTCGATGGTGTACCATGCAGACTGGTCAGCCTTCCCGCCTGACGATCATATCATCAGCAGGCCGTTTCGCAGCACGTCCAGCGAGACGCGAAACGTGAAACGCAAAACGTGAGACATCACATACACATCACCTCCTCCCCTCATTGACGAGAAAGGGTGCTGAGTCAGGACCAGCCCCATGACGGAGAACTGACGCCGGCCTATCCATTGCTGTCCTGGCATCCGCTGTTCTACTGGTGATTGCGCAGCGCCAGCGGCAGGTAGACGTGATAGGGCCTCACGAACCGCCCACGGATCTCGTAGTCGCCGATCGGCCAGTTATCCTCCTCGACCACCAGGCAGTCCCCGGAGGAGGCACAGGCCACAGCCGGATAGGCTTGTGAGTCCGGGCCATTGTCTATGGCAAACTCGTCGCCCGCGGGCGAATCCTGACCCGGCATCACGTAGCGCCCGTATACGTCCTGGCCTGACGCGCCGGGGTCATAGTAGCGCCAGGCCACCAGGTAGCCGTAGCCTGCCCCATACGCCACGGCTGGGTCAACGTGGAGGTTGTTGTCGCCGACTCCGTCGATTTCGAAACCGCCGGGGGCTCCCTGCAGTGTGCCGGTTCCGCTCACCCGCCGGGCGAAGATGTCATAATCGTCGGTACCCGAGGTGCCATCCTCCCAGACGACCAGATACTCGTCCGGGCCGGCGGCCACAGCGGGAAAGTCTTGGTCATAGGAGTCGTCGCAGATGTGGATTTCACTGCTGAGCGTCCCCAAATTGGCCGAAGCCACCTTGCCATAGATATTGCCATTACTGCCAACCCCGAAGGTATAGGCAATCAGGTATTCGTTACGCGCCTCGTTGTAGGCTACGTCCGGGAAGACTCGTTCCTCGCCCGTCCCGGTGGCAATGTTGACCCCGCTTGCCCCTCCCAGCGCTGTCCCGTCCCTGTCCACGCGCCGAGCGTCAATGTCGCGCAAGCTGCCTGCCCACCAGTTCTCGTAGACCACGAGGTACTCGTTGTTCTGGCTGCTGTAGGCCACGGCAGGGTTCCACTGCTTGTCGTTGTCCTGATTGATTGGGAATTCGGCATATCTGGCATTGCCTAGATCGCTCCCATCCCACTTGACCAGTCTGGCCCAGATGTCGTAATCGTTAGAATTGACCTCATAGGTGTAGACGATCAGATACTCGTCTTGCGTGGGGCTATAAGATACGTCTGGTTGCCAGTTCTTCTTCCCCGCATCAGAGACCACGCAGAAATTGCTCAGCAAGGTTCCATCGCCGCGTACCCGCCGGGCGTAGATGTCCCACGTTCCTCCACCTTGGTCGTTATACCACACCACCAAGTACTCGTCGTGGTTGCTGTTGTACGCCACTGCGGGCAGGCGGTTGTCAACCGTGTCAACCCAGATGTTGATGAACGGGTCAAGTATCGGGGACTGTACGGCCGCTGGGTCGGTTCCAGCGCTCACCGGCTGGGCCAGCCCTTGATCGGGGATAGCCACGAGGGCCATCAGCAGCCCCAGCGTCAAGACCAACGTGAACCAATGTGCTTTTTTCATCGCTTATTCTCCTTTATTGATTTCGGGTGCCATGCGCCTGGGAGGTGCGTCGCACCTCTCCGCTAATAGTTGCGCAGCGTCAGTGGCAAGTACACGTACAACACTTCAAACGCTCCGAGGTCGTACCCGCCACCCTGTGGGCGGGGGTTCCCGTCTATGTCGGTCGTCAGCCAGGGGACATCCAGCCCGCGATCCACGGCCGGCGAGCCGGGCGGCACGCGGTAATCGGCCGTCAGCAACGGGTCCTCCAGGATACCGTTCGTGCCGGTGAGGGGATCGGAGGTGTCGTAAAAGAGATTGGTGTCGGCGGCGAGGGTGAGGCTGGCAGGGTGCGAGGCGAGAATGCCCACCGGATTGCCAGCCAGCAGGTTGTTGGTCATGGTCAGGACGACGTACCCCCACGTCGCGATGCCATCTGGACTATTATCGGCGACGGTGTTGTTCACCAGAATGGCCGGCGTGGGATCAGGGATGAGGTGCACCAGGTACATCCCGCCGCCGCAGAAACCGCCGCCGTTCCGCACAATCAGGTTGTTGGCCATCGTCACCGGCGTGATGCTGCGGATATACATCCCGCCGCCAGCGCCGCTGGTGTTGCTGATGATCCGGTTGCCCGTGATCTCAAGGTCGCTCCAGGCACTCTCCAGACCGCCGCCATTCCCCGAGACGCTCCAGTTGTCCTCAATGTGGTTGCCGGCCACGCGGACTTTTCCACCACTCACGTACAGACCACTGCCGTAGCCGTTCGTCGTCCTGCTACCGACGTTGCCCCGAATGACGTTGGTCAGCACCTCGCCCCACGCCAGGCTCGTCAATTTGACCCCGCCGCCCCTGCACTGGTTTGCCCCGTGCCCCAGGTTGTCCACGATCTGATTCCCCACCAGGGAGGCTTCACCGCCAAGAACGTAGACGCCGCCGCCATCACCGTTGCTGGCGGGATCGGTGCCGGCGATGTTGCTCACGATCTGGTTCTCCACCAGGGTCGTCAGGTGGCTGTCGTCCTGGGAGTAGGAGTATATGCCCCCGCCCCATCCCCGGCCTGAGTGGCTGCCCAGGTTGTCGGTGATGACCGAGTGGGCCACCAGCAGATTGGTGTTGTCATTAAATATCCCGCCGCCGGCGCCCATACCGGTCAGGTTGCCCGTCCCATCGCCGTTGGTCAGCGTCAGGTGGTACAACTCGACGTGACCGGCGTTGGTGATGCTGATCACCGAGCCGCCCCACTGCGCGTCCAGCACCGTCTGGTACAGGTCCGGGTCGTGGGCATTGCAGTCCGGGGCATAGCCACCAATGACCCTCAATTCTCTGGTAACCACGGCCACCGTGCCGCCGGGGGCGTACGTGCCGCCAGCGATGCGGATCTCGTGGCCCGGTGAGGCTGCGTCCACGGCGGCCTGGACGGAACTGTAGCAACTTCCGCAGTCGCCGCCGCACCCACTCCCACTCTCATTGACACAGTGGATGTTGGGATCGGCTCGCGCCGGGATCGTCGCGCCCAGCCAGAGCAGCAGTGCCGCCAGCGCCAGGCTCAGCAAGGCGGCCAACGTACAGTGAAACAGTTGCTTCTTCATCGCTTCGCCTCCTCATCTATACTTAGGGACTCACAGAGCCTACCGTGGCTCTATGATAGGGTCTGCGGCGCCTCCTGTCAAGTTTCACTGCGCCGAACATCTACTTGGCCACTTGGCGAAATCGGTGCCGCGCCAGGGCCTGCCCCGGCGGAGAGAACTGCCCCCGGTCCATCCGTTGCTGTCCTGCCATCCGCCGTTCTAATTGCGCACCACCAGCCCTTCGACCCTTCAACTGGGCTCACCGCCACGAGTACTCGCGGTGGCAGGGCAGGCTCACCTCAGGACAAACGGCAGGTATACCTCCCACGGCATCGTCCCCTCATACGCCCCGATGTCGTACGCGATCCCCTGCAGGCGGGCATTCCCCTCCAGGTCAGTTGTTAGCCAGGCGATGACGAGCCCGGCGTCCACAGCGGGGGCCCCGCACACAGGCGATAGTCCGCCGTCAGCAGCGGGTCCTCTTCATTGTCTCTCCTTCTCTCGTCGTGGCACTTTGCTCTCCGGCGCCTGCACCCAGCGCCGGATAAAGGACATCAGAGACCCCTCGTCGGCGAAGGCGGCACGCTCACCCGACTGAACGTGCTGCACCTGCCCGCGCCAAGGCAACTGACCTGTTCCCGCTTCCCGCCAGAAGCGGAGGATGAAGGTGTTCAGCGGTGGGTTGGGGCCACGATTGTTCAACATAGGATGCCTCGCTTTTGGATGACGGTAACGTGGGACGCGTGAAACGTGAGCGGGTGATACAACCGACGATCTAAGGAACCTGTCCTGAGCCTGCCGAAGGATAGCACAGAGGTATCAAAAAGGTGTCAAAGGAGGGAAGGCTTTCGGGGAGATAGTGAGATCTGCCTTTGCGGAAGTTGTGATCCTCTCGGTGCCTGGTTCACAGCCCAGGTAGCGGCAGATTGCTTGCCGGGTGCGCTGCCAGTGCCCGGCGCACCTGCTCTACCTCCGGTGCGGCGCCGGCCTCGTCAAAGACAACCAGCGCCGCCTGCAACATCTCCCGGCCGCGGGCTGTCTTGCCTCGCGCCAACAGCGCCCGACCCCACGCCAGCCGAGTGCGGGCCGCCTCCACCACCTGCTCCAGTTCTTCGCACCGGCGCAGACCTTCGGCAAAGGCTGCCTCGGCGGTGGGCCAATCGCCGCTGCGGGCCGCCAGTCGCCCCTGGAGCAGGTCGGCCACGGCCAGGGTGTGGGCCATGCCCCTCTGCTCGGCCTGCTCCCGCGCTTGCAAGAGCCACTGACGGGCCGCCGTCTCGTCTCCCTCGTCCAGGCTGAGGACAGCCAGTTCCAGTTCCAATTCGGGGACGTAGCGCGGATAGAAACGCTGGCTCATCTCCAGCGCCGTCTCCAAAAGAGGCCGGGCTGAGGCCGGATTGCCCTGGCGGGCGACCAGTTGTCCCCGGGCACGCAGGAGGACAATCTCCTGGAAGTGGGTGGACTGGCGGATCATTGTACTCTCTGCCCGATCCAGCAGCCGAGCGGCCTGCTCCCACTCGCCGCGTAGGGAGGCGATCTCGGCCAGGTAGTGGTAGGCCCAGCACTTCCGCCAGGAGATGTCTGGTTCGGCGCTCAGGCGTAGGGCCAGACGGCATTTTGTCTCTGCCTCGGTGGTGCGGCCCAGCGTGAGCAGACAGTAGCCGGCGATGTTGTGAGAGCCAGAAGCAAAGTCCAGCCAGCCCAGGTCCTCGGCCAGGCGGGCTGCCTCCTGCTCGTGGGCTACCGCCTCGCTCATCGGGCCGCCGATGCGCAGGATGAGGGAGCCCAGGCGATGGTGGGCGTGAGCCAGCCCGCGCTGGTCGCCGATGCGCTCGCTCAACTCTAGTTGCCGCTGCGCCCAAAGGCGCGCGTGGGCGAAGTTCCCATCGTGCTCGTAGAAGCGGGCCAGGAGGCCGTAGCCACGCGAGGTGAGTCCCTCAAGGCCTGGTGTCCCACTCACGGCGTCCAACCCTCGGCGCACCACGGCCCGTGCCTGGTCGAAATCGGCGTGCTGGTAGGCCAGGGCGTAGCAGGTCTGGGCAACCCCACCCCGGTTGCCCAGAGTCTCCCAGATCGAGAGCGCCCGTCCCAGCCACCCCCAGGTCACCTCCTTCTCGCCGACCACATCCCGGTGGGTGACGGCCAATCCGGTGAGGGCGCGGGCAGCCAGGCCGTCGGCTCGCTCGGGGTCTAGCAGGGCCAGCGCCCGGCGGAAGTAACCCAGCGCCTCCTGGAGAGCGTAACCCAACCGGGCCTCCTCCCCCGCCTCGACCAGCCAGGCCAGGGCCTTTTCGGTCTCGTGGCCGTGCTCAAAGTGGTGGGCCAGTTCACCGGCTATGCCGGGTTGGCCTGCGTACAGTCGCTCCATCGCTTGACCAGCCAACCGATGGAGCCGTCGGCGACGGCGGTAGTGCAATCCCCGGTAGATCACCTCTCGCACCAGATGATGATCGAACTCGTAGTCTCGGCTGGAAGGGCCACTGCTTTCACGGACGAGGCGGCGGCGCAGGAGTTCATCCAGTGCCTCCAGCGTGGCTTCCTCCCCCTGGCCCCACGCCTGCTCCAGTACATCGAAGTCGAAGGCGCGCCCGATGACGGAGGCGGTGGCGACCGCTTCCCGAACCGATGGCGAGAGCCGCTCCAGGCGCGCCTGGATGACCTGTCGTACTGAGGTGGGGATGGGTAAGCTGGATAGAGCAGTCTTCTCCACCCAGCGCCCCTCGACGAATTGCACCTGTCCCTCCTCCAAGAGGGCCCGCAGGGTCTCCAGCGTGAAGAAAGGATTTCCCTCCGTCTGGCGGTAGATGCGTGCTACCAGGGCGTCGCTGGCGCCGGCCATCCAGTGGCCCAGGGCTTCCTGGGGCAGGCGGGTCAGTTCCAGCCGCGTCGCCAACTCACTCCGCTCCAACTGGAGCGCCAGCCCATGCAGCGTACGATCCGGGCCGACTTCTTCGCGCTGATAGGTGGCGACCAGCAGGATGTGCGCCTGGGGTAGATGGCGGGCCAGGTAGTGCAGCCAGGCCAGTGTCGAGTCCTGAGCCCAGTGTAGGTCTTCCAACATTAGCAGGAGGGGGTTTCGCTGTGCCAGATCTAGTAGTAAGAGGGTCAGTGCATCGAAGAGGCGGGCCTGCTGCTGGTCGGCAACTCCCTCTTCTCCCCCCCCCACCTGGGGGGGGATGAAGGGAGGGGACGGGGATCGTTCACCCACTTCGGGGGCCAGGCGGGCCAGTTCGGCCGCCTGCCAGGGGGGCAGACGGTCCAGAACACGTGCACCCGTGACAGAGAGAACGGCACGCAGGAGGTCCGCCAGCGGGCCGTGGGGCAGGGCGCGCTCGTACTCGTAGCAGCGCCCGCAGGCAACCCAGCCGCCCCGCTGCCGGATGTACTGGCTCAGTTCCTCGACCAGGCGGGTCTTGCCAATACCGGCCTCGCCGCTCACCAGCACCAGGTGGCCCTGGCCGGACTTCGCCCGCTCCCAACGAGTCAGCAGCGCTTCCCACTCGGTTTTCCGTCCTACGAAAGGGGAGCGCTCCAAGATGAAGGCGGGCTGGCTACGCGGTGGATGACTGCGTTGGGCGAGGACCTCCTCACTGGGCCCGCGTCGCCAGCCGAGGCCCAGCAGTTCATCGCACAGAGCAACCGTCTCCAGAGCCGGCTCAATGCCCAGTTCGGTCCGCAGCACGGCGCGGCACCAGCGAGCCTGACGCACCGCCTCGGCCCGGTTGCCCAGCCGCACGCGCAGCCGGATGACGGTGCGATGCACGTCCTCCCGGAGCGGGTCGCGGGCCAGAAGCAATCCCGCGTAGCGCAGCGCATCCTCCGGCTGAGCCAGCGTCTCGTAGGCCGCCACCAATCGCTCCAGCGCCTCCAGATAGAGCCCCTCCAGGCGATACCGCTCCTCCAGGCACCAGTCGTCGTAGAAGCCCTCCAGGAAGTCGCCTTTGTACAGAGCCACCGCTTCGCGCAGGGTCGGTAGATTGGTAGATTGGTACATTGGTACATTGGTGGTCCGCTCTTGTGACCAATCTACCAATCTACCAGTTTCCCAATCTACCAATGTACCAGTTTCCCAATTTACCAGTTTCTCGAACTCCTCCACATCCAGCCAGTACTCACTCCCCCGGTTGAACCGCACCGCCCGCGCATCGGCCAGGATGTAGTCGCCGGGGGGGAGGACACGGCGGATATGCCAGAGGGCAGTGCTGAGGTTGTGCAACGCTTTGTCGCGGGGACGGTCGGGCCAGAAGAGGTCGGCCAGCACCTCACGGGGGCAGACACGGTCACGGTGAACAACGAGGTAGGCCAGCAGGGAGCGTGCTTTGAGCGTGGCGGGCGGCGGCAGAGGCTCGTCGCCGCCACGTAGTTCAAACCCACCTAGTAGAAGTATCTTGAGCGTGGTCATCACCCTGTCTTGGTAGACTGGTAGATTTTGGGCCGAAGTGTCGGAGGCTACCGACCAACTGCTGACGGCTAACAGCCAGCGGTTAACGGCCGATGTGTGCCTGGTCTAAGTATGATAGCAGTGGCGTAGATTGTCAAGTCCAGGCATTGCTGAGAACACGGATCCCAGGACATTGACGGATTGTGCAGTTGCCACTCCCACCAGTAGCGTGTACAATCAGAGAGAGGAGAGAGGAGAGAAGGGAGAGGGGAGAAGAGGAGAAAATGACTATAATGACTAGATCACCAGGCCCAAGCCCCACGACCCGAATCCGCCATTGGTCATTGGTCATTGGTCATTGGTCATTGGTCATTGTTCATTGTTCATTGCTCATTGTCTTGTCCGCATGCGCGCGTCCCGACGCCACCTGGGATCGTGTACGCGAGAGCGGCATCCTGCGCGTGGGAATGGACGCCAGTTTTCCACCCTTCGAGACCATTGCTGCCGACGGGACGCTGGTCGGGTTCGACGTGGACCTGGCGCGGGAGTTGGGGCGGCGGCTGGGACCTGTCCTGAGCAAGGTCGAAGGGGCCGAGGTGCAGTTCGTCGCCAACCTGCCCTACGATGGCCTCTACGACGCGCTGGCAGTGAACCGCGTGGACGTCGTCATCTCTGCACTCGTCGTCAATCCTGCTCGCATGGCTGATTTCGCCTACTCGACCCCCTACTTCGACGCCGGGCAGGTGCTGGTCGTGCGGGAGAGCAGAGGAGCAGGGGAGCAGGGGAGCGGAGGAGCAGAGGGGCAGAGGGCGGAATCCATTGAAGGGATGGCTGATCTGGAGGGGCACAGGCTGGCGGTGGAGTTTGGCACGCAGGGGGACCTGGAGGCGCGGAAGTGGGCGCGGAGGTTGTCCGGCCTCACCGTCGTGCCTTGCCAGACGGCGGCCGGGGCGCTGGCGGCGGTCGCGGCGGGAGAGGCCGACGGTGCATTGGTGGATCACGGCTCGGCGTTGGTGGAGATGGGCAAAACCCTTGGGGTTTCGGAAAACCCCAAGGGTTTCGAGGGTTTCGAGTTGGTTATCGTGGGAGAGTCGGTCGTCGAGGAACCCTACGCCGTGGCCGTGCGGCACGACAGCCAGCGCCTGCTGCGGGCGATCAATGAGGCGCTGGCAGAGATGAAGGCGGATGGGACGCTGGAGGCGTTGATAGCGGAGTGGCTGGAAGGGGGATTCTGAATTGCAGGAAAACTTGACACTCAATCAGTTCGTGCTACCATGTCTTTGGTAAATCAAGCGTAAGCA
>JAUWNP010000166.1 GCA_030612585.1 Anaerolineae bacterium
GAATGTGAAATATTCGTTAGAATCCAGGCTCTTTGGGATTTCGCGTGGTGAGACCCTAAGGGTTTTGCCCAAGATCGTGTAAACACCATTTTTCGCCAGCGTAACAGCTCTTTTTGCCAAATTTTGCACGAAAACCCTTAGGGTCTGGTGACTGACCACGCGAAATCCTGGAGACCCAGAATCCACTGTGTCCTTTGTTCATGAGGTTACCGTGTGAGCAAGATGAGCAAACCGCTTGTCTCCACAGAACAACTCGAGGCGGTCATCCGCCAGATGGAAGGGCTTCTCCGACGTTGCGGCGGCGCCGCTTCTCTGCGCCGGCATCATCGGCTACCGGGCGCTGCGGCTGAGTGATATCCAGCCCAACCAGCGGCTGGGGCTCTACGGCTCCGGGGGCTCGGCCCACGTCACCATCCAGGTGGCGCGTCACCGGGGCTGCGAGGTCCACGTCTTCACCCGCAGCGAGGGCCACCGGGCAACTGGCGCGGGAACTGGGGGCGGTGTGGGTCGGCGGCGCGGCGGCACGCTCTCGTTGGCCGGGGTGACGATGACCCCCATCCCGGAGTTGAACTACGACCGACTGCTCTATTGGGAGCGGGCGGTGCGCAGCGTGGCCAACTTCACCCGGCAGGACGCGGAGGAATTACTCCAGGTGGCCGCCGAGATTCCCATCCACACCACGGTGCAGACTTTCCCGCTGGAGGCGGCCAACGAAGCGCTGTTGGCGCTCAAGCGGAGCGAGATTGATGGGACGGCAGTGTTGGTGGTAGAACAGCGAATTCCAGGACAGTAACAGATTTGCTCACTCTGTCCAAAACGGCGCACTGGCATACTTGAAACCGCCGTCAGGCAGCAGCGCGACGATGACGCCGTGCGCCAGTTCCCGGGCCACCCGCAACGCGGCGACCACCGCCGCCCCTGCCGAGACCCCCACGAAGAGCCCCTCCTGGCGGGCCAGCAGGCGGGCCATCGCCTGCGCCTCCCCGGTGCCCACCTCGCCCACCCGGTCTACCAGACCGGGGTCATAGATGGCTGGGGCATCGGCTGTCGTCAGGTGCTTCAGTCCCTCGATGCCATTCTGAGAATCGTCGGGCTGCACGCCGACCAGTTGCACCGCTGCGTCTCGCTCCCGCAGGTAGCGGCCCACCCCCATCATTGTCCCGCTGGTGCCCAGGCCGGCCACGAAGTGGGTGATCCGTCCCTCCGTCTGCTGCCAGATCTCGGGGCCGGTGGTGGTGTAGCGAGCCAGTGGATTGGCCGGGTTGCTGTACTGGTCCGCGTGGAAGTACCGGTCGGGCTCAGCGGCCGCCAGTTCGCAGGCCAGGTGGCGCGCCCCATCGGTCCCGGCAGCGGGGTCGGAGAGGGTCAGTTGCGCACCGTAGGCGCGTAGGATACGCACCCGCTCCGGGCTGGCGTCCGCGGGCAACATCAGCCGGACGGGGAAGCCCAGCGCCGCGCCGAGCATCGCGTAGGCGATGCCGGTGTTGCCGGAGGTGGCGTCGAGCAATGTCTTGCCGGGGGCCAGGTCGCCCGTCCCCAGAGCCTCCCGGACAATGGATAGGGCAGTACGGTCCTTGACCGAGCCGCCGGGGTTGAGCCCCTCCAACTTGGTGTAGAGAGCAGCAGCGGGGGGCAGTCCTTCGGCCACGCGGACCAGCCGGACCAGGGGGGTGCGGCCGATCAGGGACACGACCGGGGGTGTTTGAAAGGTGTGGTAAGAGTGTGTTCGGAACATCGTCTCCTCCCAGTCAATTAGCCGTTAGCAGTTAGCCATCAGCAGTTAGTGATTTCCGGCTAACAGCTGACTGCTCCCTGCTAATTGCTTTCTTGTTTCCAGGCCAGGGACACAAAAAGCCAACCTTCGCCTGCGCGAAGCCCCTCACGTGACTGCGAGGGCGCTGTCGCCTGGCCCGGTTGGCCTGGGAAGAGATATGCGTATCCGGAGCCCTAGGCGGTCATCGCCCTCGCTCCAGACAGATGCAGTAGATATATGAATACATTGCTCTTTCGCTCATCGTTCCTCGTTTGTTATCTCTGCGAGTACAGCGGCGACTAATGCCGGGAGCGCCGCTTCCACAGCCGGGCTCAACCCCTCGCCCCAGCCGATCCTGGCCGGTTGGACACCAAAGATCACCATTTCGGGGAGGGAACGGCCCAACGCATCGGCCAGCGCCAGGGCCTCGCTCAGGCCGGCATGGTGGAGGGAGGAACAGTCGGGCGTAGAGGCCAGGCGGGCGTCGGCCAGGGTGAAGCGCACGATCTCACCCGGCCCCCGTCCCATCTCGGCGGCATCCACGACCACGACGCGCTCCCATCCCTCCACCAGATTGAGCAGCCCCAGCCCAGCCGCGCCCCCGTCGAGCGCCTGGACGCCCGGCGGCAGTTCCCGACGTGCCAGTTCCTCGACCAGACGGCAGCCCACACCGTCGTCGCCGCGCAGTGGGTTGCCCAGGCCGAGGATGAGAGTGGCGAATTGCGAGTTGCGAATAGCGAATAACGAATTGCGAGATCCGCTATTCGCCCCTCGCCGTTCGCTCATACAAACTTTACCGTAAGGAAGTGCGCCGAACAGGAGATGCAGGGGTCGTAGGCCCGC
The DNA here is from genome assembly GCA_030612585.1 of Anaerolineae bacterium. The sequence goes on from JAUWNP010000166.1 coordinate 2,597, forward strand.
ACCAGCATCTCCAGCATCAGCCGGATCTCATCCTGCGGCTTGTCCATGATCTGCGGCACCAGCACGCGCATGTCGGCGTTGAGGTTGGCCATGTTCTGGTTGGTGGGGATGATGCAGTTCGCCTTCACGCATTGGCCATTCTCGTCGTACACGTAGTTGTGGAAGAGAGTGCCTCGGGGCACATCACACGAGCCGGCTCCTTCCCCGGCCTTCACATCTACCGCCACTGGCTCCTCGGGCTGGATGCCTCGCGTGAGCAGTTCATCTATGATGTGGATGCTGTCCTCTACGCAGTGGACCATCTCCACCACCTGGGCGGCGCTATTGAGGAAGGTGTTGTAGCAGATGGGTTTCAGCCCCAGTTTGCCTGCTGCCTCCTTGGCGCGGGGATGCAGTTGGTCGAAGTTGTTGTTAAACCGGGCCAATGCGCCCACCATGTAGGACTCGCGGTTGTGATGAGTCCACTTGGCCGTGGAGAAAGGCACGCACTTCTCGTTGGTCACCTTCCTGTAGTCCTCGATGGGGTAGGAGAAGCCGTCGGAGGTGACGATGGTGCCGTCAATGAAGGCGTACTCGTCGTCCTTCTTGAGGGAGACGTACTCCGTCTCTCGCTCGAACTCGGGCCAGGGAAGGGTGGCAAAAAGCGCCACCGTCTCGTCCATGTCGGCGCGAGCGTCCACCAGCCGGGCCTGCATCTCTCGCAGTTCGGCCTCGGTGGGCAGGTGGGTGAAGCCACCGACGGCCATCGCGATGGGATGTGTATGGCGGCCGCCGATCATCGCACACAGGTCACCGGAGAGTTTCTTGATCCGCAGCGCCCGCTCCACCACCTCCCGGTGGGTCGCTGCCAGCGGGATGACAGAGCCGACGCCGAGGAAATCCGGCGCGACCAGGTAGTAGGTATGCAGGACGTGGCTATCTATCGTCTCGCCGTGGAAGTTGAGTTTGCGGAGAAGCACAGTCTGCTCCGAAGGCTCAACCCCCAGCGCCTTCTCGGTGGCACGAAGGCTGGTCGTGGCGTGGCCCACGGCGCAGATGCCGCAGATGCGGGAAGTGATGTGGCTGAGTTCATGGTAAGGCCGGCCGCGCACGAACGCCTCGAAGAAACGAGGGGCCTCGACGACCTCGAAGCGACACTCCTTCAGTTCCCCGTTCTGTGCGTCTACGACGATGTCGCCATGTCCTTCGACACGGGTCACGTGATGTACGTCAATCTTCAAAGTGGTCATTTTCCCTCCTCCTCAGCCGCTCGTTCCTGCACCTGGTACGTATTGAACAACGTGAAACGAGACAGAATATCCTCTACAGTCAAGCCAGCCTCAGCCAGCACGTCCTTCATCGCGTTCTCGTTGGGGTTGGGGACAAGCCCCCGGCAACCCTCGCAGCCGCTGCCAAAGGTGGGGCAGATGGCATCGCAGCCAGCCCGCACGATCGGCCCCAGGCAGAACTTGCCGACGTCGAACAGGCACACGTTCTCCTTCAGTTTGCACTCGACGCAGACAGGATAGTCGGGAATGGGCAGACTCTTGCCCAAAAGGACCGCCTTGACCACCCTGACGAACTCCTCCCGGTCAATGGGGCAGCCAGGTATGGCGGCGTCTACCTCGATCACGGCACTGATGGGCCGGGCCGGGTAGGTCTCGTACCAGTCTGCCTTGTCCCCATAGACCCAGCGGCGGACGTCCTCCAACGGATGCAAGTTCTTCAGGGCGTTGATGCCCCCCAGATGAGCGCAGGTTCCCAGCGCGACGACAATGCTGGCCTGTTCTCGGATTTTCTTCAGGCGCGCCTCGTCGGAGGCACGGGTGCAGGAGCCCTCAATGAACGCGATCTGGTAGTCCTCTCCCTTTTCGGTCATCGCCTCGCGGAACTGCACAATCTCAACGGCATCAAGCAGATCCAGGTGGGTCTGCAGCGCGTCAACGATCGTGAGTTGGCACCCTTCGCAGCTCGCAAAGTCAAAGAAAGCAACTTTCGGTTTGGGATTTGGGGTTTGAGATTTGGGGTTTTCCATCACAATGCCTCCTCGACGCCCTTGACCTGAGCGTAGGTGAAAACCGGGCCATCCTGGCAGCAGTACAGGTTGTTGATCTGACAGTGCCCGCACTTCCCCACGCCACACTTCATCCGCCGCTCCAGCGAGAGATAGATTTGCGTCTCCGAAATGCCCTTGCCCAGCAGTTCTGTCAGCACAAAGCGATACATGATGGGCGGGCCGCAGGTGACGGCGACGGTGTTGCGCGGGTCCACGGTAATCCGGGGGAAGAGAGTGGTGATGACGCCCTCACTGCACGTGAACGCTATGTCATCGTCCCACGTCTCGTCCAAGCAGTCTACCGTGTAGTGACACTCGACGTCCTCGCGAGCGGTCCACTCCTCCAGTTCGTCGCGGAAGAGCAGTTCAGCCGGCCGCTTGGCTCCGTAAAGGATGATCACCCGCCCGAAGGAGCCGCGCTCGTCGAGTACCTGGTTGATCAGCGAACGGAGCGGGGCCAACCCCAGACCGCCCGGCGCGAAGAGCACGTCCTTACCGCGCATCTCGTCAATAGGGAAGCCATGGCCAAAGGGGCCCCGAATGCCCAGCATACTCCCCGGCTGCATTGCATGCAGCGCGTTGGTCACGTCGCCCACTTGCCGCACGCAGAGTTGGAAGGCACCGTTGGAACGGCTGGGCGACGAGGTGATGGAGATAGGGGCCTCGCCCACACCCAGTATCGAGACCATCACAAACTGTCCCGGATCGTGACCTAAGTTACGTCCGTCCGGCAATTCGATAGTGAACAGTTTTTCCAATTCGGTCATCTGTTCCACGTTGACCAGACGGGCCATCTCGGGTGTATAGACAGATGTCGTCATTGTCCGTTCCCTCCTACTGTCTCGTGAATGGTATTGAAGCCCTCGACGATACTGATGTTCGCCACGCAGGTGCGGATACAACGACCACAACCCACGCAGCCTAACTCGCCGAACTTCTCGTAGATGTACTTCCCCTTGCGCATGAAACGATGGCGCTGGCGGGCCGCGCGGGCCGCGCGGAAGTTCTCACCACCGGCCACGCGGGCGAACTCGTCCAACTGGCAGGAATCCCAGCGGCGGTACCGCTCCCCTTCAGTCAGCGCCATATCCACCTCGTCGAAGACATTGAAACAGTAGCAGGTGGGACAGACATTGGTGCAGGACCCGCAGGCCAAGCAGCGCTCTCCCAGTTCATCCCAGAGGGGATGATCATAGGCGGCGCTCAACAAGGCCGGCAGTTCGGCTGCCTCAAAGTCCAGGCGATGGGTGAAGAGTGCCCCCCTGGCGCCGAGCACTTCGTCCAGACGGCGCCCGTCGGCGTCAGTGGCGGGCCGGGCCTGGGCATACGTCTCCAGGAGTGTCTTCCCCGCCTCCGTTGCCACGTCCACTATGTAGGCCGTTCCCAGGTCGGTCAGGTGCAGGTCATACCCCTCATCGGCGGTCAGCGTCCCCATACTCTTGCAGAAGGAATGCTCGTCGCATGGTTCCAGGCATTCCAGACTGACGATGATGGTCTGCCGCCGCCGCTCCAGATAGTGAGCGTCGGGGTACTCCTGGGAAAAGGCCTTGTCCAACAGCCCAATAGCGTGCAGGTCACACGTGTGCACGCCCAAGAGCACTGTCGGACCAGCCTCGACGACCGGCTCCACGTGCGGCTCCTCCCCCATAGTGAAAGTGGCCAGCCGCTCCTGCGGGGGCTGCAGCACTTTCTTGGGCGGCAGGATAGTCGTGTTGTAGTCGAGCCGCAGTTGGGCCGGATCAGTGATCTGGCCAAAAGCGAACTTAGGTCCCTTCGCCTGCGGCCCGATGACCTGGTAGTCGGTCATCAGCCGCTCCAGGCATCCATCCAGCGATGCTTTACCGAGTATTTGTCTCACAGCACACTCCTTTCATTTAATCCACTCCGCATACGCCCACCTCAGCCAACTGGCAGATGATGGTAAAGGTGGTATGCTCGGTGGTCATGATACAGACGCCCTGCTCGTTGGCTTTCTCCACGGTGCTGGCATTGAGTTCCTTGCCCTCGGTGACGATGATACCGGCCAAGTCGAGAAGAGAGGCCACGGCTACAATATTGGGATGAGCCTGCAGTGTGACCCATAGGTTGCCCTGCTGAGCTTTGGCCAGCACGCAACTCAGAAGGTCCGAAGCGTATCCCCCGGTAACCTCAGCATCCAACCGCTGTGGAGCGGTCCGAACCGTGAGCTCAGCAGCAGTGACGATTTCTCCGAGTTTCACTTCTTCCTCCTCTCCCGTTCTCCGCTCTTGTCGGCGTGAATGACGATCTCTAGTCGCGTTCCCACACCGACTGTTGATTCCAGTTTCATCTGATCGCTACATGATTTGATGTTAGGCAAGCCCATTCCAGCGCCGAATCCCATCTCACGCACCCATTCGGGCGCAGTAGAGTAACCGGGCTGCATAGCCAGGTCAATATCGGGGATGCCAGGGCCATTGTCAAGCATCTCAATACGGATGCGGTCGGGTCGCACTTCGGCCACAATCTCCCCGCCATGAGCGTAGATGACAATATTCATCTCCGCTTCGTAAGTGGCGATAACCACACGACGGATGATGCCAGGATCAAAGCCCAGGCGGCTCAAGGTAGTCTTAAGGTTGCCAGAGGCTTCCCCCGCCCGGTCGAAATCACGGCCTATGAGGCGGTAGCCGATTACCAGGGCAGCCTCGTCGGCGATGATATCCTCGAAGATGTGGCTGGCGCGGTAACGGTGGATCTCCTCCGCGTGGTAGTCCACCTCCAGTCTGCGCAGCAGCGTGTGCATGATGTCGCCCTGGGTAATGATCCCCACCAGGTGCCCCTCCCGGTCCATGACAGGGAAGCGCCCGAACTTGAAACGGGCGAATTTGTCAACAGCACCCACAAGCGGCTCGTCGGCGTAGAGCGTCTCCACGCGCCGGTACATTTTCTCACCCACAGTGGCATCCAATTCCCCGGCCGCCAGTGCCTTGATCAAATCCTCAATGCTGATGACGCCTATCATCTCCCCGTCTTCCATCACCGGCGTGCCGGAGATGCGGTTTACGCGCAGCACCTCACGAAACTGAGCCATAGTATCGTGGGGGGACACGGTGACGACCTTTGGGGACATCGCCTGATCGACGGTCAGTTCATAGGTCAGTTCCTGGAGTTTTGTGATCTCCTGTGCTGGCTGCTTCTCCACAATTAACCTTTCACGCTATCCCCGAAGGCGAGACGCCATTGGCGTAGCGTAAGTTCAAAGAGACCACAACTGGACAACCCAGCCTGGTAAAGTCGGCCGCAGGTTTTGAACATCGTATACTTGGAGGCCAGCAGGGGAATACCCTTCTCTTCAGCCAGGACAACGGTCTCGGGTGGTGGCAGTTTCCCGCGCACGAAGACGATGGCCATGATGCCAGCCAGTTCGGCTGTGCGCACTACCTGGGGATTGGTCAGTCCGGTCATCAGGAGCGCACCTTCGCGGGTGAAGGCCAGCACATCGCTCATCAGATCGGATCCGCACCCCATCTGCACTTCTTTATCCAGATCAACGCTTTTAGAAATGACCTTTCCATCTATGATTGAGAGTACTTGGCGTAATTTCATGCGCTCCCTTCCAGCGCGAAAGTATAGCACATCCTGGCCTCGTTGCCAAGATGGGCCAGCACACGTGCCCGCTCCCAATCCTCAGGACCGTTGACGTTGAAGAACGACAACCCCTGGGGATCGAACCTGGTGATCTCAGCCCGCTCCACGTAGCGCACTCTGACCTCTCTAACTTCGTCGCGATAGAATGAGACGATTCGCCGCTCGCCACGGGCCAGAGCCCCTTCAATCGGCCCCAGGCAAGTCGCCGGGCGATAGACGGCGTGCAGCGGTTCCACGTCCGTCCAGCGAGGCACAACGACGTCGGCATCCCGGGCCAGCGAGATGATGTAACGTAGCAGGTCGAGATTGAGAAACGGCATATCGCAGGCGACGACGAGCGCCAACTCCCCACGCGCAGCCAACAACCCAGCGTGCACCCCAGCCAGCACCCCAGCGCCTACGTACCGGTCGGCGACGACCCGCGCCGACCGGGGGAACAGGTGAGGAGCCATGCTGGTGACGATGATGAGATCATCCGCCAACTGGGCCAACACGTCCAGTGTACGGGTGATCAGCGGCTGCCCCTCCAGTTCGAGAAGTGCCTTATCCCGTCCCAGGCGAGCGCTTCTGCCCCCCGCAAGTACCACGCCGCTCAGGGCCAGGTCCGATCTAACCACGTCCATAGCGCAATGATCTGGAAACTGCCTCCTGCCGGGCCCACGCTACGGGGATTTCACCTTGACCGCGCAGACCTTGTACTCCGGGATTCAGGCTGAAGAGCCTCATCACCCGCCCGCTGGCGATGCTCCCCAACACCGCCTGTCCGTGGCGGCGCGGCCATCAACGATCACGAGCGGTCCGTGCTCCGGGCCACATACCTCCGACCCAACCACAGCGCCTAGCCGATGATCGAGTACAGGATCACCTTGATTCCATCGGGATCGGTGAGCGAGAAGGCACGGTGATCCCAGGGTTTGTCTGCAAGTTCCCCTCTGATGAGCAATCCCTTCTCTTGTACACGCCGATACCACTCATCCACATCGTCCACTTCGTAGGCCACCTCCATCCCATGCGGCGGCGTGTATTCCCTCCCAGGGGCGAGGGCCAGGACTTCAATAATGCCGGAGGCTGCCTGGAACAACGTCCCCCGTTCGGCCGGCCCCCGATCCCACGAGCCAACGACAGGCAACCCTAGCCCGTCTCGGTAAAACGCCAGCGAGGCCTCGTAGTCCTTTGCTCTGAAGATGAAACGAAATTCATGGGGCATCTCGAATCTCCTCCTCGAATCTCCGTGTATGACCGCAATGCCACCACACCTTACGATTATACTCGCAAATCGCCAGCATGCCAACCAGGCGACAGGGAGCGTATCACGTTTGGGACAAGCGACAAACTGTGTGACTTCGTCAAGGCCGCTATATACCCCTATCGTAACGGTTGCGCAACCAGAAGCGAGATGTTTCCTGGGGCGCGAAAACTGAACTTTGACAACTGAAACAAGACAAACTCTCACTGTGCTGGTATGATACTAATCACAAACCAACTAGCACAGGAGAGTTCACAATGATTA
>JAUWNP010000184.1 GCA_030612585.1 Anaerolineae bacterium
TAGGGGAGGTACGCCCACGGGGTCAAAGTCCCGTTTTCCGCCACAGCCTCATACGTGAAGCCCCCTGAGGCTGCTGTGAGAATACAGGCCATCACGAAAACGGCACCCGCAATGATGGCAACTGGTCGTCTATTCATTTGCCTCATCGCACCCTCCTCAGTTCTTGCTAACCCACAGCGCCGCCCGCTTATCGCCGATGCGCTTGCTGGCGCTCAGTATCTCCTCCCCCACCCAACCGGGCGCAGCCTCCACGATTTCCCGCAGCCGTCGCTTGTAGGCCGCCAACAACAGCCGCGCCAGCGCCCGCTCAAACGGGCCGCTCGGCTCGATTGTGGACAGGGCCTAGATTGCCCGCACCAGGGCGCGACCTTGCGCTATGATGCGGTCAGTCAATCCAGTGTCTCCCATCGGCGGACCGGGGCTTCTCTCTCAGAAGTTAGCGCCTGAGCACTTCCACGGGTTCCCCGCCAAGACTCCCGCACATGGATTCTTCCTGAGTATCCCACGAAGCCTGCCCGACCTATGGCAGCGGAACTTCCGTCCCTTCCTGAGTGACTAACACAAATCCCGATGCGTCAGTTGCGGTATCGAAGACCAGAGGCACAATACCGTCGAGGGAGGGACCGATAGGTTCCAGGTGCCAGGCGTTGGTGTCGAAGGTCTGATGGTACTCTAGTGATGCATCGGTATCAAGTTCATGAGTTCGCCCCTGAGCGTCCTTCAAAGTGAATATCTTGCTCCCTAAATCTTGTTGAGTGGGAGCAAGGTTTTTGACCCGAAGGATCATCACAAGGAACTGACCCTCTGCTATTTCATCACCAATGCTGCTTGCCGTGCTGACTTCTTGGATGGCAAACTCCCAGTTACCAGCGGGATGCACCTCTCCGGCTAACTCAATTGGCTGTCCTCCAACGGCGTCCAGTGCTAAGATCGGTTCTGCGTCTCCCTGTTTGGCATGCAAGGCTAGGTTAGTGGCATCCGGAGATACATCGAATACCACCGGGACTGTGCCGACAAGGGAAGGTCCCAAAGTCTCCAGGTGCCAGGCATCGGTGTCGAAGGTCTGATGGTACTCTAGTGATGCATCGCTGTCCATCTCATACGTGCGCCCTTCGCCATCCTTAAAGGCGAAGAGTTGAGTGCCAATCTCGCGGGGAGTCAAACCGTCGTTTCGGACGGTGAGGATGATGGCTACATATTGCCCTCGCGCCATCTCGTCGCCGATAGTGCTAGCAGTGCTGACATCAGTGACCACATAGGCCCAGTCAGCCGTGCTCAGTGGCTCCCCCGGCAGTGTCAGGGGCTCCCCACCCACGTCCTCCACGAGGAGAATGGTGGGCTCGTTTACCCCGGCTGCTCGCAAAAGCACACTCGATGAGTCAGGAGACACGTCGAAAACCACAGGGACGATGCCAGTGAGGGAAGATCCGATGTCGTCAAGGTACCAGTAAGCTATGTCGTAGACACGATGATACTCTAGGGAAGCATCCCCATCCATCTCATAGAGGCGGCCCTGAGCGTCTTGGGCGACGAAGAAATCACTCCCAATGCTACGCTCAGTTGCCCCCTTGTTGGTAACCTGAAGCAGTGCAACGACATAGGCACCACGGGGGGTCTCATCCCCAATAGTCGTCATGACGGTTGCTTCCGCCACCATGTAGTCCCAGTCGGCGAAAGAAACCGTTTCGCCAAGCAGGACCGGTGTCGCCGCAAGTACTGGCGTGAGTGTAGGTCCCGGTGTATCTGTTGGCTCCGGTGTATTGGTCGGTTCAGCCTCAGCAACAATCTGCTCAGTGGGATGCGGTGTATCTGTTGGCTCCGGTGTCTTAGTCGGCTCAGCCTCAGCAACAACCTGCGTCGTCGCGGGCTCCTCGCCGGCCTGCTGAGTAGCATCTTTTGGCCAAAGAAGAAGAGCGCCAAGACAACCGCAAACAAGGAGAATCACAATCAAACTACCACAACCGATAACCAACTTGCCAGTGGTGCCAGACTTCCAGAACTGAGTAATGCTTTGCATCTCTTTTACCTCCTTATTCTTATAATGTGATAGTCACGCTAAACCGAAACACCCGCCATACCTTGACGGCGGGCGGGCTCTGTGCTACCATATCCGCACCAGGGCGCATCCGCCGTCCCGGTCACCGCCTCAAACTGTGCCCAGTTGCGAGGCGATTTCTGTTGCGTTGTGGCTACAGTATATGGCAACTCTGCGCAGAAGTCAAACTCCGTAGCACCAGCGCCGCAAGCCAAGCAACGCAAAACCACCCCAACCGTGCAGGTCGGGGCGGTCGGTTCGCCGTCACTCACGCGCCGGCTTGTGCAGTTATGCTTCCTCTAACGTTAGAATCCGCCTGATCTTCTCCTTCAGGCAGCGCTTCTCACAACGGCACCTCCCCAGCGAAGATGTACTCCGCCAGGTAGGGACTGACACCCCTACATAGGGTTCGTAATATATAACTTCCCGTGTTGTTTCGCTTGGCCCGAATATGACAACTAATCAGGAGGATTAACCGAATCAGCCACTTCTTAACGCGGCTCCTGATAATTACTCTCTGGGTTTTGCCTGTCGCAGCAGCGAAAGCAGATAATCTATGAGACCGACTGCTTGTCTAGCTTCAAGTTCAGTATATTGCAGTTTCTTGTGACTAGGCGGATTCCTGACAAATTGCGTCGCCCCCCTGAAGAGCATGTGAACACCTTCTTGCTCTGCAGGGTGCTCACTAATGATTAACCTGCCTGAGTCCTTTTGAAGCGCGTAGTCTACCAGTTTTACTCCCTCCTTGAACTTTTCTGGTCCATCACCTCCAATAGTCTTCCTGAGTCGCACTTCCAAGACAAGGCCAGCACTTCTTATAGCGTTGATGTAGTATTTTTGGTTCTCTAGAAGCTCCGCACAGTCATTTTGAAGTTCCTCATCTGCGATTGCACGCCCGGGAGGCGGTGTGCCAGGAGGAGCTTCACTCTCTTTCTGGCGGGCGACTTGTAAAGCAACCCACTCCGCTCGTAGTTGCTGGTTCTCCTCTGTTAACCTGTCTACAGCTTGCTGTCGGTCGCGTAGAGCCCGCTCTAATGGTGCAAGCAGGTTGCGTATCTCGTCCTGCGTTTCTGATTCTGAGGGAATCGCTTTGTCTTCTTTCCGCTCTGCTCGTTTCTTCAGCGGACTCGGGCGTTCCCACTCAGGCTCTCCTTCTGGGAAGAGCTTCCTATAGTCCACTGGATAGCGTTCGCGGTATTGCTGACGATATTCCTGGAGAAGCACCTCATAGTGAGGTAAATTGACCCAGTATGTTCCTCCTCCCTGACATTTGAGAAGAGGAGGGTGGGTTAAGTTTCGACCACTCTGCATCTTGGTCAGAGCGGCACCAATGTTCGAAGTAGCCCTTGGCTTGAAACTAGCCACCAACTTGCTACTTACTAGACGCTTGACCAGATCCTTGGTTCTGACGAAATTTGCAGCCCCCTCTTGTCTCTCCCCTTGCACCCAGCTTTCGAGAATAAGAACTGGTATTGCTTTTAGATATGTTGCTGAAGATTGCTTTCCGAGATCCAGAAGATCATCAATGTCCCACGGTCGTGGCGGTTTCTTGAGTGTTGCCATTGCTGACTCTCCCTTTTTTGGCAAGTGTGTAGTCCCTGGTGTGATGCAAAGCCATTCTCTTCACTCAATAGCCCTGTGCAGAACAGAATACCCGCCCAACTTTGACGGTGGGCCGACCTCTTGCTAGACCAGGGCGACCCCAGCGCCTTGGGCTCCCTAAGTAGTATAGCCCAACCCCACGTAGAAGTCAATACTTCGCACCGCCGGGGTCAGGGCAATTGCATCTTAATCCAAATGAGGCCAAAACGACCGGAAACGACCACATGTTCCCTTGCCAATGACCATCCAGAGTGAGGATTTGCACTTCTCTCTGCCCAAATGCACTTCCTGCGGCAAGATTCGCCGTTGTTTTGCTTCTCGGAACAGCATACCGGGTGGGATTTCAGTTTAGATGCAATTGCCCTGCCGCCGGGGTGTATCAATCCTGGGGCGAGTTGACCCTCCCGCAGGCTTCTAAAGGTGTTTCCTACGCTTTTCCGGCCTGTCGAACGATTTGGACAGGCGTTCGCTGCGCTCGCAAAGCCTGCGGGAGGGTTCGCCCCCAAATTGAAGTGCACCCCCTTTCAGCTAGTGATTACCCACATGTCTGAAAGACCTCTGAGGTTTCACTTCCTACAGCGAAAGAGATGGCATTTTGTCCTCGACAGGGAGTACTCTGGTACATCGCTTGCCCAAGACCTCGGAGGTCTAAGGATGCAGCAAACTTATGCGCGATCACCATCTTTCAGCACCAAGCGCCACAAGCCAAACAAAAATCACTCCAACCGTCGTGGGTCGGGGCGGTCGTTTCACCGCCTCTCACGCGGGGTCGCTCAGTTCTCACTCATCCGCAGCATCGCCCGCCCATCACCTCACCCAGCCCCAGGCCGTCCCACAGCAGGCCAGCAGCACCGCCAAGCCGACGACCGTCACGCTTCGCGCGCGTTCAGGTGCAATTAGCAGTGGAGACGGGACAGATAGTCATTCAGAACTCATGGCGCAACGCAAGCCAACGTGGCCGTATGTATTGCTGGGGATGAAACAGTCGCGATTGGCGCCGCGCACGTAGTACGGATCAAAGCCCCACGATCCCCCGCGCAGCACCCGATACTCCCAGGAGGAGGGGCCAGTCGGATTCCGGGAAGGCGAACGATCATAGTAGTCACTGGAGTACGAATCGGCCACCCACTCCCACACGTTGCCCGCCATATCCTGTGCCCCGCACCAACTGGCCCCCGCCGGGTAACTTCCCACCGGCGCGGTCTCGGCATACCCATCGTCCACCGTCTCGTCGGCCCAGTCCCTCTCACAGTTGGCATCGCAGAAGTTCAGCCGCGGCCCGTCGAACTCGTCCCCCCCCGGAAACCCCCGTCCCTCTGGCCCCCGCGCGGCATATTCCCACTCGGCCTCCGTTGGCAGTCGCCCCCCGGCCCACCCGCAGTAGGTCCCTGCCTGGTACCAGGTGACGTAGATAGCCGGGTCGTCGTCGTAGGCGCTGTTGCCATAGCACGGGGTGCAGGCCCCGGCCGCCACGCACTGCTCATACTGGGCCTTGGTCACCTCGGTGCGGTCTATCCAGAAGCCGTCCAGGGCCACGGTGTGCACCGGCTGCTCGTCGTCATCGCCCCCGGTGCTGCCCATCTTGAACTCCCCGGCCGGGATGTAGACCATCACCATCCTGTCGGCCGGGCGTGTCCAGGTGTCGCCCAGGGAAGGCGTCGCTTCCTCGGCGGGTGTTGCGGTCGGGACTTCGGTGACCACCTCCGTTGGCTGGCCGGTCGGAGCATCGGTCGGGGCTTCAGTCGGAGTTGGACTTGACCTACAGGCAATCGTAGCAAAGGCAAGGGAGGCCACAAAAAGGAACAGTGAAATGAGCCTTTTCAATATTACCTCCTGATTCTGCTTGGATGGTCACTGCCGCAGCCGGAATCGGGCAGGCGCATGATAGCCCACTTCAGTCGGGAAGTCAAAACCTTGAACTGCCGCCGCAAGCCAGGCAACGCAAAACCGTCCCAACCGTTGCAGGTCGGGGCGGTCTCTGTACTACTCCAGCCAGGCCGGTTTATCTCCGCGCGGTGCACCGCACGAGGGACAATCCACCCTGTCATCTTCGTCGTCCCTGTATGCTCGACCACACGACTCGCAATGTGTCCACGCCCGCTCGGCCTCCTCCCGCTTCCGCTGCGCCTCTCGTTCTTTGCGCTGCTGGTCGAGATACGCCTCCTCAGCCGCCCCACCCACGCGGTCAATAACTTCCCACACCCGTTTGGGCAAGCCCAGGTCCTGGATGTCCTCGACCAGGTCCTCAACTCCCTCCATCACGCGGCCGGCTGTGTCGAGTATACCGGCAACGCCGCGCCTTCCAAAGAGTAACTGCTTCCCCTGATCCAGGACGGTGCTGCCCACGGAACTTAGCGCGCCTCTCACAGCACCCTGACTGAGGTCACTGACAGTCACCGTCAGCGTGTCCGCTGTTTCGATCAAGGTCGCGGTCAGTGCCGGGGAGAACTGGTGAGGAACCCTTTCCTGGCTTTGCAGGACGGTGACCACAACCGCGTCGCCGGTCTGGTCAACCTGAACCCGGGTATCATCATCTGCGATCTCTTTCCTCAACGCAGTGACAATAACACCGGCTTTACAACCCTCGAAAGTCACCGCATCGGGATGGGGAGCGACCGCCCCGCCAACCACAGCAGCACCAAGCCCCAGCCCGGCGAGAATTTCCTCGCCAGTGCCGGGTTTGCTCGCCGCCGAACTGGGTTTTGGTTCAAAAGTAAACCCCTCATCCAGCCGCGCCTGCTCTTCTGCCAACCACTCTTCGAGACTTTTATCTTTATCTGCCATTTTCTTGCACCTTCCCTATGGGTTCAAGACGCCAAGCGATTATCCGTTCAATTCGTTCCAGGAATCCGTTGACAGTACGTCCTGTGCAAAACCACCGAAATCCATCAGTATTCTAGCACATCTTTGAATTTCCTTCAAACAGCGTAGGAGGAACTAATAGCAGCGTGAAAAAGCGTTCAAGTGTCCCGCTTCCCAGTCAGCAATGGAGAACCCTTTCCCAACTCCAAGACCGGAACTGGGGATTCGTAGCAGAACGAAACCCAGAAACGCATAGGATGCGGCAGGGCGCGTCTGGCAGCATGCCCGCCGTTGAGGGTGGGGTTGATGGATTTGCCAAATGCCGCAAAAGGGCTCTAAAGGGTCTTAGAGAGCCTCAGAACTGCTACGATTTCCCGAACTGCGACAATGTTGTGCTCTCCTTCCCAACGTGCTATAATTCGGGAAACGGTAAGGAAGTGTATCCCAATGTTGAGAAGTGGGAACTGATTGATTGCTTGGGAAAGGAGACCGCTCATGGCCCAGACCATAACCCTCCAACTGCCAGGCGAGACGCTCCAACGCTACCGGCGAGGTGCAACCATAGCCCGCAAGTCACTAGAAGAGTTCCTCATGGAGCGTCTGGTAGAGGCCGTCCCTCCACTGGCTGATGATTTGCCGTCTCCTCTGCACGAAGAACTAGAAGTGCTAGAGAGTCTTGACGACAAAGCCCTGTGGAAAGTCGCACAGAGCCAGTTGCCACCCGCCCACCAGCGCCTGTATGGCCGCCTGCTGCACAAAAACAGCCAGGGGACCACCACGGCGCGCGAGAAAGAAGAACTACATGCCCTCGGCGAAGAGGCCCGCCGCCTGACACTGAAGAAGGCCCACGCCTACATGCTGTTAAAGTGGCGCGGGCACCACATTCCCTCACCGGAAGAGTTGCAAAGGCCACAATGACCAGGACACGCGTCCCCCGGTCCTTGCGCCAACGCGTAGTGGCCGAATTCCGTAACCGGTGTGCCTATTGCCATACCCTGACCTCCGTTACGGGAGCGCGTCTGGTGATAGACCACATCATCCCCGAAGCAGCCGGTGGGCAGACCGCACGGGAAAACCTGTGTCTGGCCTGCCATTCCTGTAATGAGTTTAAGGGTGCACAGGTTGAAGCCCAGGATCCGTTGACGGGCAAGCAGGTGCCGCTGTTCCATCCACGCCGACAACAATGGCACGAACACTTTTGCTGGAGCGAGGATGGCAGCGAAATCATCGGCCTAACCCCTGTAGGACGGACAACCGTGGCTGCCCTGAATATGAATCACCCTGACATCGTGGAAGCACGTCGGCGCTGGGCAAGGGTCGGCTGGCATCCTCCCCAGGAGGATCTGTGCAAAGTCGCACCATGCTAAGACCGCGCTAGAGAAAACAAGAACGATCCGCTTGTAGAATAGAACAGCCCCATGACTCTCGTCTACCTCGCCGTCGCCTGGCTCACAGGCATCGCCCGCGCCACAACGACCAGCCTGCGCTGGCAGGTGCTGCCCGTGCTCGGTCTGGCGGCGTTGCTCGGACTGGTGCTGTGGCGGGATGACCAGCGCGTCCGGCTTTGTGCTCACCGGCGACGCGGGCGACCCTGGTCCCGGTACAACCGAGACACCGCCCCCATCCGGCGAGAATGACTCTGGTGGTGGCTTTTGTCCCGGCACGGCGCTGCCGTCGACATTGGCAGCAATCGTTGGTACACTGGTCACTGTCCGAAAGCCTCACCGATAGGTTGATTCGGTAAATCGCAAAATTCGCTGTCATTCATATTCCAACCGAGGAAAAAGAATGATGAAAACCAGACGCGAAAAACACAGCGCCTCGGATACGAGAAGTTCACCACGTCACAAGCGCCTCTATCCTACATTTCTCTCATCCGTGCTACTCACCGCTGCCTTGCTGGCCCTGCTGCACGCAACGCCGCCCGCCGCCCACGCCGCGCCGCCGGTTCAAGATGGGGCAGATTGTGAGGCGCTGAACCAGGAAGGCATAGACCGCTACTATCAAGCTGAATACTCTGCTGCCATACAAAAGTGGGAGGACACTTTAGCCTGCTACCAGGAGATTGGCGACCGCCAGGGCGAGGGGAACAGCTTGGGCAACCTGGGGATCGCCCACTCTTCAATGGGGCAGTACGCGACGGCCATCAAGTACTATGAGCAAGCGCTGGCCATCGCCCGCGACATCGGCGACCGGCAGGGCGAGGGAAACAGCTTGGGCAGCCTGGGGAACGCCTACCTCTCAATGGGGCAGAACGCGACGGCCATCGAGTACTACGAGCAAGCGCTGACCATCGCCCGCGACATCGGCGACCGGAATATGGAAGGGAGCATCTTGGGCAACCTGGGGATCGCCTACCACGACTTGGGGCAGTACGCGACGGCCATCGAGTACTATGAGCAAGCGCTGGCCATCGCCCACGACATCGGCGACCGGCAGGGCGAGGGGAACCCCTTAGGCAGCCTGGGGATCGCCGAGGGGTACTGGGGGCAGTACGCGACGGCGGTAGAGGACGATGCGCAAGCGATGG
>JAUWNP010000167.1 GCA_030612585.1 Anaerolineae bacterium
GATGAAGCCACCATCGCCGCCAGTAGATCTCGCTCAATCTCGGTCTCGCCGCCAATTTCCTCCTGATACCGCTCGATCGCGTTCTTGCCCCTCGCCTTGTATTCGTAAAGCGCGCAATCCATCAGGACACTCGTTTCATCCTCATTATCGAAAATCATTGTGTTACCCCGCCCCATCATACCCAGCGCCCTGCCTGCGTACTGGATAGCCGCTTTGTCCAAAGTTGCACCCATAATCTTGTGGTTTAGCGCCCTGCCGTCTACGCGGTAGCGCCGGTAGACACTGGGGCCAGGAAGACCACCAGGCAAGGTGCGCCTGGCTGATTTCCATAGTTTGTCAAACATGGCAATTCCTTTCAGATTTCGGGACTCTGCATACCGCTCGTGGTTGAGCGCCAGCAGCCGATCCAGCACATCCCAGCGGGTCTCCTGGCCGATGGTGAAGCGGCTCTCTCATCACTCACCCCGCTTTTCGACAAATATCCGCCCAAGCCAAAAGATGACCCGGCGCTTCCACACACCACGCGAGCGCGGCAGCAGTTTTGGAAGTATTCTCAGCCACGATAGCGCCGCTTCAAAGTGCCGCTGGTGGGCATGAATGTCGCTCCACGTCAGGACGTACATACGAAACTCGGTCGACGTGAACTTTTGCAGGTTGTCCAGCGGTCGCATGATGGCTTCCGCTTCGTCAACCTGGTCACGCTTTAGGTAGATCAGGGCCATGCTAGCGCGAGGGAACACGTACCGGGGGAATTTATCTATCGCATCTCGGAAAAGGGCCTCGGCGGCAGCCTTATCCCCCATCTTGACATAGATCGCCCCCAAATTCACGTACGCTTCCTTGGCCCGTGGCTCGCGCTCAATGATGCGCTGAAAGGCGGTTTTCGCCTCGCCCAGGCGACCGATCTTGACCAGCCAGGTTGCCTCTCCGATCTCGTCGGGGATACCCGGCTTGTAGTTACGCCCCGCGTCGTTTACAATCGCGAAGGCCCGAACCTGGTAGCCTGCCTGAGCCAGATTTTGCATCTTGGCCGACATTGGGGGACTGCCTCCGCGCTTGCCTGTTCGCCTACCTGTTTGTTTGCTCCTTCGCTTGCCCTTGCGTTTTTTCGATTTTGTCACGTTTGCTCCAGATTCAGAGTGTAGGATCGGAATTTCTGCTTTTCGTTATCCCGGACAAAAAGCACCATTTGCCCGTTGGCCTGGGCCTGCTGGTACTGATGCGTCAAGATAGATTGAGAGCGCTGGTTCAAATCCGCCTTGTATTCCTTGTACGGATAGGCGTATATCTTGAGGCTTGGCAACTCGAGCAGCATCACCGGCCCCTTGTCTGCGAACAGGTTGTACATCATCATGATCTTGTCCCAACATTCATCAATGACGTCCAAGTAAGGATCGTCCATAGGTTTACGCTTTCTGTGGAATGGCGCTAAAGGAGCGGCATTTGTTTATCCGCTTTCTTCTTGGTTGTTTTCCTCCGTGTGGTCTTTTTGCGCGAACCGCGCTTTTGTTTCTTCTCGTGCAACCCCTGGCGGACCTCCTCCGCGTAACGCTCGTGGTTGAGCTGGAGCAGGCGGGTGAGGACCTCGCGGCGGGCGGCTTCGCTGATGGTGAAGCGGAGGCCCTGGCCCGTTTCGTGGAAGCCGTGGCTCAGGTCCAAATCCTGCCAGCCGTAGGCGGCGGCGACACTGTTGTCCATCTCGACGTGCAACTCGCGCAGCCGGGCGATGTCGGCGGCGGTCTCGTCGGGGTTGTGGAAGCGGTTGTAGGTTTTGGTTAGCCCTTCTTGGCGGTCGAGCATCAGTTGGCGGCGGTGCTTGTGGTAGGTTTCGCCGATGTGGTCCAGAGTAGCGCGTTGTTCTGACACGCGGTTTGGAAAGGGGAAGGTTTCTAGGCAATCACGGGGGGCATAGTTCAAAGTACTACTGCCAAGAGTAGAACTATATTGCCAAGCCCAATTATCGTGGATTGAAGACTGAAGTATAGCAAAAGTGGAATCGCTATCAGAATTAAACACAATCGTTTTGTATCTTCTCAAAAACTTGGGGCGGGTGTAGCGGGTGTAGGTCGGATTTGCTATCCGACCGGACGGCGGTTAGCAAAACCGCCCTACAGTCGTCATCCCCCCCTGAATATTGAGAAGATACATCGTTTTCTCGTTGTAAACCCAATCTTTGGGCACAAAAGCAAGTACCACATACTTGGTGACCCTCGCTACAACTAGTACTCGCTGTTGCTGAGCAACGGCACGATAAAGCTCAACTCGTGGTCTCCAGAATTGCCACCACATCTTCTCATACGTTTTGCGGCCCTTTTCACTGCCCATCCGCTCAGGATAAACGCGCCTTTCTAAAATCCGCATAGGGCCAGGGTAAGTCTGCGCTTTGGGAAGAGGCCAATCAAAAAAGTTGATAACCCAACGAGTGGGTGATTGATCAGGACTGCTATTTAGGTCTTGACCATTGAGATAAGGCTGAACAACTTCAGAATTGCGCGAGTCTTCCTCAATTAGATTTTGAGCTTCTTCAGGCGTTAGTACAAACCCCATCCCTCTTAATAAGGATCCTTGGAAACTCTCGTTCTGGTTTACAACCAATCTGTAAGGATCACCGCTCACTCTGTGGCTATCCAACAGGCTGGAAATGTGCTGCACTGACTTGCCATCCAGCAAAAAGGGTGGAGACATCTTGCTTTTGGCAATGTGGATGACGTTCACTACCACGGCGGCCTGCCCGGGCCAGGGCCGGTCATTGTCAGTGCTGTAAATCGTACCGCCTTGTTTTACAATCTTTTCCAGTCCCGTCTGGCGAGTGTCGCCCTGGGCGATAGTGTTGGTGGCGATCAGGCCCAGCGTGCCGCCCCTGCGCAAGTGGGCAAAGCCACGCAGGAAGAAAAAGGCGCAGTAGTCAGCGTTGCCGCTGGAACCAGAGTAAAGTCGGTAGAGGGCTTCGCGGTAGTCATCACCCAGTGTCTCACGTATGCGGCGTCCACCAATGAATGGCGGGTTGCCCACGAAGCCACTAAAACCACCCTGCTCAAACACTTCGGGAAACTCGAAGGGCCAGTGGAAAGCAGACTGTCCCCGTGCTGTTGTCACCGCCCGTTGCGCATTCTCGTCCACGAGTGGTTCCCCTGCCGTGTAATCAATCAGCGCCTGCTCCAGCAGCGCGTCCTGTTCCCTCTGGCTCAGGTCGTCCAGCAGCCGCACGCCCACCAGCACATCGCAGCCCCGCTTAATGCGCGCCATCGCAGCCTCAGCCTCGGCCAGCAGGTGGGCCTTGCGTTCGGCGTCGTACACGTCCCGCACCTCGAAAGATTGCAGCTCACGCCGTTTGGCCCGCGCCGCCTCCAGTGCCTTGCGGTTCTCCTCGTCAAAGAGCGGCATCGCGCTGCCCCTTATGCTGTGGGACCAGCGGAGGAACATGTCCTCGTCGGCCCCAATCAGCGAGTCGCCGTGCTTCAGGGCATGATCCAGGAAGGTGAAGGAGCGGTGCTTGTCCAGTGTGATCAGCCACAGCGAGAGTTTGGCCATCTCCACGGCCAGGGGGTTCTTGTCCACGCCGTAGAGACAGCGGTCAACGACCAGGCGGCGGGCCAGCGTCAGCCGCTCGTCGGCGTCCTGGGGGATGATGGTCTCGGCTGGGTCGCCGGTGGCGGGATGGCCCTCTGGGGTGATTTGGAGATTGGCCCCCTCCCCAACCCTCCCCCGTCGGAACGGGAGAGGGAGCAGAGTGTCCCACGCTTCCACCAATCGCTCGGAGAGGTAGCGGCAGGCTTGCACCAGGAACGCGCCGGAGCCCATCGCCATGTCGCAGATCTTCAGGTCGAGCAACTCAGCGGGGGAGCGCAGTTGCCACTCCTCGCGGGGTTTACCTTCGGCGGGGCCGGCGTAGACCAGCGGCTCCAGCGTGTGCTGTACGATCAGCTCGGTCAGGCTGCGCGGGGTGTAGTGGGTGCCGGTGGCGCGGCGCGTCGGCCCCTCCGTCACGTAGACGCTGCCTGCGGGAACCACCACCGGGAAACTGTAGTCGTCATCACGCACCAGCCCGGCAAAAGGCAACACGCGGCGGTACAATGCCTCGTCGTTACCACAAACCGCCCGCAACCGTTCGGCACGGAAGACATCGGACGTGGCAAACTGCGTCTCTATCGCTCTTTTGAGGGCACCAGCAGAGCGGCCTGTCTGCTCGCGCAGGTATTCCAACAACGCTGCCTGGCCCCTCGCCTGTTGCACTTCCAGTTCGGATAGAGAGATCTCCGGCTCTTTGCGCTTGGTACCCACCAGCCCCAGCACCGGTTCCGTGGCCCGCATGGCGACGTGGTCGAGCAAGCCCTCGTAGACGTGCCCGATCTGCTCAATGTCCAGGGCGCGGAAGCTGATGCGACGGGCCTCCGCCGGGCCGCCACCGGGCACCTTGACCTGCAGGATTTGCAGCGCATCCAGCAGGTGCATCACGGTGCGGTTGTTGATGGGCAGGGGGTCGGCAGGTGTGATGCGCCAGTGAGTGTCCGGGACGCGGCCTTCCAGGAAGGGGAAACGGTCAGGATCGAAGAGGCTGCCGCCATAAGCCGGCAGACGCAGGTTCTCGTGTTGCACGCCATCGTACACGGCGCGGAAGGCGACCAACAGGCGGCACCAGGCATCGAAGCGGCGTTCCAGCAGTTCTTCACCCTGCTGATCGGCCATCTCGCGCAGTTGCGCCCGCAGGGTCGAGACGGCGTAATGCTGATCGTAGACCGGGTCGCCCAGCAGCAGCAGGCCTCGCTCCTCGGCCGAGAGCAAAAAGACCAGGCGCATCATCACCGTCAGGGCGGCCTCGTACACGCGGTCTTCGCTGATGCCGGCCAACAACGTGCGCCCGCGGTCTTGATCGGCCTTGTCAATCGCCTGGATCAGAATCTCTACCGCCTGCCGCACCTGGTAGCCTAACTGGTCGGTGACTTCGTGCTGGTCCTGGGCACTGGCTTCCACCAGCGCCTCCAGGGTTTGGGCATTCTCACCTTCGGAGGGCACGTTGAAGAAACGCTTCGCGCCCAGTAAGCTGTGAAAAGCGCGTAACGTCAGAGGTTCTTCCAGCCACAGCCCCGCGTACCAGGAGACGAAGGTGGTGGTCTCGCCCCGCCTGGCGTGCACGAGCATCCATTGGTCGCCGTTGGTCAGCAGGCCCAGGCGCACCTCCGTGGTGCGCAGGAGTTCCATCATGCGCATAGCGGCGCTGGCTTTCCAGGGGCGGTTGGGGAGGGGTTTGTCCAGGGCTTGCCCTGGGGGATAGATTTGGATGAGGAGACGTGGTTGCCTCCCCCCCTCAATCCCCCCCACTGGGGGGGAAGTACCCTTGGTCCCCCCCAAGGGGGGGGAAGCAAGGGGACGAACTACCATCAAGTCCGGGCGGATCACTTCCCCATACTCGGGGACGGTGGCCTTGATGCCGTCGGGGATGGCCTGGCCTTCGGCCAGGGTTCCTTCCAGGTCGAGCGTGTTCTCCAGCACGTAGCGCACCCAGGCGGTGTGGATGGCGGGATCGGGTTGCAGGCCACCCTGGTTGTCGGCCCATTCCTCGTAGGCGGCCCGCAACTCACCGGCCCGCTCGGCGTCACGGGCCTCCAATCCCTGTGGGAATGCCCCCATCAACACCGGCATACTGAGGAAGGGGCCGGATATTTCCAGCAGGGAAAGCCATTCGGCGTGGTGTCGTGCAATTGACATAGTAACTCGATTATCGTTCCGCCCGGTTCAGCGCTGTTTGCAGCCGAGTGAGCGCCGTTCGTGCCCGCCGTTCTAGTTTCCATAGTTCATCCAGGTCGTCCGGGTTGTGGACGGCTGCCTGGGCCAGTTGGGCACTGGCGCGGAGCAGGCTGAAGGCTGAACTTTGGATTGCCGGGCCACCCTTCATTTTGTTGGCCGCCTTGACCATGTCGCCCACCATCGGTCGCCAGTCCTTGCCGGGCTTTTCGCGCGTCTGCCGGGCAGGTTGAGCCAGTTCAGGCTCCAACGTGGTGATGATACGGCCATTTTGCTTGGCCGTCATGTATTCCTCTTTTAGACGCGACCGAATGCCCCCACCAAAGTAGATGTTGTAGGAATTCAACGTCCCGTCGTAAACGATCTTCCCCTTGAATGGCAACAGCACTGCCTGGACCATAACCGGCAAGCGCCGCCCGTACAACACCTCTTCCAGGCTGTCATAGAGGGCCAACACACCATACACGCCAGAGTTCTCGTGGATAAAGATAGCGTGCTTTTTCAAGTAGCGAAAGATCTGAAAGGTACCGGGGACGAACCGCTTCCATTTACGGATAATGCCTAGATCTTCGTCCGGCAGGTCATGTGGGTTTTCGGCAACGTAGGCATCAATCAGTTCAGGATTCTCCCACAGAACGTTCCGCACCTGAACTCTTTCCGTTAGCGGCAGGTCGGCGTAATCCTCAACCGAACCCGCGTCGGATATAATCTGGTGCTGCTGGTTGACGTAGAATTGTAGTCTCCACATCAGATTGAAGAATAAAGCCACATCTTCCGTTGATAGTTTCATCGTCTCATCTCCTCCAAAGTAATTCCTACTATGGTTCTACCGGTCGAACCTCTCCGGTACCAGAAAGGTCACAGCCACAGGGAACATACGTGGCTGCGGGTCGGCAAAGCGCGCGCGGATGGCCGCTTGCTCGGCCTCGATCTCGCCTGGAATCTGATCCAGGCGTGCCCGCAAAGCCTGGGTGTTGCGGGTGAGTTGGGTGCGCTCGGCGTTGCTCCAGAGTTCCAACTGGCGGTACGCTGGCGCTGTCAACTCCTGCTCGATGGCGGCTGCCAGTTCGGTGAGCACCGCCTCGATATCGGCGGCCTCCTTGGTCGCGCGTTCCTGCAGGAGCCTTTCCAGGCCAGCGGTGCGGGCCTTCATCCGGGCTTCCAACGCTTGCTCCAACGAAGGCCGTAGCGTGGGCCACAACAGTGCTAATCGCTGTTGTGTTTCAACTGATACCGGCTTGTCCAGCATTGTCTGCAGGGCGGACTCGGTCTGCCCCACGTTCATCCGGCGGAAGCGCCCCTCGTGGATAAAGCCGCCTGCCGTGATGATCTCCTCGTGCAGCCGGTGGCTATCACCGCCGATCACCACCAGGCGAGCGTGCGCAACGACGGCAGGTGTATCCAGGGCGTGGTTGGGCACGCGCCGGGCGGTGACACGGTACAAGCCTTGGCGTCCCTCCGGCGACCAGACCTCGGCCCGCAGCAGGCGGAGCGACATCTGCACCAGGCGATGGTTGAGGTGGGCCAGCACCACGTCATCACGACCCTTGATCAGTTCGTGGTCGAAGACAATCGGACGAACTTCGCCCGTGTGTGGGTGGGCCAACCCCTCGGTGCACGCGATCCAACTGCCGCTCAACGGGGGCAGGTGGAATGCTTGTGAAGACCGTAAAGACCTGACAGGTTTTCCGAAACCTGTCAGGTCTGGCAGGTCAATGGGGCGCAAAGGGAGCTGTCCGGCCAGTTCCAGGGCAATGTGCACCACGGACTGCACGTGCTCCGGCGTCAGGTGCAAGGTTTGGCGGGTTTCCTGCAATTGCTGAAAGTGGCGCTGAATTTGCCTGAGCAGGTCGCGCTCAAACTTGAGCATCTTGCGCACCGCTCCCGCCTCTTCCTCGGCCAGTTGCGTCTCCAACTGGGTACGCCGGCCCAACATCGCCTCCTCCACCTGCTGGGCGATGACTGGCCCCACTTTGCCCAGGTCCTCGCGGATCTGTTCCACCTTTTCGGCGGCTCGCACCAGGAACTCCAGGTCGGCTTCGAGGTCGCTGGGGGGTACGGCTCGGGCATCGGACACCCGCCGCTTGTAGCCCTGGCCCGCAAAGTGATAGATCAGCGGGTCGTGTCTTTGGCCGTGCCGGTCAATGCGGCCGTTGCGCTGTTCCATCCGGTTCGGATTCCAGGGGATCTCCAGGTGTATCAGGCGGTGGCAGTGATTCTGCAGGTCAATGCCCTCCGACGCCGCGTCGGTGGCCAGCAAGATGCGCACCGGGCTCTGGTCGGGGCTGGCCTGGAACGCGGCCTTGATTCGCTCGCGCTGTTCGCCATCCATGCCACCATATAGCGTCATCAGCCGGTCGCCAGTCGCCAACCCCTCGGCCACCAGAATCTCGTGCAGCCAGTTCTGTGTCGCGCGGTACTCGGTGAAGATGATGACTCGCTCATCAGACCACTTTCCGTCGGGCTTGACGATCTCGCGCAGTTGTTTGATCAGAGACTTGGTCTTGCAATCGCGCTGGGCCATGGCCTTCGCGGCCCACTGGCGCATCTGGTCTAACAGCCAACGCTCACGGGGGCCAAGTTCCCGGAACATCCGGGTGGCCGTATCTACGGCTCCGCTGGTGGCCTCTTCGTACTCGTCATCGTCGGCGTAATCCTCGTCTATTTGAGCAATCTGGCGGCGCAGGATGCCCACAGATGGTCGGGCCGGGTGTTTGGCCCGCCGCGTGGTTTCAACCGTTTCAACCAGAGATTGCTCGTGCTTTGCCAGAGTCGTAGCAAAGGCCGCCGGAGAGAAAAACAGTCGCTTCTTGAGGAGTTTGAGGACAAACTCGGTGGCGAAGCGTTCAGTGTTCTCCTGGGCACTAGCCTGGCGCAGTCCGGTGTACTCTTTGAGCCAGGCATGCACTTGCTTCTCTTCCTCCGAGTAGACGACTTCGATCACGTGCAGACGACGATGGGGGAAGCGAGGCTTGCCATCCCACTCGTCCACGAATTCCGACTTGAGCCGTCGCACCATCACGGTCTCTAATTGTCGTTGATCAGGCACTACGCCGCGGGCAAAGCGCTGGTTGTCCAGCAGTTCGAGCAGTGCCGAGAAGCTCTCCCGATAGCCATTGTGCGGGGTCGCCGTGAGGAACAGTTTGTGCTCAAAGTGCGGGGCGATGGTACGAACGGCCTGGGTTCGCAGAGAATCTATCGCGTAGCGACCGGTTCCGGATGGGGCGACGTTGTGGGCTTCGTCCACCACCAGGATGTCGAAACGGCGGGGGTAGGTGGTTCTGTCGGGCAAGGCTTCGCGGAACAGGCGCATGGGCCGTTCCCGCTTCAGGAAGTCAATGGACGTAATGAGACGCGGAAAATGCGACCAGGGGTTGACGTGAATCCCACGGCTGCGGCGCAGTTGCTGCATCAACCGGCTGTCCACAATGCGGAATTCCAGCCCGAACTTGTCCCGCATCTGGTCGCGCCAGTGGATCTGCAGGCCGGCAGGGCAAACGACCAGTACCGTTCGCGCCCGGTTGCGTACGATGAGTTCCTGGATCACCAGTCCTGCCTCTATCGTCTTGCCCAGCCCCACGTCGTCGGCAATGAGCAGGTTGACCCGAGGCATCTGCACCGCCCGCACCAGTGGATCGAGTTGGTAATCCTCGATTTCGACGCCACTGCGGAACGGGGCCTGCAGGGCGCTAATATCGGCCGAGGCAATCGCCCCCCAGCGTACCGCGTCGAGAAAGGCGTCGAGGCATTGGGGTGGGTCAAACCCTGTGGGATCGGGTAGCTCTACCTTTTCGCTGACACGAGCGCCTGGTTCCAATTCCCAGACCACCTGTAAGCCTTCCCCCAGCGCGTCATCCTCGATTGAAGTGAGCGTCACAAGATTCTGAGGGGCAGATTGGCTGCCCAAGGGGGGCGGAGTCAGGGTGCTGGACAGGACATCCGTCACGACGTAACGTCGTTGCCGCACTGTAACGATCTGACCTTGTTCGGGGATGTTGCCTGGA
>JAUWNP010000324.1 GCA_030612585.1 Anaerolineae bacterium
CATCGGCGGGTTGTCCACGGTGATGTCCACGATACTATACCGCGCCAGCAGCCGCCCCACCACTTCCTCAATGGGTGCGACGGTGGTGTCCACCTCAAGTTTGACCCCATACCCCTTGTGCTTGAGCAGCCGCACGCCAGGGCCATCGAACCCCAGCCAGGGCTCCCCCAGTTTCAGGGAGACGGTCTTGGTGCGGATATAGTCCCGCCTCAACGTGGAGACCCGCCCGTCGTAGATCACCTCCCCGTGGTTGATGACCATCGCCCGCTTGCACAGAATCTCGACGTCCCCCGCGTCGTGGGAGGTGAGGAAGATCGTGACCCCCTCCTGCTGGTTGAGTTCCAGGATCAGGTCGCGGATGCGCTGCTTGACCACCACGTCGAGGCCAATGGTCGGCTCGTCCAAGAAGAGGATGCGCGGGCGGTGGAGGAGCGAGGCGGCAATCTCGCAGCGCATACGTTCCCCCAGCGACAGTTTCCGCACCGGCACCTGCAGGTAGTCGCTGACCTCGAACAACCCCACCAGGTAGGCCAGCCGGCGGCGGTAGGCCGTCCTGTCCAACTCGTAGATGCGTGCCAGCAACTCGAAGGAGTCCGCAGGGGGCAGGTGGTACCAGAGTTGGGACTTTTGACCAAAGACAGTGCCGATCTCATAGGCCAACCGCTTCCGCTCCTGCCACGGAGTCTTCCCCAGCACCTGAGCCTGGCCGGAGGTGGGGTAGAGGATGCCGACGAGCATCTTGATCGTGGTGGACTTCCCCGCGCCGTTGGGGCCGATGAAGGCCAGCCGCTCCCCCTTCTCCACGCTGAAGGTGATGCCTTTCACCGCCTGCGTCTCCCGGCGGACGGGGTGGAAGAGGGCGCGGACACTCCCCCGCAGCCCAGGCTGCTTCTCCCGGGTGACGAAGGTCTTGGTTAGTTGTTGGACTTGGATGGCGGGCAAGGGTTTCCTCCTGGCAATTTGCCCAAAACCCTTGGGGTTTCGGAAAACCCCAAGGGTTTGGACTAAAAGTAGCCCTCGTACCCAGAGATGCCCAGTGCGTCCCGCATAATCTGCAACTCGCGGCGCAGGCTGGGGTTGACGGGGACGCCCTGCTCGCGGATGATCTGTTCCCTCTCGTGCTCCTTCTCACCAGCCACATAGATACGCGCCTGACCGGGCTCCTTGCGCGCATCTTGCAGCGCGCGCATGATCTGGCTCGTGATGCTACGGGAGACCTCCAGTGGGATGAAGTGCTCAATGTCTATCGCCAGGAAGAAGTGGCCCAGCATATAGGGGCGGCGGGAACCATCCGGGGCGAACCCCAGCAGGTCTTTCATGAACACCCCCCCACACAGCGAGGCCGAAAGGATCTCGACCATCACGCCCAGACCGTACCCCTTATAGCCGGCCAGTTCCTCTCCCGCGCCGCCCAGCGGCAGGAGAGCGGCTGTCGCTGTGCCAAAGTCCTTGAGAATCTTGACCGGGTCGGTCATCGGATTCCCCTGGGCGTCAATGACCCAGCCTGCGGGCACGGGCTTTTCGGCCCGGGCGGCCACCTCGATCTTGCCCCGCTGGGTGATAGGAGTGGCACCGTCGAAGCAGAAGGGGTAGTCCGTATCAGATGGCGCGGCGAAGGCGATGGGGTTGGTGCCCAGCATCGGCTCGGTGCTGAACGTGGGAGCGACGGCAGGGCGGGCGTTGGTCACGGTGAAGCCCATCATCCCCTCTTTGGCGGCCATCAGTGGATAGTAGCCAGCGATGCCAAAGTGGGTGCCGTTGCGCACGGTCACCGCGCCCAGGCCGTACTGCCTGGCCTTGTCCATCGCCATGCGCATAGAGCGGTAGGCGATCACGTGGCCCATCCCGTGATGGCCGTCCACCAGCGCGGTCGTCTCCGTCTCTTTGACGACCTCCATCTCGGTCTTGGTGAGATGGACGCCGGCCTGGATGCGGTCGTAGTAGTACTTGAGCCGGCCTACGCCGTGCGATTCGATGCCCCGCAGGTCGGAGGTGATGAGCACATCGGCGCAGATGCACGCCTCGTCCTGGGGGACGCCAAGTCCCTGGAATACGTCCATCATAAAGTTCTCGATGACGCTGACGGGGAGATAGGTGGTTTCTGTCACGTTCAAGATGCTCCTTTCTTTGAGGTGATTTAAGATTTGTTGATTTAAGATTGGCGGATTTGCCGTTTTCACGTGGGATACCCGTTGATTATAACACACTCAGTGGGTTGTGGACAAGGCGCGCGTTGGGGTTGGGGGCAAGCACCGGACGCCAAAGAGGGCCGCGCAGCGAATGTCGCGGCCCTCCTACAAAAGAGGCTGTGCTGGTCAGAATCTAACGCAGACGCGCCTCAAACCGACAAGTAATGGAACGCAGATTCACGCAGATTTTCGCAGATGAAATAAAATAGGTCACGCTTGTAGCGTGACGGATCAGAGTCGTCACGTTAAGAACGTGACCTACATTTTCGTTCTTGGTGGTGTGTAGGCACTCATGACAACTTCTCGAAAATTTGGGGAAAGAAACCGGGTTTTCCAGAAAAAACCCGGTTTCTCATCTGTACCTCTCAGCGGATGCTGATGGAGCCCGACCCCTGGTCTATCCTCAGCAGGATGGTCTGCTCCGCTGTATCGAAGTCGCCCGTCTCCCACACACCATCATTGTCTCGCTCGCCCTCCACCAGATGGAATCGCTCGTCGGGGCGGAAGGAACCGCTGCCCGAATCGAGCACCACCCGCGCGCCCAC
>JAUWNP010000104.1 GCA_030612585.1 Anaerolineae bacterium
TGGCGATGAAGGGGTTGGGCGAGGTAGCCGGTTGGGGGCGGATGCCCTTGGTGAACATGATGCCGATGCTGTGTTCGGCAGCGCGGCGGATACGGTCTGCACTGCCGGTCAGAGGCCCCTCGGTCAGCGCCAGCGGGTTGCACAGCGTGTGGCCGAGGAAGTCCACGGTCAGATTTACGTCGCTCGGTTGCATAGGTTCCTCCTCTAGAAAGTTTGCAAGTCTGCAAGTTGGCAAGTGGGCAAGTTTGCAGGTGTGCAGGTGTGCAAGTTTGCAAACGGGCAAGTCTATTTCTTGCGTGCTGCGGCGATCTTTTCCGGGGTGACGGGGAGGCTGTATACTCGCACGCCGACGGCGTCGTAGATCGCATTGGCGATGGCGGCGGCTGTGGGGGACATCGGTAACTCACCCATGCCCTTTGCGCCGTAGGGGCCTGCGGGGTGCGGGTCCGATACGCTGATAGCCACCATCTCCGGCGTGCGCGTGATTCGCGGCAGGCCGAGTTTGGCGTAGCGGTCGGTTATGGGACGGCCGGCCTCCAGGCGGAATTCCTCGCTCAGGCCATACCCCAGCCCCATCACGATGCCACCCTCAATCTGGCCCTTGACACCCTGGGGATTGATCGGCTCTCCCACGTCAGAGGCGGAGATGACTTTCAACACCTCAACTTCGTTGGTCTCCTCGTCCACGGCCACGATGGCAGCCTGCGCGGCGAACGAGTAGGCAAAGTGCAGTCGGGTCTCTCCTGGATCCTGCCCCGGCACGGGGCCGGGGGTGATGTGCTCTGGCACGGGGTAAGTTTGAGGCGCGACGTAAAAATACTCGCGCTCAAAGGTCTTGCCCTCGGCCGCGGCTTTGGCTGCCAGTTCGTCCAGGGTGCTGAGCGGTTCACCTCCATCAACCAGGCGGAAGACCCCGTTGGTCAACTCCACTGCGCCGGCAGGTAAGTCCAGTTCCTCCGCCACGGCAGCGCACAGATCGACCCGCAGTTCCAATGCAGCGTGGTAGACTGCGTTGCCGGTCACAAAAGTCTGGCGGGAAGCAGTAGTCATCCAGCCAGAGGGGTCCTCGGCGGTATCCCCCACGTGCAGGTGGAAACGGCTGAAGGGCACCCCCAGGGTCTGCGCCGCGATCTGTACCATCACGGTGTCCGAACCCTGTCCCATGTCCATAGCCCCCTCACGCAACAGGATGCTGCCATCGGGTTGCAGGATCAGGTGCGCTCCAGCCCCATCCTCCATGCCACCCCCCAGCCCGACATTCTTATACGACGCAGCGAACCCGACCCCGACCCGCTTGCCGGGTGGCGGCGCGGGCGCCCCGGACTCGGCCAGCGCCTCGCGCACCGCCTCCAGCGTGGGCCGAGCGCCGACGCTATGCTGGAGCACGTGTCCGGTGATGGTCACGTCCCCCGCGTCAAGGATGTTCCTGAGCCGGAACTCCACCGGGTCCATCCCCAACGCCTCGGCCAGCCGGTCCATCTGCACCTCGGCGGCGAAGGTTGCCTGGGGGTTGCCGAAACCACGAAAGGCGGTGCCGTGTGGATTGTTGGTGATGACGCCGTACGCGTCCACTTTGACGTTGGGGATCTCGTAGGGCCCGCAGGAAAAGGACGCAGAGCGGAAGAGCACCGCGTCGGTGGCGGAGGCATACGCGCCGCCGTCGCCATAAATCTCCACTTCGGCGGCGACCAGCCTCCCGTCGCGAGTAGCGCCGGTGCGGTAGCGCAGATGTTCCGCGTGCCGCTTGCCCGAAGCCAGGAGAGATTCTCGCCGCGTCCAGACAAATTTTACCGGGCGGCCGGTCTTCACCGCGCCCAGCGCAGCGATGATCTGAACGCTGATGTCCTCTTTCCCCCCGAACCCTCCGCCCATCGGCATGTGGATCACGCGGACTTTCTCAAGCGGCAGGTCGAGTGCGGCGGCGATGTCCTCTTGATCGTGGATCACGCTCTGGCTGCCCACGTGCACTGTTACCCCCCCCACCCCCCCCGAAGCGGAGGGGAGTTCCACCTCAGGTACAGCCAGGCAGGCCTCGGGTTCCAGGTAGGCGTGTTCGATGGACGGGGTGAAATACTCACCCTCAACAATCACATCCGCCTCGGCGAACCCCTGCTTTACGTCGCCCTTACGAATAGGGATGTGACAAAGCAGATTGCCACTCTCATTATCCTCGTGAATGACAGTCGCGCCCTCGGCGAGCGCCTGCTGGGGATTTTCGATCACCGGCAGAGGCTCGTATTCAACCCGGATGAGGGACAGCGCCGCCTCAGCCTCAGCCTCGCTCTCCGCGTACACAGCGGCCACGACCTCGCCCAGGTAACGCACGCGGTCCTCGGCAAAGACCGGCTGATCCTTGCGGATGATGCCAAAACGGTTCCTGCCGGGTACGTCTCTGGCCGTGAGCACCGCCGCCACGCCAGGCGCACGTTCGGCAGCCGAGGTGTCCACGCTCAACAGGCGGGCGTGGGGATACGCGGCACGGAGCACTTTGGCGTGGAGCATGCCCTCTACGTGGAGGTCGGCGGAGTACTTGAGCCGTCCGGTAACCTTGTCCACGCCGTCCACCCGCGCCACGCCCCGCCCGACGACCTGGTCTTCAGCCGGGCAGAGTTCGCCGGCCGGCACTTGCTTCACGCCGTCGCGGAGCAAACGGGCCGCCTCCTGAATGGCGACGATGATGGGCCTGTAGCCCGTGCAACGGCACAGGTTATGCTTGAGGGCTTTCTTGATCTCCTCTACTGAGGGGGCGGGATTTTTGTCCAGCAGCGCCTTGCCAGCCATCACCATCCCCGGCGTGCAGAATCCACACTGGATGGCTCCTTCGCGTACCATTGTGTACTGGAGCGGATGTAGGGATTTTGGATCTGAAGATTTTAGATTTGGAGATTTGTCGGGTTGCTCCATAGAGTCGCTTCGGGCAAGTCCCTCGATAGTCTCCACGCTACACCCGTCCATCCGTTTCATCTTCAACAAGCAAGACCGCCTGGCTTCGCCATCCACGATGACCGTGCAAGCGCCGCACGTCCCCTCCGAACAGCCGTCTTTAGCGCCGGTCAGCCCCAGTTCCTCGCGCAGAAAGGCAAGGAGCGACATTTCAGGGTCAACCTGGGCCTCGACTGCCTGTCCGTTTACGTTCAAGTGAATTATCCTCATCTCTGACACCGGTTTTCCTCCTTTTGGATGCAGATTAGCGTAATTAGGCTTTGGTTCTCCCTGGTCAGTAGCATCATCTTTTCGCTTCTCCTCGCCGATCGCATCCAGGTGCTCCGGCGGCCACGGGCAAAGTCCCAGCAACTTGTGATGGACGTATCTACCAACCACTTTCGCAGTAGCCAAACAAGGCACCACGACAATCGCTCCCAACACGCCACTCAGTCCCAGCGCTCCGAGCAGACCGATGAATACCAATCCTGGATGCAGGCGGAGTTGCTTGCCCATCAGTTGAGGGCGCAACCACAGGTTGTCCACTTGCTGGACGGCGGCGTAGATCAAGATCAACAACAGGATTAACCCAAAAGGCGACAGCCCCAACAAATCCGTCCGGAACAGCCAGATCACCAGAAAGGTACCAGCCGCCATGAGGACTGCCAGGACGACAAAAATCAAGATCTGCACCCTCAGGAACACACCCCACACTCTGTCAATCTCGTCGAGCAATCGCCGCGCCTCAGCCTGGTATTCACCCGGCGCCAACCCTACCAGCCACGGTTTGATCCTGTGGCCATCTTTGAGGAAATAGTATAGACTGACGAGGATCGCAAGCCCCCACAGCAGGTTGGTGGTCACCTCGGACACGACGTCGAGCGAGCCGCTCGACAGGGTAGCAAGCGCGTTGCCGGCAAACTGTTCCAGATTGTCCAACAGGGCTCGCGGGTGAAGTTGATAGCCGAGGACATCTATGGGTTGAAACAGCCACTGCCTCAGCGCATCTACCGCTGCCGCAAAGTCCTCCTCGAGGTGGTGGAACTGATCCACGGCGACCGCACCCAGCGTGGCCGGAATGCTGGCCAATATCAGGAGGAAAAGCAGATAGACGATTACGGCGGCCAGGGAACGGTTCAGCCGGGTTCGGCGCGCGAGCAACCGAACCACGGGGTCCAGCAGATAGGCCAACAAGGCAGAGATTACCAGGGCGTTGAGCAACGGACTCGCCATAACCGCAAGCCAGACCGCTCCCAGCAGGATGACAGCGATCACCAGGACACGTGTGGTGGGCGACCAGGTCGTATTCATCGGGTAGACCTTCTCGTCAGCCATTACGTCGCAGCAGCCACTTCTGCAATTCCACGCCCCAGAAGACCACCGTGCTCAGCGCCAGGCTGATGACCAGGTCAACAGGGGGCAGGGCGACAGTCTTGAACAGATTCTGCAAGAAGGGAACGTACACCACGCTCATTTGTAAAACAAACGTCAGTAACACTGTACCCAGCAAGGCTCTGTTCGAGAGCAACCCAATCTTGAACAGCGAGTCCCGGTCCGAACGGGTGGCCAGAGCATTTCCCATCTGGGACAGAGTCAGCGTGGTGAAAACCATGGTCTGCCAACTCGGCCGGCCGGTACTCCAGGCCCAGAACCCCATGCCCAGGGAGACCAATCCCATGAGCAGGCCCACCCACAGGATGTCCCGCCCCATCCCCCGTCCGAAGATACTCTCCTGGGGGTGATGAGGCGGGCGGCGCATGGTGTCCCGTTCGGCCGGTTCCAACGTCAGCGCCAGCCCAGGCAGTCCGTCGGTCACCAGGTTGACCCACAGGATCTGCAACGGCAACAATGGTAACGGCATGCCCAAAAAGGGAGCGAGCAGCATAACCCAGATCTCGCCCGAGTTGGAGGTCATAGTGTACTTGATGAACTTGCGGATGTTGTCGTAGATGACCCGCCCCTCTGCCACGGCGCTCACAATGGTGGCGAAATTATCATCCAGGAGCACCATGTCGGCCGCCTCCTTGGAGACATCGGTGCCGGTGATGCCCATGGCCACCCCGATGTCCGCCTTCTTAAGGGCCGGGGCGTCGTTGACGCCGTCGCCGGTCATGGCAACGATGTGCCCCCGGTCTTGTAATGCCTGGACGATCTTGAGTTTGTGCTCCGGGGAGACCCGGGCGTAGACCGGCACCTCTTCGACGATATTCTCCAATTCCTCCACCGACATACGGGCCAGGTCCTGCCCCGTCAACGCCCGATCAGCGACAGCGATGCCCAGTTCCCGGGCGATGTGCTGGGCCGTCAGGGGGTGATCGCCGGTGATCATCACCGGGCGAATGCCAGCGGCCTTACAGATCTGCACGGCGTCCTTCACCTCAGGGCGCGGCGGGTCCATCATGCCGACCAGGCCAACGAAGGTCATCTCTCGTTCCAACTCGGCTTCATCGGCGGTCACAGGTTGAGCGGATAACGGGCGGAACGCTACACCCAGCACGCGCTGACCATCCTGAGCCAGCCGGTCATTGGCAGCCAGGATGCGCTGGCGCAAGTCGTCCGTCAACGGCACCGCCTGGTCGCCGGCCCAGGCCTGACCGGTGATCTCCAGCATCCCATCTACTGCGCCTTTACAGAAGGCCACGAATGGCGCATCCCGCCAGGGGGCGTCGGTCTGGTCTGGAGAGACGTTGACCTGGTGGATGGTGGTCATCCGTTTGCGCTCGGAGGTGAAGGGAACTTCCGCGACGCGCGGCCAACGTTCGTCAAGTTGTGACTTCAGGAGACCGAGTTGGGCGGCTGCCACTACCAGCGATCCTTCGGTCGGGTCCCCGATAGCCTGGTACTCGTCGCTGCTCTCGTCGGTCGCCACCAGCGAGGCATCGTTACATAGGGCCGCGGCCTTGACCAGCAACCCCAGGCTGCGGACCTGTGGCCTCTCCCCTGCTGTCAGCTCGGCGTTCAGCACGGGGACTCCCTTGCGCAACAAGGTCTCCACGCGCTGCGTTTCGCCCATCACGTCCAGCACGGTCACGGTCATCCGATTTTCGGTCAGGGTGCCGGTTTTGTCAGAGCAGATGACAGTAACCGAGCCCAGGGTCTCCACTGCCGGCAGCTTGCGGATGAGGGCCTGCCGTTTAAGCATCCGCTGGGCGCCCAACGCCAGGGCGATGGTGACCACGGCTGGGAGGCCCTCTGGCACAGCCGCTACCGCCATGCTGATGGCCGTGAGGAACATCAAACGCGCGTCCTCGCCACGGAGCAGTCCCAGAGCAACAACCACCGCCACGATCGCCAGGGCGGCTACCGCCAGTCCCCGCCCCAACTGCTCCAGCCGTCGCTGGAGGGGCGTCGGCTCGCGCTCCACCGTCTGGATCATCTCGGCGATGTGCCCCAACTCCGTGTTCATCCCGGTCTCGGTGACCACGGCCAGTCCTCGCCCGTAGGTCACCACGGTGCCCATGTAGACCACGTTCTTTCGGTCACCCAGGGGCAAGTCCTGCCCAGCGAGCACGTCAGGGTGCTTTTCTACCGGTTCCGATTCGCCAGTCAGGGCCGCTTCCTGGGTGCGCAGGTTTATGCACTCCACCAGGCGGCCGTCGGCCGGTACCAGCACCCCGGCTTCCAACAGCACGACGTCTCCCAGCACCAGTTCCCGGGCCGAGATCTCACGCACCTGTCCATCACGCCGGACCTTTACCGTGGGCACGGCCAGTTTTTTCAGGGCCGCCATGGCCTTCTCGGCCCGGTACTCCTGGGTGAATCCCAGGATGGCGTTCAACACCACGATGGCCATGATGGCGATTGCGTCTTTGTAGTCACCCAGGAAGGCCGAGAGGACGGCGGAAACTATCAGGATGACAACCATCACCGCCGTCAGTTGTTCCCACAAGATGCGCCAGGGACTCTTGAGACCGCGCTCGATCAATTCGTTAGGCCCATGCTCGGCCAGGCGGCGTTGGGCTTCGGCCTGGGTAAGTCCATGTCCAAGGCGGGTCTCCAGAGTAGACAGTACCTCTGCTCCTTCCAAACGATACCAATCGGTCATTTTTTCCTCATCAGTATGATTACTCCCCGCTCCCGCCGGATTTGACAATCCGGCGGGCCGACGAGCAAAATCCGCGCCCTCATTCACCTGGTGATTTTGATGGCCTCTTCCGGACAGCGGTACACACACTCACCACACAGATCGCAGATGAGCGGCTGTTGGCGTTCCTCGTCCCAAAACAAGAGATCGCACACCTCCACACACACGCCGCAACCAGTGCACAGTTCTGGCTCGAAAACAGTCTTGTCTCCCTGGCGCGTCAAAGCCTCGGTGGGACAGGCATCCACGCAACGTACCTCGTCGCAATGCGTGCAGACCCTGACCTCGAAGACCAACACATCACGGCGGAGAACTCGGATGCGCGCCCACGCCGGGCCAAAAACACCATCGTGGGCAAAAACGCACACCTGCTCGCAAGTGCGGCACCCGGTACAGCGTTCCAGGTCAACCTCGATGTGCGTCATACTCTCCCTTTGAGAAACCAGGTTCTTTTCCTAAAAACCTGGTTTCTTGCCCACCAACGCAGCAAGCCCCAACTGTTCCCATGTCTCCGCCGTGGGCAAGCCCCGCGCGTCCCACCCGCGCAGGTGATAATAGCGATCCAGCAGCCAGTCCTGGTCAGCGCGGGAGAGGAGGTGCCCGACTCCCATCCCGTCCGGCATAGGTGTCTCCGAAAAGCGCCGGGGAAGGTAGTCCGCCCGGCGATCCACACCCAATTGGGCGCTGAAAGCCCGGCTGATATTCCAGATGCGCTCACCGACCGTGCACAGCCGGTCATACGTCCACTCCTGGCCACTGGCTGCGCTGAGAAGATTCGGGAGATCGTCTGTGAGCAGGCCAATGCCATACGGGAACTGGCACACCCCCAGACACTCCTGCGCCGCCTTCTCATCCTGTTGCCGTTTGACAAACTCGGCCTTCTGCTCCAGGCTGAACCAGGGCAGCACGCCGGACGCCTCACGGCCAAAGGGATAGGTGCGCAGGTGACAAGCGCCCCGGTCGGAGGTCATGTAGGCCAGGGCCATGCCGGGCGAAACCCGAGGGTCATAGGCAGGGAACTCCAGCCCCTTCACCTCGGGGGCCAATTGGGGAATACCCAACGCCTGGCCCGCCGAGCGTGCCCCTTCGGCCAGGATGTCGCCGACGCCCTCACGGCGCGCGATCCGACGGAGCAAGTCAACGACCATGTCGCCTCGCCCCCCCTCTTTCCCCCCCATCGGGGGTGATGAGGGGGGGGAGAGTCCTAACTCGTCCCACGAGATCAACCCCTCGTCAGCAGCGCCGAGCACCATCCCCACCACCACGCCGGCCGAGATGGTGTCCATCCCGGCCTCGTTGCATAGGAGATTGGCGTGAATGATGGCCTGAGGGTCGTCAACGAGGCAGTTGGCCCCGAACAGTGCGGCCGTTTCGTACTCCGGGCCTTCGATTGCACCCGCTTCCCGCCATCTCGTGCCCTTGGAACAAGCCATCGGGCAGTTGGCGCAGGCCAGGCGGGTCTCCACGAGTTCATCGAAGACGAGCGAGTTGATCCGATCAACACCCTCGAATACTCCCCGCGTGAAGTTGGCAACCGGGACGATCCCCAGTGTGTGGAGACCATCCAGCGACCCTATCGTCCCGTGCTGTCGTTTGTGATCCACCCACTCGTTTTGGAAGATCTGTTTCAGGGCTGCGTCTACGGCAGCCATAAACGTCTCGGGATCGGCTACTGGTAGGGCGCGCGTGCCACGCACGGCGATGGCCTTGACCCGCTTGGAACCGAGGACGGCACCCAGACCGCCACGCCCGATCTGGCGCGAATAGTCATTGCTCACACAGGCGAACTTGACCAACCGCTCACCGGCCGGCCCGATGCTGGCAATGCGGAAACACGGGTCGCCCAGTTCGTCCCGCAGGGTCGTTTCGGTCTCGTAGATCGAGCGGCCCCACAGATGGGAGGCGTCGCGGAACTGCACCTTCACCCCCCCCACCCCCCCCGAAGCGGAGGGGAGTCCTTCACCACTACCGCCATGGATAACCACTGCCACGGGCCGAGCCGACTGCCCCTCCAGGATAACCAGATCGTGGCCGGTGAGTCTGAGTTCCGGCCCAAAGTGACCGCCAGCGTTGCTGTCCAGGTAGATGCCCGTCAGAGGTGACTTGGTGACCATCTCGTACCTGGACGCGGCAGGGACCAACGTACCGCTGAGCGCCCCAGGAGCGATGAAGACCTTGTTCTCCGGCCCCAGGGGATCTACCTGCGGGGCGACTTCGCGATACAAGTAGTAGGTGCCCAGGCCCTTACCCCCCACGAAAGCATCTATCACCTCGGTCGGAATCTCCTCGACCGAGGCTTTGTGGTGAGTCAGGTCAATGCGTAGCAGTCGATGAAAGCAGATGTGCATTTGTTTGCAGTTGCTTTATGTGCTATAATTGCTGACGATGGTCAAGAGGTGCTTGCAGGGTCAGTGCCAATGAGAGAATTGATACCTATGCCTCAAACAGCGTTGAAATATGACATCGAAGTGGTGGAAGAAGGAAGATTGGATTTGCGCGTTCCGCTTCCGGTCGGCGCACGTGTCACCGTCTTTGTGATTGAAGAGGTGACTGAGAAGTTCGCCGGTTCCTTCGATGACTTGCTGGCTGCCTCTCAGAGTAGTCTGGGTTTCTGGGACAATCCTTTCGACGACGAGGACTGGAATAATGCCTAGGCAGGGTGACATTGTACTCATCCCAATTCCATTCACTGACCTTTCCTCACAGAAGCGGCGCCCTCGCGTCGTTGAACGCCTGGTCGCCCAGACCTGCCTGGTCGGTGACCATGGCGAAGGACATGTCTGAGGCGTCCGCTGCGGGTTCCTCCACAGGTTCTGCTGTGGGTTCCTCTACTGCCGGTTCTTGGGTGGGTTCTTCGGTGGCCGCAGGCCCACAAGCGGACAACAGCATTGCCACCACGAGCAACAAGATCATTAACTTGGTCAGGTGTTTCATCTCTTTTCTACCTCCTATTTGGTGTGCTTTTCACGAAAGGCAAGATATTACTTTTCTACAACACAGTCCAATAGTCACCACCTCCCTTCACGTTTGCTTGCTCGGAGGAACACTACAGCGAATTGGGAAACAAACGAATTCTCTCCCATCTGGCCATTCGTTCCCTTCTAAATTCGTTCCTTTCCTAATTCGTTGTTGTGTCCCGCCGCCTCCAATGCAATCCCCACGTACACCCGCGTTGCGTCCAGAAGTTGCGAAATGCTGAGTCGTTCCTCGTCTGTGTGACACAGGCGACTGTCTCCTGGGCCATAATGGACGGTGGGAATATCCAGGTCATTGATGAGGAAGTCCATTTCGTTGTAGCCATCGGTGAAACAAACCTCCACCGGACAGCCAACGACGGCGGCGTGGTGTCGCGCTACCAGATCTCGGAGGGGCGCATCCGCCGGAGTGACCGCCGGATGGAGGCCTCGTTCGCGGATCGGCTCCCAGTTCCAGTCTGGGCGGGCGACACTCAGAGTACTTTCCACCGGAGAATCACCCTCGGCTAAACGGTCAAGGATGGCCTGCACTGCCCCCAACACCGCCTCCTGCTCTTCGCCCGGCACGGTGCGCCGATCAAACCACAGCAGACACTCATCCGGCACGATGTTGTAGGCCCGACCGCCCTTGATGACACCCAGGTTCAGGCTGCCCTTGACCGGTCCGTATCCTGGAACATTATACACTGGATAATCCAGTTCTTCAAGCGCCCTCACCACTTGCATCGCCCGATGAACAGCGTTGACCCCCAACCAGGGGCGTGCCCCGTGGGCTGCCCTCCCCTGAACATGGATTTGGAAAGGGGTCGTGCCTTTGCAGCCAATCACCAGTCGCAGGCCGCTCGGCTCAGTGACCACAGCCCGGCGGATATTGCCGCGGCCGATCTCCGACCGTGCTATCTGCTCGACGAGCGTCATACTCCCCCGGTGCTCCGACTCCTCATCCACGACCAAGGCCAACCCCAGACTGCTCTCCAGGTGGACACCCGACCGGGCGATGAACGCCAGGGCCATAACCGCCGCAGCCAGTCCCCCTTTCTGATCCACCGAACCCCGGCCCCAGATATGATCGTCCGTCACCTCAGCGGATAGAGGATCAGTCATCGCGCTATACGGAACGGTATCCATGTGCGCATGGAAGAGTAGACCAAGGTCAGGATCGTCGCCAGGGAGAACGGCCAACACGTTGTACCGGCCCGCCGCCACCTCCTGCAACTCCACCCGCAGGCCAAACTCCTCCAAAGCGTGAGCCAAGAATCGGCCCAGAGCGCCCTCTTCTCCGGTGACGCTGGGCTGGCGGATGATTGCCTGGGTGAATTGTATCACCTCGTCTGGTGAGAAATCAGGAGAGAAACCAGGTTTTTCGGAAAAAACCTGGTTTCTTAGGGGGTCGGCCACCCGTTCACCTCCCATAGTTTGACTGCCTCCGCCTGCGTCTTGGCCCGCACCTCGTCCTCATCAACCAGCAGGAACTCGCCGTCCTTCATCACCACCTGGCCATCAATAACCACGGTGCTGACGTCCACACGCTCGCACGTGCCGACGAGGTAGTTCGCCACGTTGACCTCGAACAAGGGCACCGTGGAGCGGTCATTGATCAGCACCACGTCGGCCTTCTTCCCGACCTCCAGTGAACCGATCTGATCCTCCATTTGCAGGACTTTCGCGCCTTCGATGGTCGCCATACGGAGCATCTGCTGATCGGGGAACATCTCCAGGTCCTCGTACTTGATGCGGTGGATCATCTGGGCCGTGCGCATGATCTCGAACATCGAGTGCGTCTGGCCGTCCGTGCCCAGCCCGACCGTGACACCTGCCGTGATGAAGGGCATCATATCGGGCCAGAAGCCAAAGATGGCGTTTGACTCCGCGTTATGCGCGATCTTGACGTCGTATTTCTTGAAAATAGCCGGGTCTTTCCAGGGGTCGAGATAACTGCAATGGAACAGGATCAGGTCTGGTCGTAGGAAGCCAATGTCCTCCAGATAGGCCGTAGGGCGCAGGCCAAAACGCCGGGTCGTGTCGTAGACGTGATAGCGGTCGTCGGCCATGTGCATCATCACCCCGGCGCCGATCTCGTCAGCCGTGGCACACACCTTCTGCAGGAGTTCGGTCGAGCAGGTGAACGTGGTGTGGACGCCGATGCGCCCCGTGACCCGGTTGTTGCGCGCCTGGGCCTTTTTGATAAAGTTGACATTCTCCTCCAACCCCAGACGCGCGTTCTCCTCGCTGATGCGCCCTGTGGTTTCGAAGGACAGAACCGCCCGCATGCCGGATTCCAGCGCCGCCTTGTCCACAGCATCCAGAGCGCCAGGCAGGGCATAAGACCCCTCGGCCGTGTCGGTAGTGGTCGTCATCCCGCTGCGGATGTGCTCAATCATATTAGCCAGCGTGCCGACGTACATCTGCTCCTGGGTCACCCGGTCCTCCAGCAGCGGGAGCCAGAATCGTTCCATCCAAGAGATGAAGGAGAAGTCCACGTTGTCGAATCCAGAAGCAGGAATACTCCGCACCACCGAGCTATATAGGTGGTTGTGACAACTCACGAAGC
Organism: Anaerolineae bacterium; assembly: GCA_030612585.1. The sequence continues at coordinate 12,533 of JAUWNP010000104.1, forward strand.
CCGGAATGACCACCTTGCCCGATGCATCAATAACCTCTGCCCCCTCTTTCTCGCCCACCTCGGTGGCCGGGCCGACTTCTTTGATGATATTGTCCTCGACGTAGACACTGCCATTACGGAAGATACGATCCTCTGAGTCGACCGTAACCACCAGTCCTCCCTTGACAAGGATCTTGCTCATCTGCCCCTCCTTTCCCATGTACCATTTGTCATTTGTCATTTGCCATTTTTAATTTCCTGATCCCACTGGCCGCGCCGTTGCGCAAGAAGTTGATATCCTTTGAATAGCACATCAATTGCATACCCCGTCGCTGCCACTCGGCCAGCCAATCCAGATCGCCGATGTGGATACCGCAGGGCACCTTCAACCTCAAAGCGGCGTCCAGCACGTGCTGGATGGGTTCTTCCAGGGCCCCCAGCATGTCGTCGTCTCGCACACCCAGGCTGAGCGCCAGATCGTTCGGCCCAAGGATCGCAGCGCCCACACCCGGTACGGATAGTAGATCGTCAATGTCCTCTACCGCCCGCTCGCGCTCAATCTGGATGATGATGAGATTATTCTCATTGGCCTCCTCGGTAAAATCCCATAACTTCTCACGGTCGAAATCATTATGGCCTTTGTCCACCGAACATCCGCGATCACCGGCGGGTGGGTACATAGTGCACTCGATGATCCGCTCAACCTGAGTCTTCGTCTCCACGCGGGGGATCATAATTCCCTGTGCACCAGCGTCAAGGGGCCGGCACATCAGGTGATACGCCGCGTTCGGCACCCGCACCAGGGGCGTCACGCCTGCCAGACGCGTGACCTGTACCACGTCAGCGATGGTCTCCATATTGAACGGTCCGTGCTCCATGTCGAAAAAGAGAAAATCGCAACCAGCCAGCGCCATGATCTGACCGATGGCAGGCAGGCGCACGGCCTGGATCATCGTCCCGTAGGCAGGCTTTCCATGTCGAAGTTGCTCCCGTAGTGCATTTTGTCTCACTGCTGTTCTCCTTCTGAAATAGTCCGGCGATGTGCCCACACCTCAGGGTTGGCGAGATGTAGCGGCTTCTCCCCACGCAGAACACGCAAGGTGTCTTCCACTGCCATCAAGCCCATCCGCCGGCGGCCTTCATCGGTGAAACTGGCCAGGTGCGGGGTGAGCGCCACCTGATCCATCCGGAAAAGCGGATTGCCAGGGGCTGGGGGCTCCGGTTCGTAAACGTCAAGCCCGGCCCCGCCGAGGCGACCATCTTGCAGCGCGTCAATCAGCGCTGCCTCATCCACGCCCGCACCCCGCGACGCATTGCCGAGGATCGCGCCGGGCTTCAGAGCCTGGATCACCTCCCGGCCTATAAGACACCGTGTCTCGGCGGTCGAGGGTGAGTGGATGGATAGAACATCAACCATGCCTGCCATTTCAACGAGATCCGCGACGTAGGTAGCGCCCCACCCCACGACATCTTTAGGATCAACGTAGGGATCAAAGGCATAGACCGGCATGTGCAGCGCATCGCGGCACATCTCGGCCAACCGCCTCCCGATGCGACCAAAACCCACGACGCCCAGGGCCTTCCCTTCCAACTCTTGCCCCATCACCCGATCCCGAATGTGAAAGTCCCCGCTGCGCACGGCCCGATCAAGCTGCGGAAGCCGGCGGGCGACAGCCAACATCAGCATAAGAGCGTGTTCTGCAGTGGACTCGGTGGGGCCGTAGGGGGTGAACGTCACCGGTATCCCTCGCCGGGTAGCGGCCTCGACGTCCACAATATCAACCCCTGCCCCGTGGCGACCGATCACCTCCAGCCGCCTGGCCCGATCCATCTCAGCCGCCCCCATCGTCAGGCCGGCACACAGAATGAGGCCATGCACGTCCGGCAACAAACTCAGTAACTCCTCGCGCGAGGCGCTATACGGAGCAAACACCTCCACTTCTTCGCGGAGACGCTCCAGAGCGATCGCGTGAATCGGTTTGTTTACCAGGACTGTTTTCATACGGCTCCTTTGACTGCATTAAGGCGAAAGTCGCACAGGCTGTGGGTCAGGCACCGTTGGACTGCAAGAAATAATAGATATAGGCCGCCGTTGCATCCACCAGGTCGTGCATCGCCTTTTCACTGCGGTCCGGATCTCGAGCCCCGATGGCGGCACAGACATCAGCGTGGTGTTGCCAGCCCTGTGGAGTGTGGGGGGCGACCTGAATGAACTCTTCCAGTGTTTCAAACAGGGTGCCGCCAAGATACTGGAGGATGTTGCTGCTGCTCATCTCGGCGATCAACCGATGGTAAGGGACATCTAACTCCTCGAACCTGGCATCATCGCCGGCATCAACAGCATCCTTCATGCCCTTAACCAAGTCACCCAACCGGGCGATCTGATCTCCAGTCGCCCGCTTTGCCGCCAGGTACGCCAGGCCGCCCTCAACAGCACGACGGGCGTCCAGAAAATCCTCTACCATATCCCGATCCAGGACAAGCGCCAGATTGAGACAACGCTCGACAATTTGGCTCGGGTTGTGACAAACGAAGGTCCCCTGGCCCTGGCGAAGGCAAAGCACTCCCATCCCCTGTAGGGTCTGCAACGCCTCCCGCAGAGAGGACATTCCAACATCGAGTTCCCGGGCGAGTTGGCGCTGAGGCGGCAGGCGGCCACCAGGCTTCCAGATCCCATCGCCAATCATGTGGATTATGCGCTGAACGATGGCCTCTGGAATTGACGGGGTCTGAATGGGTTCCACAAGTCGCCTCGCCACACCAATGCGCTCAAGACTGGTATTGCAGTAGGGGGTCGGCCAAGCCAACCATGACA
>JAUWNP010000102.1 GCA_030612585.1 Anaerolineae bacterium
ATCCAGTTGGAAGAGGCGGAGAACGGCGTGACGCCCGAGCAGGCGACGGCCTTGCTCCCGCTTTGGCAGGCGCTCCAGGGCGGAGTGACGGCCCAGGCAGAGGTGAATGCCGTTCTGAAGCAGATCGAGGGGACGATGACCTCAGAGCAGTTGGCAGCCATCGCCGCTATGCGGCTCACCCAAGACGACTTACGGGGCTGGGCGCAAGGCCAGGGGTTGGGAGTGCTTCCAGGAGGCGGCGCTGGACGGATGGGCGGCGGCCAAGATCTGTCCCCTGAGGAGCGAGCCACACGCCAGGCCGAGCGCGGCGGGGGGCAGGAGCCGCCGCCCGAGATGGCCACGCGCCGGGCCGAGTTCGAAAGTATGAGCGAGGAGGAACGGGAGGCGTTGCGTGCGACAGCCGAGGCTGGTGGCATGCTACCTGGCGGCGCAGGTGGCAGGGCCGGCGGCGGGTCGAGGCAATTCACCATCCTGCTGGATCCCCTGATCGAACTATTGACTCAGCGGGCGACAGAGTAATCTGTCCCACAACTCATCACGCCGCTCCTGGGGCTGCGCCATGTACCAGGTGAGACCGCCCAGGAGCACGTAGTACCCCCACACCAACCATCCAGCCAACCAGCCAACCAGCCAACCATCCATCCATCTATCTCCCCCAGGGTCTTGACAAAGCATCATTTTTGTGGTAAAATGTAAACGATTGCGCAAGCGATTGCATAACAGTTGCATAGAGTGAGGTACAAAGATGCCCACGACTATCAAAGACGTCGCTGCCAAGGTTGGTGTCTCTCCCTCGACCGTCTCGCGGGTTCTCAATGACCGCCCCGGCATCAGCCCCCCGACCCGTGAGCGAGTGCTACAGGCGGCACAGGAATTGGACTATTCTCCCTCTATGGCGGCTCGCAGCCTGGCCACCGCACGCACGTACAACGTCGGCTACATCGGCTACAAATACGGCTCTACTCTACCCGCCGGTCTCAGGCTCAGCAACGTAGCGTCCGGCACCCTCGAAGGCATAGACGAGGAACTGAGCAGGCACGGTTACCACATGCTCACCACCTACGTGGACAAGGAAACGGTGAGGAGCCTCAACGTGCCCAACATGATACGTCAGAGACGGGTGGATGGACTTATCCTGAACGGGCCGGCATTTAGCCCTCGTTTTATCCTCCAACTGCGAAACCTGGGCCTCCCCATCGTTCTCGTGGACAACCTGCTCAACGAAACAGCCATTGACTGTGTCTTGTGTGATAACGAGAAGGGGGCTTTTCAGGCCGTTAAACACCTCATCGAACACGGCCACGAGCGCATTGTATTTCTCTCCGGCCCAGCAGATTGGCTCAGCAGCCGTGAGCGTGCCGCCGGCTATCGCCGCGCGTTGCACGAGGCCGGGCTTGAGCCACACATCGTATTCATGTCCAACACTATCCCTGATACCGGTCGCCAGGCTATGCTCACTGCCTTGGAAGAATATCCCGATTTGACAGCGATTGTGGCGGTCAACGACGCCACGGCCGTCGGTGCCATCCATGCCTGCCAGCAGGCCGGATGTGCCATTCCCGATGAGGTCGCAGTTATAGGCTTCGACGACGAGCCCTGGGCTCAAATGCATATACATCCACTTACTACAGTCCGTATCCACTGGCACGAGATCGGTATTCAGGCCGCCCGGCGTATAGTGGACCTGATCGAGCGAGATAGCCAGGTTCCGCTCCAGATGCGGCTGGCTGTTCAGTTAGTTATCCGCCAATCGTGTGGATGTCACGCGACTACAGATTAGAGGCCTCTCGGAAAGGGGTGCTAGCCCAACCGTGTTGGGCGAAGTCTGAAAGAATCGGCCCAGGACGGCCATGCGATTGGCCTGCTACCCATTAAACAAGGCTTCTGTGCGACTTTCCGAGAAAGCTCATTAGTGAAAGGAGGGACGATATCGAGCGATACCAGATCATTGCGTGTCAGTAAACCCTTTGAGTAACCCATAGGTAATAGAAATAAGGAGGAAAGAACGATGTATAGCAAGATATTGCGCAGACTGTGGGCCCCCATCGGCCTGTTTGTAATGCTGGCGTCGCTGGTTGCTTCCTGCGCCGCGCCAACGTCAGAGGTCGTCGAGGTCACCCGCGTCGTGACCGAGAAGGAAGAGGTCGAAGTACCGGTCGAGGTCGAGAAGATCGTCACCGCCACGCCGCCTCCCGAGGCGGTCAAGCCGGCGGTGTTCAACCTGGCCTGTGGATGGGACCCCCCGCCAGCCTACAACGGTAACCCCTTCGCCCCAGGCGGCGTTGGGTGTGCCCATTGGTTCGCCTTCGAGCCTCTCTTCTACTACATCCCTCTCGCCGAGGAGTACCTGCCCCGCCTGGGAGTGGAGTATGAGGAGACGAAGGATACCCTCACCATCAAGCTCCGGGAGGGGGTGACCTGGCACGATGGGACGCCGTTCACATCGAAGGACGTCGAGACGACCTACAAGATCTTGTATCTTTGGAGACGGCCTGTCTGGACGTACCTCGAAAAGATCGAGACCCCGGATGACTACACCGTCGTGTTCCATTGGGAGACGCCCACCCCCTTCGGCATGAAGCTCGTGGTTGCGGATCCCATACTGTGGTCCCATCATCTCTTCGGGGAATTCGCCGACAAGATTGACGTGACCGTAGCGGCCGATGAGGAGCCCAACGCGACGGTCGTGACGGAGCTCAAAGAGTTCAAGCCTCCGCTCCCCGTAGGCACGGCTCCCTTCAAGATGGAGCAGGCCCCCACCGCCTCGGACATGACCCTGGTCAAGTATGCAGATCACTACCTCGCTGACAAGATCGAATTTGATCAGGTCAAGGCCCTCTACCAGAGGAAAAATGAGGTATGGTGGGCCTACATGATGTACGGGGAGATAGACGCCGGGCACCCGGCCACGGCCAAGGACCTGTGGGAGCAGATCATGAAAATGCAGCCGGGGCTGGAGATGGCCTACCCGACCGACCTGGCGGGGTTCGCCCTGGCCTTCAACCTGCGAATGGCCCCCTTCAACGATCTAAAGTTCCGCCAGGCTATCGCCTATGCCATTGACAGGGAACAACTGGCGGAGATCGTCCTGTGGGCTGGTCTGCCCGTGACCGATTATGCCACCGGCCTGCTCGAATCCATGAGGGCTCCCTGGGCCTCCGATGAGTGGATGAAGGAGAATCTGACCGACTACTCCTACAACCCGGACAAGGCAGCAGCCCTGCTCGAGGAACTAGGCTACAGGAAGGGGGATGATGGCATCTGGGAGGATGCGGCGGGCGAGGACCTCTCCTTCGAGCTCGTTTGCCACGCCGGCTACTCCGAGTGGGTGATCGCCATTGACAACATCGCCTCCCAGTTGAAAGAGTTCGGCATCATCATCGAGCCCGTGACCCAGCCCGGCTCGGTCTACTGGACGTCCATCCGGGCCGGGGAGTTCGAACTCTGCATGGAATGGACGATGACCTCGTGGAGGTATGCTCACCCCTGGGCAGAGATGTATCGCACCCTTCACCCCAAGGGCGACACCGGCATGACGACCGGTATAACCGAGATAGACCTGATCGGGCCCGATGGCGAAGTGGTGGATGCGGAGGCCCTGGTGGACGAGCTGGGTGCGGAGTTCGACCTCGCCAGGCAGAAGGAGCTGGCGCATACACTGGCCTGGATCCACAACGAGAACCTGCCTGTGCTCCCCTTCATCGAGAAGAAGCTGTTCATCTACCACCTCGATGGGGCGCGCGTCACGGGTTGGCCCGATGCAGACGATCCCCTCTGGCTGCTCGGCCCAGGTGGAATCGAGCGCCTCTACGTCATGCTCATGGGCGAGGGCATCATCCACGCCGTCAAGTAGGCTGGATCGCCTGGACGAGGTGCAACCTGAGCAGGTAGCCCTTTGGAGAGGTGTGCCCCCGGGCATAGGAGAAGGGGCACACCTCTTTTAACACCGAATATGTTCACTTCCCTGAGAGCTTGAAGCTCTTGGGGAAGTGACCTCCAGGAGGAGAAAAATGTTGATCATCGTCAGGAAGGCAGGAATCGCCTTCCTCACACTCCTCATCGTCATCACCCTCACCTTCTTCCTACTCCGCAGAATGCCGGGAGATCCCTTATACATGTGGGCTATGGAGCTCGTGCAAACCCATGGAATGGATTTTGAGAGCGCTTACGAACAAGTGAAACAGATGTACGACTACGACCCCCATGAGCCCCTGGGACAGCAATACATCAGGTACATCAAGGGCCTTATGAAGGGTGACCTGGGCACTTCTATGGTCTATAAGATTTCTACGAACGAAATCATCATCACAGCCCTTCCCTGGACGGTTTTCCTGCTCTCCATTTCCTTGCTCATCAGCTTCGGTTTGGGGTCGCTTATGGGAATAGTCATCGCCTGGAAGAGGAAGACGGCCCTCGAGCCCATCGTGACTGCCTATGCCGCCTTCACAGGCGCAACCCCGGACTACATCACGGCCCTCATCCTGCTCATCATCTTCGCCGCCAACCTCAGGCTCTTTCCTATGAAGGGGGCCTACGACAGCGCGCTCACGCCTGGCTTCAACTGGCCCTTCATAAAGAGCGTGCTTCACCACGCCGTGCTGCCCATTACAGCTTACGTCTTCGAAAGCACAGCGGCCTGGGCGATGGCTATGAAGGGGAGTGCGGTGAGCGTGCTGGGTGAGGATTACATCATGGCCGCCAGGGCGCGGGGGCTGAGGGAGCGAAGGATCATGATCTCATATATGGGAAGGAATGCCATCTTACCCCTTGTTACAGGTCTGGCCATCGCCCTGGGAACCATGCTGGGCGGCGCCACCTTCATCGAGACCATCTTCGCTTATCCCGGCATCGGCTGGTTCTTCGCCCAAGCCACGACGAGGATGGATTTCGGCTTGATGCAGGGCCTCTTCCTCGTGACGGCGGTGGTCACGATTTTCTCCAACCTGGTAGCGGACATCCTCTACTCCAGGCTGGACCCGCGCATCAAAGTGGAGGAGTGAGCGATGAGTGTGACGGCGATACCCGGCAGGCTATACCGTTCGATCTACGAGCCCTTTGTCGTCATCAGGCGAAACAAGAGGGCCTTCATCGGCCTGATTATCCTGATCATCTTTGCGCTGATGGCCACTGTGGGGCCGGAGGTGGTGCCTCTGGATACGACCCAGAGTTTCGAGAAGAGGTTCCAGTGGCCATCGTTGGAGCACCCGCTGGGGACAGACCACGTCGGGAGGGATACCTTCCAGCAGATCGTCCACGGCTCAAGAGATGTGCTTATCACCGCTTTTCTTGCAGCTATCTTCGCTACAGGGGTTGCAATCTTGGTAGGGATGCTCGCTGGGCTGCAGGGGGGAATGATGGATGCGGTCCTGATGCTCATGACGAACGCCATCCTGACCGTCCCTAGCCTCCCGGTGCTGATGATCGTAGCTTCCGTGTGGAAGGTGAAGGACCCGGTGAGGCTGGGGTTACTCTTGAGCATCTGGGCGTGGGGAGGGCTGGCGAGGGCCATCAGGTCACAGATACTCTCCCTCAGGGAGCGGGAATTCATCGAAGCGGCGAGGGCCTTAGGATTGGGCACTTTCCACACTGTCTTGCGGGAACTCCTGCCCAATGTCATGCCCTACGTGGCCATCAACTTCTTCACCATTATGCGCGGGGCCATCACCGCCAGCGTCGGCCTGATGTTTCTGGGATTGATCCCCTTCAAGGCCACCAACTGGGGGATGATGCTGAGCCTGGCGGCATGGCAAACGGGGGCCATCTACGTGCCCAAGGCCCTCTTCTACTTCGGCTCACCCATGGCGTGCATCATCCTGTTCCAACTGGGGGCGTTCTTCTTCGCCAACGGCCTGGACGAGGTGCTCGATCCCAGACTGCGGGTGGTGTGAGGTGGGCGATCATGAAATCTGACTTCGACAAGCTCAGTCGAGCCGAATTGGCCTGGTCGTTTGGCAATGGGCGGGATAACCAGCCTCTTTTGAGTTTGCAAGACCTGACGGTGGAGTACAGTGTCCGGCAGGGCGCCCTGCGGGCGGTGGATAGGACCTCGCTGGACGTCTACCCGGGCGAGATGATGGCTATAGTCGGCGAGAGTGGCTGTGGCAAGTCCACCCTGGCCTACTCCATCATCCGTCACGTCCCCTATCCGGGGGAGATCAAGGGTGGCGCCATCTTCTTTTACGGCCAGAACGTGCTGGATATGGACCGCGAGGCCCTGCGCCAGTTCCGCTGGGAGCAGGTGGCTTTTGTCTTTCAGGCCGCCCAGAACGCCATGAACCCGGTGATGCGCATCGCCGACCAGATGGTAGACACGGTCCGGGCCCACGAGAACGTGCCCAAGGACGAGATACTGGCACGGGCCTCGAAGCTACTGGAGATGATGCGCCTGGAGCCGTCCCAGGTTCTGCGCGCTTATCCCCACGAGCTGAGCGGTGGGATGAGGCAGAGGGCGATCATCGCCATCAGCCTCATGCTTAACCCCACGATGTTGATTCTGGACGAGCCGACCACGGCGCTGGACGTGGTGACCCAGGCTTACATCCTGGACATCCTGACCAACGTCCAAAGGGACCTGGGGCTCACAATGATGCTTCTGACCCACGACATGTCCATCGTGGCCAAGGTAGCCGACCGGGTAGGGGTGATGTATGCTGGCCAGATCGTGGAGGTGGGGAAGATCGAGGAGATTTACTACGACGCCAAACATCCTTACACCGTTGGGCTCATCAACGCCGCTCCCTCGCTCATCGGCGACATCACTGGCAAGAAGCCCATCCCCGGCTCACCTCCCAACCTCCTCCATCTCCCCCCGGGTTGCCGCTTCCATCCCAGGTGCCCACATGCGACCCCCCACTGCAAGGAAGCGAGGCCGGAGCTGGGGGACATTGGCGACGGGCGGCTCGTCGCCTGCCACAACTGGCGGTCTATCTCAGGGGAGGCGTAAAATGGCCGAGCCGATCATCGAACTCAAAGACGTGGACATGACCTTCAAGAGGGGCTGGCTCATGCGCCAGGCCCAGGTTCAGGCTGTGGTGAAGACCTCCCTGGACATCAAGGAGGGCGAGATCCTGGCCCTGGTCGGCGAATCGGGCTGCGGCAAGACGACGTTGGGCAAAGTCATGGCCGGCCTGCTCAAGCCAACCGCGGGGGAGGTGCTGTACAGAGGCAGAGATATCTGGAAGATGGGCCGGGATGAATATAGGGAGTACCGTCGCAACGCCCAGATCGTCCACCAGGATTCCTACGCCGCGCTGAACCCTGTGAGGACCATCTACCACAGTTTGAGCGCTCCCTTCCTCCATTACCACATAGCCAGAAACCGAAAGGAGGCCAGGGAGAAAGTGGCGGAACTCCTCGAGTTGATGGGCCTCACCCCGTCCGAGGAATTCCTCGACAAATACCCTCATCAACTCAGCGGTGGGCAGAGACAGCGGGTGGTGGTGGCCAGGGCGGTAGCGCTCAATCCCAGGCTCATCGTCGCCGACGAGCCCGTCTCCATGGTAGACGTGTCGCTGCGGCTCTCCATCCTGGACTTGATGCACAGGCTTAACGAGGAGTTCGGCATCGCCTTCCTCTATGTTACCCACGACCTGGCGACGGCCAGGTATTTCGTGAAGGGCGGCCGAATCGGAGTGATGTATCTAGGGCAGTTGGTGGAGACGGGGGGGTTGGGCGAGGTCATAGAGACGCCACGCCACCCTTACCTCCAGGCGCTGCTCTCGGCTGTGCCGGTGCCCGATCCGAAGAAGGCCAGGGAGAAGAGGCTGCTGCCCCTGAAGAGTCTCGAGTTGCCCGACCCCGCCAACCCCCCCAGTGGCTGCCGCTTCCATCCTCGCTGCCCTTATGCCGAGGAGATTTGTGCCCAGGAGGTCCCCGTCCTCACGCTTCTTGACGGTCGCTTCGTCGCCTGCCACCTGGTGGAAAGGATCCCGGAATGGCACCTACTATAGGCAGGATCGCTTTCACCATCGGTATATTCCTCGTCACACTCTCTCTCATCCCGCTACCCTTCCTGCCCGTGGGTTCGGCGGAGTTCGTGGTGGATGTGCTGGCGCTCATTATGAGCAGCACATTCCTGGCCTGTGTGGTGTGGAATGTGCGCCGGGCGGCCCGTCTGCCCACCCACCGCCCCTCGGAGCACCAGGAACCCACCCCGGTCAAGCGTGAGGATGAGGGACAGGAATAGACTACAACCTTGTCTCAACTCCGTAGGCGTGGCAGGAGGGTAAGGGCGGTGCAGTGTCCCAACTGCCGCTGCACCGCCTCTGCTTTTGAGTATGCCCAGGGGAGGTCATTATGTCTAACGTGGTAAGGCGAGCATTGCGTTCGCCAACCTTCTGGATTCTGCTGTTCGGTATGCTGCTGCGGCTGGCCCTGGCCCCGGTCACCGAAGACCCCTGGGACCTCAAGGTCTGGAAAATGGTAGGGGAGGCCATGGACGCCGGGCAGAGCCCCTACGCCATCGAATCGGAGCTGCCCTTCGCCTATCCCCCGCTGTGGAGCATCTTCTGCTGGCTGGGCTACCGGGCCTTCAGGCTCTCCGGGAGCCAGTTGGTCTTCAACCTGGCCCTGAAGTCGCCCCTCATCCTGGCCGACCTGGCTTGTGCTTTGCTCCTGTGGCGGCTGGTACAGAGAGTGACCACCAGCCGGCGGACGGCGCTGACGGTGATGGCGGTTTATTTCCTCAACCCCATCGCCATCGCTGTTTCCAGCATGTGGGGCATGTTCGACGCCCTGCCGGCTTTCCTCGTCCTGGTCTCCATACTCCTTCTGGCCGACGGGCGAGACACGTGGAGCGCCCTGGTGTTGGGGGTATCGGCTGGCTTCAAGGGCTTTTACACCGCTTTCTATCTGCCCTTCTTCGTCTTCTACGTGTGGAGAAGAGAGCGAAACCTGACGGCGTCGCTGCGCTACGCCCTCTGCTTCTGCCTGGTGCCCCTCGCCATCTCGCTGCCTTTCTTGCTGACCGACGCCCGCTCCTATCTGGCCGTTTTCGCCACCCACGCCACCCGCGAGCCGCAGAACCTGAACGTCGGGTACTGGCTGTGGCGAGTGGTCAATCCAAACCTGAGGGATAGCCTGGGCCTGCCCACCGCTTACGCCTTCGCCGCCCTGTTTCCTCTCCTGTACCTGGCCGTACTGGTCAGGGCACGACGGTGGACGGTTGATGGGTGGTCGGATCGCCTGGCCTTCCTGGTCAAGGGCGCGGCCCTGCTCTGCCTAACCTATTATGCCACCTCGAAGGTGGTCAACGAGCAGTTCCTCGTCTGGGGGCTGGCCCTGTTGGCCCTCTACGCCTGGCTCTACGATCCGAGGGCCAAGCCCTTCTTCTACGCCCTGTGCTTGATTGACCTGGTTTTCATCTCGTTGAACCCCGGCCCCTTCTTCTTCCACCTGTTCGTGCCACCACCGGCCTGGTGGTGCGAATCCCCCCTCCTCCCCAAGATTCTGGGCTGGGTCGGGCTGAGCTTCTGGCTGACCGTCGTGGCCTGCTTCGTCACATTGATGAAGGGCGGTGGGAGGGGCCGCAGGGTAAAGGATGATGTTGAACCTGACCAGATGGCAAACGGGTGACATCTATGTGCCTCGGGCCCTATGCTATGTGTTGGCCCCTATGGTAGCCATCGCCCTCTTCCAGTTGGGAGGAGTCCTTTTCTCCCACGGCCTGGACGAGGTGCTTGACCCGAGGCTGAGGCGGTGGTGAGATCTCCATTCCTGGAGGAGGGTAGATGGTAAACGTTCACCCGCCGCTTGACTGAGTGTTGAAACAGGAGGTGAAAAATGGAATTTCTCAAACGCTATCTTGGCAATCCTATCTTCAAGCCGAACCCGCTGAACACCTGGGAGGCGCTCAACGTGTTCAACGCCGCCGCTGTCCACCACGATGGCCTGTTTCACATGCTCTATCGTGCCCAGGGGGTGGACTATGTCTCCCGCATCGGCTACGGTGTCAGCGAGGATGGCTTCCACTGGTCACGGTTGGATAAACCGGTGCTCAGCCCGGCGACCGAGTTCGAGGCGCGGGGCGTAGAAGATCCGCGCGTCACCCGCATCGGCGACACCTTTTACATGGTCTACGTCGGCTATTCGGCGCACAGCACCCGCGTCTCCCTGGCGGCGTCGAAAAATCTCATCGCCTGGGAGCGGCTGGGTATCATGCTGCCCGACGAGGACAACAAGGACGCCGCTCTCTTCCCAGAGAAGTTCGGAGGCCGCTACTGCCTGCTGCACCGCCGGCCACCGGACATCTGGCTGTGCTACTCCGACGACCTGCTGCACTGGACCGACCATCAGGTCGTCATGCAGCCACGTCCGAACACCTGGGAACACGAGAAGGTGGGCATCGCCGGACCGCCAATCAAGACCGAGCACGGATGGTTGCTCATCTACCACGCAGTGGATCAGGACAGCGTCTATCGGCTGGGCGTCGCCTTGCTGGACGCGGACGATCCGTCGGTCGTGCTCCACCGGAGGGAGGATTTCATCCTCGAGCCAAGAGAGCCCTGGGAAACAAAGGGCGACGTACCGAACGTGGTCTTTAGTTGCGGCCAGGTGGTGAACGATGAGACGCTTTACGTCTACTACGGTGGCGCCGATCGGGTGATGGCTGTGGCCACATGCTCCATGTCGGAAATAATGGGTTTTGTTACGGGCAAGTAGTCGGCTGCCAATGTACGAGCACAAGACCGTCGAGCTGAACCGCCGCAGTTGGGATACCATCGCGGCCCAATACCAGGCCAGCACACGCACCTCGACCGACGACGTGCATTACGGCTCATTGGCGCCCGGCGAGCGAGAACTGGGCTTGCTGGGTGACGTGTCCGGCAAGCGGGTCATTGAGATCGGCTGCGGCGGTGGCCAGAACAGCATCGCCCTGACCAAATGGGGCGCCACTTGCACCGGCGTAGACCCCTCACCGGCCCAGATCGCCCACGCACGGCGACTGGCGCTCGAGAACGGGGTTGAGATACAATTCATCGTCGGCGTGGCCGAGGACCTGAGCGCTTTCCCTGACGCCCATTTCGACATCGCTCTCTCCTCCTACGCCTTCGACTATGTGACCGGCCTGCGGCGGGCCTACGATGAAGCGTGGCGCGTGCTGAAACTGGATGGCCTGTTCGTCTTCTGTCTCAGCCACCCGTGGTTCCAGGCCGTGGGCTGGCATCTGGCTGGCGACCAGGACGCGCCTGAGATCGGGGACTACGCCGCCTGGCCCGACGTCGAGGAGTGGGACTGGACCTACGATGACGGCGCCACGGCCCGGATGCGGGGTCACCTGCGCACCCTGGTCCAGATCATCAACGAGTTGCTCGAGGCCGGCTTCGTGCTGGAGCGGCTGGTGGAGCAGAACATTGAGGACGTAGCGAAAGTGTCACCAGAGGAGTTGTCCCGCTTGCCCTACGTGTCCAAGTTCGATCCCGCTTCCCAGGAATACCAGATCATGCGCAGACTGCCGCACACGCTCGTCATCCGGGCACGCCAAGGGGCGTCACAGTGAGGCCAGACCAGATTGAGATCAGATTTGCCAACCGGATGGACCTGGATGGATGCATCGCCCTGGATCACGCGACCATGTCAGCGGAGGTCATCAAACGCAAAGTAAAACAGCGCGAGGTTATGGTGGCGGAAAAAGGAGGGCGGTTGGTGGGCTATCTGCGGTTCGAGTACCTGTGGTCAATTGTGCCCTACGTCGCCCTCATCTGGGTAGTGGAAGACCAACGCCAACAGGGCATCGGCAGGGCCCTGCTGCACTATCTGGAAAACGTCTTGCGCCAGCAAGGGCATACGGCATTGTATAGCTCTTCGCAGGCCAACGAACCAGCGCCACAGGCATGGCACCGGCACGTCGGCTTCGAAGAGTGTGGCTTTATCGCCGGCATAAACGAGGGAGGAATCGGGGAGGTCTTCTTTCGCAAGGACCTGAGCCGTCAGCCTGGATGAGGGAGCGAAATCACTCCGGGCCGTGCTGGTAGATGAAGAGGTAATGATGCGACCCCATACCTCGTATCTCGTCTGTGGCACTCCTCGCTGCGGGAGCTCACTGCTCTGTGAGGCACTGAAAAACACAGGCAGCGCTGGGCGACCGGAAGAGTATTTCTGGCGAGACGATGAACTGTTTTGGTCGGAACGCTGGTCCGTCTCAACCTACGCTGACTACCTCGACAAGGCCATCGAGGAAGGCACGACTCCCAATAGCGTGTTTGGCGCCAAGGTCATGTGGGGATATTCCGATGACTTTGTCAGCAGGCTACGGCAAATTCCAGGGTATGGAGGGTTGGCGGTGCCTGACCTGATGCAGATAGTCTTTCCCAATCTGCACTACATCTGGATGACTCGTCGCGACAAAGTGCGGCAGGCCGTCTCCTTTTGGAAAGCGGTCCAGACGAATATCTGGGCTTGGAGCACGGATGAGCCACCAGTTCCAGCCAAAGAGCCAGCATTTGACTTTGAGGCGATTGACTCCCTGGTGCAAGAGATTGTGACGCACGAGGCAGCCTGGCAGCAGTACTTTTCTGAATGTGGTGTCACGCCGTTCACAGTGATATACGAGGACCTGGTACTGGCTTGCGAGGAGACGGCGCTCCAGATTCTCCAGTACCTGAATATCCCAATTTCTGAGAACCTGGTGTTTGCAGAGCGACGACTGAAGAAACAATCTGACGCACTGTCTGAGAAGTGGGTTCAGCGATACTATAATCTCAAGCGAGCACAAGCCGAGAGGCGCGTTGAGCATAGTTACTAAATCACCGCAAACGAACGCCTAACGCTGCATTGCCGGTTCCGCCCAAATGCCGCGCTTCGCAAGCCGCGATGACATTATCCGAGATTATTTTTCAGTCGGGGGAGGCCTTGTGATCGGTTTACAACGAGGAACCGTGAAACTCGTCCCTTACTCCTCTGAGTGGAAGCGCCTTTTTGTTGAGGAGGAGCGTGTATTGCGCGCTTCTATCGGTACTTATGTGATGGACATTCAACACGTTGGAAGCACGGCCATCCCTGGACTTGAGGCAAAACCTATCATTGATATAGCCGTAGCCGTCCGGCGGCTGGAAGATGTAGAGAAATGCATTGAGCCGCTTGAATGTCTAGGGTACGAATACAGACCAGATGAGGAGCATCCGCGAAGGTTTTTCTTCGCCAAAGGGGATCCAAGTAGAAGGACGCACTACGTGCATGTAGTTGAATGGAACAGCGACTCCTGGAAAAGACTATTACGTTTCCGAGACTATCTTCGCCAGCACAAAGAAGCGGCCAGGGAATATGCCAACCTCAAGAGGGAACTGGCCCGGAAATCTCAAGGCAATCGTGCTTTCTATACCCCAGGCAAGGCCGAATTTGTTGAGTCGGTATTAGGCAGGGCGTTCCCAAAGTAAAAGGGATCTACCTTTGTTTCGTTGTGGCAAGGGTATTAGGCAGACGAAATTTCCGCCTAATGCCCCCGTTAGACCGACCAAGAAGACAATATGATCAGCATAAGCATTGTTGAACGAGAGATGACAGGAGCGGAATTCGCCCGCATGAATGCCGGGTTTGATGAGCATACAATTGAACATGGAAACCCTATCGAGACGTCTGAGAGGTTCGGCTTCGTCGTAATGGACGGCGAGAGGTTTGTTGGCTGCTCAAGCGGTCTCGCATACAGGAATGACAATGGGTACAGCAACTGGTTCTTCATAACTGATCTATTCATTGAGCGCACCTATCGGAAGCAAGGCCTCGGAGCCGCAACCCTCAGAAAACTCGAAGAAAGGGTTGCTGCACTTGGTATCAAGAACATTTGGACATGGACTGCAGACTATGAAGCCCCAGGATTCTACAAGAAACAAGGTTATGAAGTCTTCTGTGAGCTGGAAGACTGGTATTCGAGCGGTCATAGTCGGGTAGGCCTGCGAAAAGCCTTGGTGCGACAGCCTTAACTTCGGAGATCTATCGGTCCAACAAGCGCATGGAGAACCGACTTGGCATTCCGCGCGCGTTGCGCGCTCTATGCCAAGCGGCTCATGCGCGACGTTCGGCGGCTACTGCAATTCTATCACTCGTGCTACTCTAGCAGAGCCATGCATCGCTTCAATATGAATGACACACATCTGAACCGAAACATATACGCCGCCAGGTGGTGAGGAGTGAACATAGGTGAGACGAGCTGTGAATCTGACCCACCCACGCCTGCGGGAATGGTGGACGGATGATCCTGCAGACCCGGGCCGGATGTCGCTGAACGACCCTGGCGTGCAGCAGTTGGTCACCGCCATCAGTCCGGAATCACATACCACCGATCTTGGTGGCGTTATGAGCCTTAATGTCAGACTGGACGCGGCCGGGCTCGTGCTGCGCGTTCACCAGCCATTCGTATCGCGGCAGCGACTGCTCGCTGTTCAGGACGTGCGACGCGGTCTCGCCAACCAAGGATTGGTGGTTCCCACGCCAGTACGCTGGAACAACGCGACGGTGTTTCGGTGCAGGAACCGCTGGGCTGAACTGGAGGAGTACCTCCCACACGAGCGGCCTGCGCCGACGCTCGGTTCCTACTCCTGGATGTTTAGGGCAATGGGCACCCTTCACTATGCGCTGAAACAACTTGACCTGGCGGTTCCACGTCCACTCGTTGCGACGTATGCGCCGCCGGGTTCGCTGAGGCGGTGGCTACCGGTCACGGAGACAGCAGTTCAAGGTGACCCAAAAGCTGCGGATGTTGCACGGCGCCTTCGCACGCTGGTGCAGCAACTGCGCAGGCAGTGGCTGCCCGCGACCGAGCTACCAATGCAGCTCGTTCACGGTGATGTTAGCCTGAGTAATGTGTGCCGGACTGTGGAAGGCAGGACGGTCTACCTCGACTTTGGCTTCCTCGCCTGGCGGCCACGGATTCATGAGCTTGCCCACGCGCTGGCGAAAATGCTCCTTGCACTTGGTGGATGTCGAGCGCCGGAGAGCTTTTCCTGGGAGCACATTCCACGGCTCGTCGAGGGATACGAGGCCACCGCGAACGTCCGCCTTACACCAGCGGAGCGAAGGGCGCTGGCTCCCTACACCGCCAGCGAACCGCTCTACGCTGCCGCACTCGACGGGTTCACAGAAAATCCTGTAGAGAATCTTCGCTCCAGGCGGCCCTTCCTACAACTCAGCGCATGGCTCCTGGCCCATCCCACAGCACTGCTGGGCGAAGAGAGCGGGAAGCGGTGATATCTTGCGCTCCCATACGGCGGGGTAGGGCAGTATCAGCTGCCGCCGAACATGCCCATGCAGCCGACGCCGCTACGCGGCCCCATCGGAGGCATTTTGAAGGTTATTTTCGGCCCGATTGCTTTCGCGATCAAGCAGTGCGGCGCGGCTGATGGGCAGGCCGTTAGCGCGCCAAGCGAACTTGGCGTTTCTTGCAGGGTGAAAGTCCCTGCTGGGTAAGGGCTAACCACCCACCCATACCGAGTGTGGCAGCTGTTAGGAAGGTAGTTCAGGAGGTGTGAACATCACCGAACGAAGCGG
>JAUWNP010000214.1 GCA_030612585.1 Anaerolineae bacterium
AGGCCCTGGATCAGGTGGCGGGTGAAGACAGAGTGGCTACCCTCTCCAATGACTTTGTCTTCCTCAAAGGCGTATTGTATCGCGTCGGAGGCAGTCAGTACCACCCGCCCGCGTCCCCCGAAATGCTCCTTGGCGCCAATGTCCGCGCCGGCTTTGGCTATCATCCCGCGCGCAAATGCCCCGCTGTAGCAGCAGTCCAGCAACAAGACCTGTCGCCGAGAGCGGCTGTAGCGCATCACGTCGTTGACGAGGGTGGTCGGTATCGCGGTGCTGCGCAGCATTTTGCGGCGTGTGTCGGTGGTGGCAAAGTAGAGGCGTCCATCCTCATCTTTGATACCGTGACCGGAGTAGTAGAGCAGCAAGAGATCATCGGGCTTGCGGTTGGCGAAAAAGGCTTCGCTGGCCTGGTTCACCTTGTACGAGCGTTCGTTCTGGAGTGTTTGTACTTGGAAGCCGCCGACGGCGGGATCCTGGAGGACGCGCGCGAGGGCCTCGGCGTCTTGAGCCGGGGCGACCAATTGCCGAAGATCGGGGTCTTGGTATTGATAACTGGCAATGATCAAGGCGTGACGCTTTTCAGTCATTTATGACTCCACTGAAAAAAGGGGCTAATTTTAACACAGAGACGCAAAGGCGCAGAGATTCTTGAATGATGCTTTAATATTTTTGAGAATCGAGGCCTTTGACTGAACAAATCTTGATCTACCATTTAAATTTCTTTGCGTCTCTGCGCCTCTGCGTTGAAGCTTTTGGTTTTTTCAGTAGAGTCATTTATATTATCGGGCGTGAGAATCAGTTTGTGCCGGCTCATCCAGGCGTCAATGAGTTGTTGTGCCTGGGCTGAGATACCTTTTGCCTCTAGCCTGTCGCCATCAATCGTGCAGATGGATTGTACTCCGACGCCCCAAGCCTGTCAAATCGCCAATACTCCCCGCTCGTGGCAGCGATGATCGCCCGCCGCCGGCCACATTCCCGTCCAGCAGTAGATACATACAGGCAGGGAAAAGACTCTCTCTCCATTCTCCATTCTCCATTCTCCATTCTCTACTCTCCATTCTCTACTCTCCATTCTCTGTTAGAATAACGCCAACTGTGGTATACTGATAGTTAACTGTAGGCTGTCAAGTTGACGGGCGTGGAGGGGTGCGATGGGCAAAATCTCAAACCTCAAATCCCAAATCCCAAATCCCAAATGGCTGATTGCGATCATTGTTCATTGTTCATTGTTCATTGTTCATTGTTCATTGGCCATTGTCACGGCCCAATCCGGCTCCCAAATCGTCATCAACGAGTTGCAATACCACCCCCTCTCCGACGACCACGGCGAGGAGTACATCGAACTCTACAACGCCGGCACTACCACCGTAGACCTCTCTGGCTGGGAGTTCAGCGACGGCATCGAGTACACCTTCCCTGGCGGCGTGTCCGTTCCGCCGGGCGGCTACGTCGTCGTCGGCCACGACCCGGCCACGGTCGAGGCCGTCTACAGCATCAGCGGTGTGTTGGGCCCCTTCGAGAGCGGCCGCCTCTCCAACAGCGGCGAGCGGGTGGCTATTGAGGATGCCGAAGGCAGCCTGGCGGACGAGGTTACCTACGACGACCACCGCCCCTGGCCCGAAGCGCCGGACGGCAATGGCCCCTCGCTGGAACTGATCAGCCCGGCCTTCGACAACGACAGTCCTTGCTCCTGGGGGGCCAGCCAGCCGGTCGAGACCAGCCTGGGCACCCCCGGCGCGCAGAACAGTATCTATTCAACCGACAACATCCCTCCCTGCATCACCGGCGTGGCGCACACGCCCGCCATTCCTACCTCCAGCCAGCCGGTGACCGTCACGGCGCTGGTGGACGACAACAGCGCCGTCATATCGGTGACGCTGCACTATCGCCCCGAAGGGACATCCAACTACCTGACGCTACCGATGATGTCCCTTTCTTCCCCCCCCCTGGAGGGGGGGGGCTATACCACCGTCATCCCGGCCCAAGGGGATGGACTGTACATCGAGTTCTACGTCACCGCGACCGACGACGAGGAGGCCGAGAGGCTCGTGCCGGACAGCGCGCCGGGCACCACCTCCGACGAGACAGGGCTGCCTATCACCGTCAGTTACCTCTACCAGATAGAGGACACCCCGCCCACGAGTGACCTGCCCATTTACCGGCTCATCATGACGCAGGAGAACTGGACCGAACTGACCACCCGCGACCTCTTTTCCAACGTCCTGCTGGATGCGACTTTCGTCTACGGGGGAGAAGTGTTCTACAACGTCGGCGTGCGCTACCGGGGCGAGAGCTCCCGCTCTTCCTGGCCCCGCCCCTACCGCATCAAGTTCCGCGACGAGCACGAGTTCGAGGACCGGGAGCGCATCAACCTGGTGAGCGACAACCTGGGGCGCGAGGCGATGGCCCACGATCTGTTTCAGCGCGTCGGGCTGCCGTCCTCAGACACCAGATTCGTGAGACTCTACATCAACGAGAACCGGGCGGGCGACTACCTGGACATTGAGCAGGTGGACAACGACTTTCTGGAGGCCCACTTCCCCGACGACGACAACGGCAACCTCTATCGCGGCTTCGACGGGGCGGACCTGAGTTATCGCGGCCCCGATCCCGACAGTTACCGTCCCTACTACCTCAAGAAGAACAACGAGGACGCGGACGACTATTCCGACGTCATCGCGCTGACCGACGCGCTCACCAACAGCCCCGACGAGACCTTCCGCGCCGAGGCGGAGGCACTGGCCGACATGCGCCAGTGGCTGCGCTGGTTCGCAGTCCAGGCGGTGCTCGATAACCACGAGGGGGCGCTGTGGGCCGGGCAGGGCGACGACTACTTTCTCTACCATCGCCCCTCCGATGACCGTTTCGTCCTCGTCTCCTGGGACCACGATACCCTATTTCTCTTCCCAGATCACTCCATCTGGGAGCCCAACTGGTTGGCGGGTGAAATCGTAGTGCGCATCCTGAACTACCCGGACTTCACCCGCTGGTACTACCAGGACATCGCCAGCATCGCGGCGAACGAGTTCGCGGTGACGGAGATGTACCCGCGCATTGACGCCCTGCCCGACGTGGTGAGCAGCGAGGACCGGGACAGACTCAAGTGGTACGTCTCCAACCGCATCCCGGAACTGAACGATCAGATACCCGGCACGAGGCTCTCCATCAGCACCAACGGCGGGGCGAACTTCACCACGACGCAGCCGGAGGTGACGCTGGAGGGGGACTGCTCTCCCTTGCGCGATGTCTACCCCAACGGGAGCCAGGAGGGGGTACAGTACCCCACGGCGACGACCTGGCACTACACGAGCACGCTCTGGACGCGGGACAACGTCTTCGTTTTCACCGATGGGCTGGACAGCCACACAATCGTCGTTTACTGGGACACCTTCCACGGCGGCACGCTGACGGAGGACACCACGCTCCCAACCAGCGACTATCCTTATGCCATCACCGACGACATCGTCGTACCGGCTGGGCTGACGCTGACTATCGAGCCAGGCGCGACGCTCCAGTTCCAGGCGGACCGTTCGCTGCGCGTAGAGGGCGGCCGGCTGTTGGCCGAGGGGACCAACAACCAGCCCATCGTCTTCACCCGGCAGGGGAGCGGCTACTGGGGCGGCATCCTGCTCTACGACACCCAGGCGGACAACCAGATCCGCCACGCCGTGATAGAGTACACGCGCCAGGTGATAGACCCTCCCCGCACCCACGGCGTCACTGCCTACGGCTCCCACGTGACCATCGCCGACAGTATTCTACGCCATACCCAGGCCAGCAATGCCGTCATTGCCGACTACGACTCGACGCTCTACTTGCTGCGCAACGAGATTTACGACATCGAGAGCGATGCCGTGCACGCTACCGGTGGCTATGCTTTCATCCAGGGCAACCACATCTACGACATCCGGCGGAGTCTCTATCCACTGGAGGGCATCGAAATCAGCCACATGACCACGCCAGCGGTGTTACTGGACAATCACATCCACGACGTCTCCGACGACTGTATGGACCTGAACCACTCATCGGCGATCATCGAGCGCAACGAGGTGCACCACTGCGACGACAAGGGCATCTCCATCGGGCACCCCTCCTCCACGACGCTGGTGAACAACCTGGTCTACGCCTGTAATGACGGTATCGCCGTCAAGGACGGTGCAGTCTCGTACATCGTGAACAACACTGTGGCCGACAATCAGGAGAATGGCATCTGGCTGTACGAGGTTCAGTTGCCGGGACACTATGGACTGGGGGCCGGCTTCGCTACGGTCGTCAATACCATCGTGTGGGGGAATGGCACCGAGATTGAGTTAGATCTGGAGCACGGCGCGGTCATCACTGTCGCCTACTCCGACGTGCGGGGCGACTCGGTCTGGCCCGGCGAGGAGAACATCAACACCGACCCACTGTTTCGCACCCCTCAAAGCGGCGTCTACCGGCTGCTGGAGGATTCGCCGTGCGTAGACACGGGCACGCCGGAGGGCGCGCCGGACGAGGACATCCGGGGTGTCTACCGGCCCCACGGCGAGGGGTACGAACGGGGGGCGCACGAGTTCTTTGAGTTCTTCTCCTGTTACCTGCCATTGATCTTGCGGTTGCATTGATGCCCATTTCGCCGCAATGGGGTATAATGGGGTTCATTGAGATTGAGGAGGAGGTAATGGTCAAGAGAGCACAGCAACGTGCCTACTTCTTCTGGGACTACGACATCACCGAGGAGGAGGTGCACGAGATCCTGCGCGGCGACGATGAGCCCCGCAAGATCTGGGTGATGAGCCGCATTCTGGAGCGTGCTCACTTTGATGACGTCTGGCACTATCTCACTCCACCCGACCTGCGCCTGTACTTCGAGCGACTGCAACTCCGCCCACAAGTCCGAGAGGTATGGGCTCACGCGATTGAGGTCTGGAACCGTGACGAATGCTCATAGTGTGCTGACCCTGCTGCAGCGTCGTTTCCTGCAAGCCTTCTTCGCCCACGAGGTCGGGAGGCGCTTTTTCCTGACCGGTGGGACAGCCCTGGCAGCGTTCTACCTCCACCACCGGCTCAGCAGGGATGTTGACTTGTTCACTACTGACGACGAGGCGCTACCGCTGGCTCGACGTGAGATGCCCTTTATTGCAAGCGATCTGGGCTGCCAGGCACGGAGCGGCACTACGACGCCCACCTTTCAGGTCTTCCTGCTGGAATCCCCCGACGAGCCGACTCTGAAGGTTGATCTGGTACGCGACATAGATATCCAGTTTGGCACACGCCAGGAGATCAAGGGTGTCGTCGTAGATGCCGAGGAGAATATCGCAGTCAACAAGATCCTGACCATCTTCGGACGCACGGAGAGCAAGGACTTCGTGGATCTATACTTTCTCCTCCAGGCCGGATATGACGTCAAACGCCTGGTGGCGCTAGCCAAGCAAAAAGACACCGGCCTGACCGAGTTCTGGCTGGCCGGGATGATGAGGGAAGTCACGAAACTGAAGGATCTACCACCGATGCTGAAGTCGTTGACTTTGGAGGAGTTACAGGCGTTCTTTCTGGAGTTGGCCGACCGCGAATTCCGCGACGTCAGACCCCCGGATTGGTGGTAGCGCGCACTAAATACTCAGCAAAGAAGGAGATGACAAAATGAGCCAAAAGACAGAATACGATCTCGAATCGGTTAGGCTACCATACCTGGCAGGGCCGCTACTGCGCCTGTTTGTGACGCTGCTGGAAAGCCCGCTGCGCGGTTTGCTGCTCCCCAACTTGTTTCGCAGCGCCGGGATCGCCCGCCTGCGGGAGCAACAGATAAACGAACCACCCACCTTGCATCCGATACACCACACGGGCACCCTGACCTCCGAGGCGGGGAGCGTGCCGCAGGACGAGTGGCCTGGCCCACCGGCTCAACCTGGCCCCGGTTTCCACTTCGCCACCGTGCACGACTACGCCAGGGCATACCGGGAAGGGAAAACCACCCCGGACGAAGTGGCGCACAAGGTGCTGGAAGCGATTGGGGCCAGCAATGCCGCCGCCCCACCCCTGCGCGCCATCATCGCCGTGGAGCGCGAGGACGTGCTGAGGCAAGCACGGGCGGCCACAGAGCGCATCAAGAATGGGCAACCATTGAGTACCTTCGACGGCGTGCCGGTGGCAGTGAAAGACGAGGTGGACATGGTGCCGTATCCCACCACGGTGGGCACCGCCTTCCTGGGGAAGTCCCCGGCGGAGGAGGATGCCACGGTGGTGGCCCGGATGCGAGCGGCAGGCGCGTTGCTGATCGGCAAGGCCAACATGCACGAAATCGGCATCGGGGTGACCGGGCTGAATCCCCACCATGGGACGCCCCGCAACCCTTACGACCCCAGCCACTACACCGGGGGCAGTTCGAGCGGCCCGGGCGCGGCTGTGGCCTCGGGACTTTGCCCGGTCGCCATCGGCGCGGACGGCGGCGGCTCGATCCGCATCCCGTCGTCGTTCTGCGGGCTGGTGGGGCTGAAACCCACCTTCGGGCGAGTGAGCGAGTTTGGGGCCGCGACGCTCTGCTGGAGCGTCGCTCACTTAGGGCCGTTGGCGGCCACCGCTACCGACGCCGCCCTGGCCTTCGGTCTGATGGCCGGCCCCGACCCCAAAGACCACATCTCCCTGCACCAGCCTCCACCCACCCTGGCGGGATGGAACAACCCGGATTTGAGCGACCTGACGCTGGGGGTCTACTGGCCCTGGTTCCGGCACGCTGCTACCGACGTGGTGTCGGCGTGCGAGTCGTTGCTCAAAGAGTTTGAGAATCGGGGAGCCCAGGTGCGCGAGATCGTAATCCCCAATCTTGAAAACGCGCGGGTAGCACACACGATAACAATTGCCGGGGAGATGTCCCAGGCGATGGGCCGGTACTACGCTGACCATCACCGCGAGCACGGCCTGGACGTGCGCACCAACCTGGCGCTGGCGCGCGCATTCACTGCCCGCGATTACATCCAGGCCCAGCGGGCGCGCACCCAATTGATGACCAATTTCAACCGTGCCCTGGAACAGGTGGACGTGATCGTCACTCCAACCACTGGACTGACCGCCCCTGCCATCCCCCAGGCCGCTCTGCCGCACGGCGAGTCGGATCTGACCACACTGATGGAGATCATGCGTTTCACGACGCAGGCCAATTTCACCGGGCTGCCCGCCATCTCCTTCCCGGCGAGTTACAACGAGGCCGGGCTGCCCATCGGTATGCAGGCCATAGGCCGCGCCTGGCAGGAACAGATCCTACTACGGTTGGCGCTGGCCGCCGAGCAGACAGTGGAACGGCAAGCGCCGCAGGTGTATTACGAGATATTGGCAGAATAGACATCGTCAGACCTGACAGGTTTTTGCTCGTAAACCTGTCAGGTCTGGTCTGAGCACTGTCCATTCGCTGAAATAATTTTGACTTTTCTCAATTCTTGGCCAATCTGGTGTAAACAACTGGTGATAATCCCAAGAGTTCCAAAATGCGGGTTTGCAAATCAGTCAACGGGGTGACATGGCGGATGGTTTTGTCAGG
>JAUWNP010000310.1 GCA_030612585.1 Anaerolineae bacterium
CTGGGCCTGCCCGGAGAGGGGCTGACCAACAACGTGGCCATGCTCATCACCTGGTTTATGCCGCTGGCGATCTGGTGCGGCTTCCTGGGCGACGAACTGCTCAGGAATTGGCTGGCCGTGTTGAAGGGAAGGTGGCGCACGTTATGTTACCTGCTGACGGCCACTGGGCTGGTGGCTCTGAGCGTAGCCGGTGTGCGTCGCCAGATCACCATTGTCAACCCCGATTGTGTGCTGGGCACCCAGGCTGACGTGGAGGCGCTGGCCTGGATCGATGGCCACACCCCGCCGGGCAGTCGTTTCCTCATCAACGCCAAGCCATGGCAAGGTTCAACTTACGTGGGCACCGACGGTGGTTACTGGATCGCTCCACTCACTCAACGGCCAACCACCACGCCACCAGCGCTGTATCCCTTAGGGGACAAGGACGATATGCTCCACGTAAAGGAATTTGACCAGCGGGTTGACGAACTGGCCGCCGATCCGGTGGGATTGTGGACTCTACTGCGGGAGGAAGGTATAGATCACGTGTACGTGGGCACGCTGGGTGGCCCGCTGGATCCGGAGGCACTGCGCGCCGACCCCGGATTTCGCCTGCTCTACACCGGGGGGCGGGTACACATCTTTGAGGTAGTGCAGCAGTAGGGGCACCCTCCGTAGTTACCCCGTAAGTGTTCAGGGGGGTGAGGAAAACGCTCGTCAAGACCTCCGAGGTTTACAAAATGGTGCTCTCTCGACGACTTTGAACGGCAGACAACCCACTTTTCAAGCCAAATTGCGGCCAAAACCTCGGAGGTCTGAACGCTTACGTTACCCCTACCCGTTACGGTGGTGCCGGATATGGCGGTACGGTTGGCGTGGGAGTGGGGGTAGAGGTGGGAGTGGGCGTCGGAGTTGAGGTAGGGGTGGGCGTCGGAGTTGAGGTAGGCGTGGGCGTCAGTCCCGGATCAGGTGCCAACTCGCTGCTTATAATGAGAGGCAGGAACGTCAAGGGATATGGATTTGGCGTGGGAGTAGGGTCATCCCCCGCTGTGCCCGTCGCGGTGTGATTAGCCTGCAACCAGGCCAGGGCCTTGGGTGCGAAGGCAGTGAGGGCGACGACGATGATGAGTCCCAGTGTCAGGACGATGGCCCGTCTGTGCATGGTTTCCCTCTATTTTGAGTGAGTGAGTCAAAGCGCGAGATCGCCTGGAGGCTGGCCTCCCGTCCTATTGACCAGTCTGCGGTGCGGGAGGGGGAGGAGGGGAATAGGTCGGCGGTGCAGCAGGATAGGCCTGAGGTGCAGGGTGCGCCTGTACCCACTGCGCCTGGCGTGTGTTCTCCTCGATGGCGAGCATCAGGTAGATGAGTTCGCCGACGGCGTACAGCAGCAGGAAGTTGATGATAGTGGCGATCAGCGAGACGATAAACCCGACAATACCTCCCGCCAGCCCGAAGGCCCACGACGCCCAGACCAACTCGCCATACTCCTGGCCGAGTTGACTCAGCATCCCGCCACCGAAGATGCTCATCAACAGCACGCCGATAGAGGAGAGGACACCGACGATGAGCACAATCCAGGCCAGAATCTTCCAGATCGTGCCGATGATACGCAGGACTTTGAACTTCTTTTCCATGAGTTGCCTCCTGTGACGTAATGGTGAGATTGTAGCACAAATCGGCTATTAGGCCAACTCGCCGCCTGCAGCAGCCCACACGACCTCAGCCACGCGCCAGGCAGCATCGGGTTGGGCCAGGGCCCGGGCACGGGCGGCCATCTGCGCTAGCCGTGGGTTGCCGGGGGGCAATAATTCTCGCACCGCCGCCACCACCCGTCCAGGTGTCGGCGCCCAGACCCCAGCACCGGCTTGCACGACGTAGTCCACGTTGGGCCGCTCCTGGCCCGGCAGTGCGCCGCTCAGCACGACCGGCAGTCCCATCACCAGCGCCTCGCTGACGGTGCTGGGGCCAGCCTTGGTCACCAGCAGGTCCGCCGCCCGCATCCACTCCTGCATGTTAGACAAAAAGCCCTCCACCCGCACCGGCAGAGGCCACGTCTCGGCGGCCAGCCTGGCCCGTAGTTCATCGTTGCGCCCTGCGACCATCACCAACTGGGCCTGCACGCCGCTACCTGCTACCGCCCTGCACAGGCGATACAACGATCCCATGCCCTCTGCCCCGCCCACCAAGAGCAGTACCGGCAGGTCGGACTCCAGTTCCAGCCGTTCCCGCACCGCGCGTCTATCTTCCCTCACAGTTGTGACGAAGCGTGGGCTCACCGGCAGGCCGGTCACAAGGATACGATCTGCGGGCAGTCCGCAGGCCAGGGCCCGCCAGCGGGCACTTTCCGTTGGCACGAGGCAGCGGTCCTCCCCCGGCACGAACCAGAAGGTATGGGCAGCAATCAGATCGGTCACCAGGGTGATGAGAGGTGTCGTTGCCCCTGACTCGTTTAGAGCGCGCAGGATAGGATAGTTCAGGATTGGGTGGCAGCAGATGATGGCATCGGCAAGATGGTCGCGTAGAAAACGGGACGTGGACGCACGCACCACGGGCCACCATCCTCTCATCACCGCCGTGACCGGTTGCTGCCCATCAGAGAGGTGCCAGCCGACCGCCCAGGGCCAGCCTTTCAATCTGACCATTTGTGGGTAGAACCGTGGCAGGTCACGGAGGGGCCAGGGGGCGTAATCGGCCAGCGCGTCCACCAGTTCGATGTGGACTGCTTCACCGTGGAGTTCTCGCAGCGCCTCCGCTACCGCTTGCGCCGCGCTGCGATGTCCACCACCCGTGTCGGAGAATACGAGGAGTATCCGCCTAGCACGCCGGTTCACTGTCTACCGCGCTCAGTATTGCCTTAACGCGCTTCTCAAACTTGCTGCGCGGGAGCATGACCCTCCGCCCACAGGTCAGGCAGCGCATGCCGATATCAGCGCCCGTCCTGGTCACCTCCCATTCGTATCCCCCGCAGGGGTGAGGCTTGCGCATGCGCACCCTGTCGCCGACGTGTATCTCAAGTGGTACTTGACGCAATGAACGCACCCCCTTTGTCCTGATAGCCCGCCTGGTGCTCAATTGTACCCCGCCCCACCCGCCCGCGCAAGTCGGCGCGCGAGCGACGAACCGACCGGCCGACCTGCACGGTTGGGGCGGTTTGCGTTGCCTGGCCTGCGGCAGTGGCGCAGAAAGGTATTGACTTTCCCGCAAGGTTGGGCTATACTCAAAGTAGAAATCAGTCCCATATCGCCAGTACCGGGTCCAGGTGGATATAGTGGAGTACGTGTGATACGGAACCTGGAAGGGTTGCTGGACAACACGCGGTGGCGCGAGGAAATGTCCAAACAGGAGGATCATCAATGAACATGGATTTGTATCCTCGGCGCAGCCGGGGCCGTACCATATTGCTCGTCGTGGGATGGCTCCTCCTGGTGGGGCTGGGCATTTGGCTCGTCTGGTATGGTTTTGCGTGGACCGAAGGGAGCGAGCAACCTGAGGGCACTCCATCGCCGGTCATGGTGTCAGGCACTTCGCCACAGGCGACCATCAGGCCGACCACCACCTCGCTGCCATCGCCGACGATGCCCGCCGTCCCTGCCCCCACTGATACGCCGCTGCCGACGGCCACACCGGAGCCCACCCCG
>JAUWNP010000196.1 GCA_030612585.1 Anaerolineae bacterium
CCGGTGAGGCGGAGTGCGTGTGAGAAAAGCGGGCGCTCCAGCCGGCCCCATCCCCCGGTGTCAGTGTAGACCACGCGGCCCTGTGGCAACCCGCTGCGCGCTCGCCCCCGCCGCGACAGCCAAAGCATCAGCAGCCCCAACCCCAACAGGACAAAAAACCACAGCACCATATCCAACCAGCCAACTAACTAACCAACTAACCACCCAACCAACCAACTAACCAAAACCACCGCCGCCAGCAGCAGCACCCCATACGCCAAGCGACTCAACCAAAGCGAGGCCCTCACCCCCCGCCCGTGACGCAGGTGGGCCGCCTCACCCGCCGCCATCTCCCGTTGGTGGGTCGAGGCCACCCCCGGGACGCTTCCCAGCCACCAGGCGTGGGCGCAATAGACGTATCGCCCGATCTCGCTGGCACGGATGACGCGCTCGTTACTCATCTACCCATCTACTCACTTGCCCACTTGCTCACCTGCCCACTTGCTCACTTGCCCACCCGCTCCTCAAAGTCGCGCAAGGCACGGACCAGCCGGTCCTGCCGCAGACTGTTGGTCAGGTCGCCTCGCGTGCGCTCCAGCACGCCGCGCAGTTGGTCCACGCGGCGGCGTAGCCCGCCGGTGATGGCGTCGGGGAAGTCGAAGGTGCCCAGCACGTCGTAGATCTCATCCATCGCTTGCAGCAGCCGCTCAGCCTCGGCGGTGTCGCCGCGCCGCAGTTCGTCCAGGCAGCGACGGCGCATCTCGCTGGCCGCCTCGCATAGGCCGTTCAGGTAGGCTGGGTAAGCCACTCCCAACGGTTCCGGTTCAGGGATAGGCTCGTCGCTGGCCAATGCCAGCGTGGCATGTGCCTCGACCAGTTCCTTCAATGCGTCCCGGGTGTAGCCAGCGTACATCAGATCGGGGTAGGGCACGAGCGCCTCCCGTATGCTATCGGCGACCGCGTCGGCCTGGGCCAGTATTTCGCGGGCCGTGTCCCACTCGTCGCGGTGGCTGGCGCGGATGGCAGTCGCGCACAACCGGATCAACTCACGAGAGCGGCGTAGCGCCTCGTCGCGAGTCTCATTGTGGGCCTCGAAGTCGGCCCGGATGCGTTCGGCGATTGTCTCTAATTGGTTCACGTTGCTGGAGGCTGCGGCGGCCTGGTCGCACCGAAGAACTGCTGTGCCAGTTTGTCGGCATCGGAGGGCAATTTGACCTCGCCGAACTGTGCCTCGTACTTTTTCAGATTTTCGCCCAACGCCCGCAGGAGCAGTTTGGCGTGCAGCGGGGTGGTGATGATGCGCGCGTAGACCTTGGCTTTGGGAGTGTTGGGCAGCACGCGGGCGAAGTCAATGATGATCTCGGAAGCCGAGTGAGTGATCAGGGCAAAGTTGGCGTAGATGGCATCCAGGTCGGGCGGAAGTTCGACGTTGACTTGCATCTGGCGACGGCGTGGGGTTTTCATAGAAGGCACCTCCATAAAGATGACGCGGATTTCAGGACCTTAACTGACCGTTCGTCTCTGCCCCATCGTACTACAAAACGGACGGGCTGTCAAAATTGAGATGGGCACAGGCAGACCGCCGCTGCAGGAGCGGCGGTCAAGGCTGTGCCGCTGAACCTGCTTTCTGCAGTGCAGGAGCAGGTTCGTAGTGGGCGTTTCAGCACCCTAGAAGCGCACTGAAGTGCGCACTACGAGCGAGAAAGTACCCACTATGTGCCTGGCCCATTCATTGTGCCGGGGCCAGGGGATGAAGCGCGCAGCAGTGATGCCGGAGGCTGGCCTAGAAAGGAATCTCTTCTCCTGCTTCGGCAGGGGGCTCCTCGGGCGCACCGGGCACCGCAGCCGGGGGTGCCTCGCCGCGCCCGCCCAGGAATTTGACTATAAACGCCGTTACCTCATACCGGGCACGGGCCACCCCGTCGTTACCCGTCCAGATGCGCGGGCCTCCGGTGGCAGGATCGGGTTTCAGTTGGCCCTCAATCAGCACCAGTCGGCCCTTCTGAAGATACTCGTTGCAGGTCTCGGCCAGCCGCTTCCAGGCGCTGACGCGGAACCAAATCGTCTCCTCTCCCCGGCTGCCATCGGCGTTGGTCCATTTCCGGCTGGTCGCCACCGAGAAGTTAGTGACCGGCGTGCCGTCCTGGGTATAACGCATCTCCGGGTCCCGGCCGAGATTTCCAACGATGATGATCTTTTGGTACATGATGACCTCCTTTGCTTGTTGTCTTCCGCGCGATAGTCCTTATCTTACCCTGAATTGCGTATAAAGTCAAAACGTGTAGCCGGAGTGTAATTCACAAGTTTGAGGGAAGTGTCTGTGGATGACGCATCGGAGTCCCGGACTCGTTCGCGCCGCTGGCGAACACCCCCAACAAGTTGGGGACTCCGGTACCGCGAATAGGCATTTGAGGTTTTCTAGTCAAGTCTCGAAACGCGACTTTGATGCGCAATCCCGGCTCCAACCGGGCCTTCGCGCCCCTTTACGCCAGCGCCGCCAACGGCCGCACCTCGACCTTGAGGTAAACATCGGCCGGGGACCGACTCTCACTGTCCACCGTCAGCAACGCTGGGACGGAGATGCCAAACAACCGCTCATTCTCCTCCAGGTAGGGCCGGATGAGCGCCCAGTCGGCCTCCGAAAGTGGAGCGAAGCGACCGCCGTTGAGCTGATCCCCACCGACTTTGCCGTGGGGGTCGCGCAGGTAGATGGCCCCGCCCGAGGCCAGCGAGAAGAGGTTGCCGCCAGGGTAGGGCGTCTCCAGTTCGACCAGTTGTCCGTGCTCGTCGAAGGTGACGCCATTCAGGATCACGAACCCGCCCCCATCCAGCGGGTCACCGGCCATAAACGACTCGGCCAGGTAATCCAGGCAGGTACCGTTGATGACCGCCCGCGGTCGCCCGACGGCGTTGATCAGTGGCCGGCCGGCTGCGCTGCCTAGTACATAGATTGCACCCCCTTTCGCCCCGTAGAGGAATGTCTGGCCCACATCGCCGTGGATGACCAACTTGCCGTCTTTGAGAATCTGCCCCACCTGATCCTGACCGTCGCTGTGGATATGCACCTCGGCCCCGTCCAGGCCCGACGCGGCGTAGTCCCCCACGTCGCCGTATAGTTCCACCCGCACGCCTGCCGTCTCTGGCCCCAGGCCGCAGGCGGCAAAGCGCCCACCCCGCCAGTTATAAGCGCTGAGGTGGCGCCAGCCCAACTCGTAGGCCGCCACCAGCAGCCGGGCCGCGCTGTCGTCCCCCTCCGGCGGGAAGCCCAAGGTGTCCACGACCAGGGCGCTTTCGCCGTCGTTCGGCGGGCGGAGAGCGCGGCGGGTATCCCAGGTGATGCGGCGGTGACTGGTGGTTAGTTCGTTTGTTAGTTTGTTCGTTGGTTTGTTTGTTGGTTGGTTGGTGGGAGGAACGAGGTTGAACAGGTCGGTCAGGCTTGCGTCCCAGAGGGTGAGGAGGGAAGCGCGGCGCTTGTCGCCGGGATCGTAGCGCCGGTTCCGCAGCAGGGTCAGCACCTGGCGGGTGAACTCCCACTCTTCACCATTGGCCCCACCGAAGTCTGTCAACAACCTGGCAAAGGCCGCCGACTCGTTGTACGTCCAGGCAGACAGGTGTTCGGCCGTCCAGCGGAACAAGGTGTGCGGGCCACCGTCGTCAAAGGCGCGATAGAGATGCGACTGAAGTGCCCGACGGAACGGTTCGTTCACCCCGGTCGGATCCAGCCGCGCCCGGTCCACGTGCCGCTGACCTGCCGCCACCATCACCTCTTTCCCAAACTTGTCTGCAACCTGCAACCTCCAGTCTCTACTCTCTATTCTCCGCTCTCCACTCTGCCCGCCTGCGTGCACCGTGAAGGTGAACGCGCCGCCGTCAGTGTGGCTGCCGCCCCGGGCGACCCAATACCGGTCGGCTAGCGGAAGGAAGCGGGTGTCTTCTGCTGCCAACGAGCGCAGCGCCCCGTTGATTGCCTGCCGCTCTGAGGCAATGAGGCCCAGTTGAACGTCGCCGCTCTTATGGTCGTTCTCGTAGAGGGCGAAGACCTGCGGCCGCAGCATGCTCGTGTCTGTGATGCCCAGCAGTTGCCATTCTCCCTCGTCAGGGTGGGAGCGGGCGATGATGAAGAACCAGGGGCCGTCGGGGGAACCGTACAGGTGCGTGGCCTGGATGGCGCGGTAGAGGGCCTGCTTCTCCGGCGGCAGCACGGCGAAGTCCCGCTCGGTGGTCGGCGCCAACGCCTCCAGTGTCACCTCCAGCGGGTAGCCGTAGACCCGGTCCCAGAGGTCGAAGAGTTGCACGGAGACTTCGGTGTCGGTCAGGAACAGCGGGGCGATGTTGCGCTGGCGCAGGTACTCGCTCACGGCGTGGTAGTTGGCGAAGTCCCCGTTGTGCACCAACGCCTCGTT
Organism: Anaerolineae bacterium; assembly: GCA_030612585.1. Next base: position 4,383 of record JAUWNP010000196.1, read on the forward strand.
GAGGCCGATGAAGGGATGCGCGCCGCCGGGGTGCCAGACCCGTCCCTTGGTGGGGTAGCGCTGGTGGGCGATCCAGACGCGAGCGGTCAGGTCCTCCAGCCGGTAGTACTGCACCACCTGCTCGGCGTAGCCGACGATCTTGAGGACGATCAGGTCGCGTCCGTGGCAGAGCACGAAGGCCCGCTTCTCGCCCAGGCTGGCGTAGAACTCCTGGTTCAACTGGAAGGAGTTCTGATAGACAAACTCATCCTCGACAGCGCGGGCCGGTGGCGTTCCCAGACCGTGAGTCTCGGTGAAGCGGGCCAGGGCGTCTGGTTTGGCGCGGGCGAAGTAGCGCCAGACGTCGGGCGGGCGCACCTCCAACCCTGGCACGTCGCGCCAGTCGTCCAGCGTCGGCACGCGGTAGCCCTGGAGCAGATCGAACGGTGACAGGCAGTCCTGCTCGACCTCCCGCCTGGCCGCTGGGTCGAGGTAGGCGATCTGGATGAGATAGGCATCGCGCAGCGTCTGCGGTGAGACACCCATCTGGGCCGGGTCGAGCCCGGCCATGGCGATGCCGCCGCCCTTGCCGTTGCCCCGATTATGCATCTGCGCCGCTGCTTCCACCACGTGCCGCCCGGCGACGGGGACGTTGCAGGCCAGCCCCAGCACCCCGCAGCCCCCCTCGGCTGCCTCGGGCGAGCGGGCGGCCCATTCCTCACCATCCACCAACCGGCGTCGCGACTCCAGCAATCGTCGGGTATCTATTCCTGTCCTCATCTACTCATATACTCCTTTCCTCATTCCAGATAAACCAGCAGATCACTCCGCCCGCGCAGATCGCCGATCCCCCGCATCCCCAACGCCCACAGGACGCCCGCCAACTGGGCCAGCCAGCCCCGGTACAGGTTGATGATGCGTTGCCAGCCCTGGAGGGCGTCAACCAATTTCGAGAGTTCCGGGTCGGTGGTCGTGATGCCAAAGGGGCAGCCGCACCCCTTCTCGCAACTACCCAATCGCGTGCAGCCCAGGGCGACCAACTCGGCCGTGCCGATGGCACACCCGTCAGCACCCAGCGCGATCGCCTTGGCCACGTCGTAGGCCGTGCGGATGCCGCCAGAGGCAATCACCACCACATCGTCGCGGACTCCCTCCTCCTCCAGGAAGCGGTGCACCTTCGGGATGGCGTACTCGATGGGCATGGCGATGTTTTTCTTGGCGATCTCCGGCGCGGCACCGGTGCCGCCGTAAGCGCCGTCCAACTGGATGATATGCGCGCCAGCGTGGTAACTGCCCACTGCCACCATATCCACGTCGGTCGGCGTGGAGACCTTCACCGAGACCAGCGCCCGTGGATTGACCGTCTTCACCCAGTCCACGTGCTTCTTGTGATCCTCGACCGAGTAGACGCTGTGGAAGGGGAAGGGGGAGAACAGGCTGGTGCCCTGCACCGCCTCGCGCAACCGCGCCACGGTGGCCGTGTTCTTATCTCCCAAGAGATGCCCCCCCAGTCCGGGCTTGGCCCCCTGGGCGTACTTGAACTCCACCAGCCGCGCCTGCTGAATCGTCTCCTCCCGCACGCCGAAGAGACCCGTGGCAATCTGTGTGATGACGTGGTCGGCGTAGTCCACCAACTGCTCGGGGTAGCCGCCCTCCCCGGTCGAGGTGAAGGTGTCCAGTGCCTGGGCCGCCATCGCCCGCGAGAGCATCACCGGCAGCCCTACCGATCCGTAGGACATGCCTGAGCCCCACCAGGGGAGCGGAATGTGGATGACGGGCCGCCCGTCGTTCCGCCGGTTGAGGGTCAGGCCCATCTCGAAGTCCGCCGGATCGGCTGGCTCGGCGGTTCTCCCCTCGATCTCGAAGGCGAAGGCCAGCCGGTCGAAGCCCCCGCCAGAGTGACCGACGCGAAACTCCATTGAGCCGTCAGGCGGTTCACCAGTGCGGGCCTGCTCTTGACTGGTCAACAGCAGCGCCGTCGTCCAGCGCATGTCGCCCTCGCCACTCTCTGCCGGTTCGGGCAAACGGTGGTAGGACGAGACCGGCGCAGCGCCGCCCAGGTTTTCCCTAAATTGGGCCTCCTCGGTGTGGTGAAAGATGGCCCGCCCGCTCTCGCCGCGCATACGGCGGGCCTCGCGGATGCCCATCGCGCCCATCACCTCCAACAGTTGATCGCGCCAGGCGGCCATGAGGTTGATCACGCGTTGGGCCGCCCAGTCGGGATCGAGTTCGCCATCCTCGACCGGGCAGCGGCCCCGGTCGGCCCACAGCGAGCAGCCCCAGGCGGCGAGGAGTATCCAGTCCACGGCTACCCCGTCGGCCCCGCAGACCAGCGCCTTGGCGACGTGTTCGGCCGCAGCGATGCCCCCGCTGACGATGAGGCTGACGGAGTCGCGTACTCTTTCGCGCACCAGGTGCTCGTGGACACACCGCAGCGCGTCGGGCAAGGGGACCCCACCGGCGTCGGCGACGTCGTCGGCAAAGAGATGGACGAGACCCACACCGGCACGGACCAGTTCGGCCACGGACGTGCCGGCTTCGCGGTGCAGGGGCAGCCGCATTGAGATCACGGCCTCGGGCCAGCGGGCGCGGGCTCGCTCCCATAAACCCTTGGGGTTTTCCGAAACCCCAAGGGTTTCAATCTCGACGAAACACGGCGCTGACGAGCCGGGTAACTCCAGGTCCAGTTGGTCGGGGGTCAGCCGGAAGGCGACGGCTGATACGTACTCGGCCAGGTCGTCGCCCCAGTCGTCAGGCGTCAGCAGCGCCAGCGTGCCCAGCCGCTCCGCTGCGGCGACCAGGCCGCGCAGTGCCCCCCGGCCCGGCAAAGGCTCGGGCAGCGGATTGAAGAGCACCGGCAAGGGTAGTTCGACCAGCGGCGGCAGCACCGACGTCAGCCGCCCGGTTTCGTCGAAGGAGAGCGCCGAGAGCCTGCGCCCCAGGTCAACGACGGTAGAGATGGTCTCCCGCCCGTGGATGCCATCGCGGGTGGGCCGCACGATCTCCGACATATCCAGCCAGATACCGTCGAACCCCTCGCCCGCGAAGGGGCCACCGTAGCCCGCGCCGGAGATGGGGACGCGCCCCGTCTCGGCCTGGTACCAGGTCTGAGTGATGATCTCCGCCGTCCAGTGTTCGTCGCCCCGTGCGGTCCGCCCCTCGAACACGGGGTGCCCGTACTTGACGTAGTCGTCGTGCTCCAGGAGGCGGAAGGCAGCAGGGTAGGAGAACGGCGCTGGTGCTGGCGCGGTGGGGATATGATAGCGTCCTGACATATTCAACCTCCGTTATGTCCGTTATAAACGACAAAAGCCCCCTGGGCACGGAACTTTCCGTCCCAGAGGGCTTCGTGGCCCACTTACTCTTGTTCAGTTGTGTCTAACTCAAGCATTGATTACGCCAGCCCGGATGGCCGACGTTATCATTGTACAACGTGAGGGTAACAAAAAGGTATCAAACGGATTAAAAATATCTGCATCTAAACATACCACAGAATATGAGAGATGTCAAATCAATCGTCCGCCTGCAGGATCGCCTCAGCCACCTGGCGTTTGGTGCACCGCTCCTTTCGCGCCTGGCGCTGGATGCGCAGGTAGGCCTCTTCCTCGCTCAGGCCCTCCCGCCGCATCAGTATCCCTTTGGCTCGCTCCACCACCTTGCGTGTGGTTAGCCGCTCTTCCAGTTCCGTCGTCTGCTCGCACAACCACTGATGCTCTGCGAAGCGCGCTGTGACGACCTCCAGAGTCGCCAGCAACTCCCGCTCGTTGACCGGCTTGATGAGATAGGCCATGATGGGCAGGTTGGCCGCCTGTTCGACCAGTTCCCGGTCACCGTAGGCGGTCAGCAGCACAATGGGTATGGGCCGTCGGACGTAGATTGCCCGTGCGGCCTCCAACCCGTCCATACCGGGCATCTTGATGTCAAGGATCGCTAAATCCGGCCCGGTCTGGGCGGCCAGTTTCGCCGCCGTGCGCCCGTCCGGCGCTGCCACGACCTGATGGCCAGCCTCCTCCAGGATGCGGCACAACCCCATGCGAATGATGGATTCGTCCTCGGCGATGAGGATGCGCAAAGATCTCACGGTCTCCCCTCCACGCTGGCCGGGCCTTCCACGCAGAT
>JAUWNP010000041.1 GCA_030612585.1 Anaerolineae bacterium
GAAGGTTTTAGCCTGGTGTAAGGAGGAGTTGGGACGTTCTGTTCAAGCAAAGAGACGGGATGTCTTTGCTTCCCATAGCAAATCGGAACGAAAATGGGATCGAGCGTGGGCAGCCGTTTGACCAATTTTCACCACCCTAGGGTAGCGGTCAATCTCTCGCTCCATCCCGGTGGTAAAGTCGAACTTCAGGATGGACAGCCCGTTGGTCGCGTAGGCGAACTTGAGGCCCAGGATCTCGGCGTATTCTTTGGCCTGCTGCACTCCCTCTGCCGCGTCGTGATCTTCGGCCTTCGCCTCCACAACCGCCAGCGTGAAGTCGCGAGTGTAACGTAACAGGTAATCGGCTCGCTTCTGTTGTAGCCGGTGGATTTTGTCACCCACCGGCACAATGCGACCGTCGGTGAAGGAGCGTTGTTCCGCGATGGAGTGAGGGGGATCATCCCAGCCTGCGACCTGCAGCGCAGGGGTGATGTACTTGCGACAGGTATCGGCTTCTGTGCTCATGATGAACAGATGTGTTGTACTGGCTACTGTCAGGATGCTCTCGACACGTATCTTCTCAATATCTTGGGGCAAGGGCAGCGTAGGGCGGTTTTGCTAACCGCCACATGGTCGGATAGCAAATCCGACCTACTTTCGCCCCAACTTTTTGAGAAGATGCCTCGACACCTTGAAATGGTTTGGGTTTCGCGAAAGTTGCAAATCTCCTTTAGTATACTTGCCCCTTCTATTTTGGCAAGTTATAAGGTGCAACGCACTTATTTCTCAAAAGTGCGTTGCACCTGAGCAGTAACGTTGCTGGCATGGTTGCGTCAGATGGGAAAAGCGGTTAGAATACTGCCACTGAACGCTGGGACTGTGCGCGCATATAAAAGGAGAGGATGCTATGATGCTAAGCGACTTGGTACTAAGAAACAGGAGCTATCGGCGCTTCTATCAGGAAGTGAGCATAGACCTTGAGACGCTGAGAGGGCTTGTCGACCTGGCAAGGCTGTCCGCGTCGGCGGCCAATAAGCAGCCATTGAAGTATATACTCTCGTGTGACCCTGAGAGGAATGGGCTGATATTTCCTCACCTTGGATGGGCTGGATATCTCAAAGGCTGGCCCGGCCCATCTGAAGGGGAGAGGCCATCTGCGTATGTCATCATACTCGGAGACAAGGACATCAGGCAGTCTTTCGGGTGTGACCACGGAATAGCGGCGCAGAGCATTCTCCTGGGTGCTACGGAAAAGGGCTTCGGAGGCTGCATGATCGGTTCAGTGCAAAGAGAGTATCTTCGCGAGGCGCTGGGGATAGCGCCTAGTTATGAGATTCTTCTGGTCATAGCCCTTGGCAAGCCAAAGGAAACGGTGGTGATCGAGGCGGTTGGGCCTGATGGAGACATCAAGTATTGGCGAGATGACGAGGGCCGGCATCACGTTCCGAAGCGCTCTCTGGACGAACTGATCCTGCGCTAATACGAGAGGTGAGGTTAGTGCACTGTCGGGCTGGAGATCTACCGCTCGCGGGAGCACTACAACGAATGGAGAAAGGAACGAATTTACTACTCACGCTCCCCGTGGTGCGTCATTCCGAGCGAGCGCAGCAGCCTGTCCTGAGCGTAGTCGAAGGAAGTCGAGGAATCTCTACTTGCGATGGCAAGCATGACCCCGACAGGAGATTCCTCGACTCCCTTCAGTCGCTGCGCTCCTTTCGGTCGCTCGGAATGACGGTGGCTGAGTAGAACGGAACGAATGAGGAAAGGAACGAATTTGCCCTGCCTCGCCTCATCCGTTGGTCTCACAATTCATTGGTTTCCCAATTCGTTCCTTTCTAAATTCGTTGTAGTGTACTCTCTGCCTTCTCAATCCGTTGCTGTCATTCTTACACAAATCTAATGCTGCGCTAATGTCTCTCTAATGGAGGGCTGGTATAATGTTACTTGGAGGCACCGAGGTTGCATCCGGCTATCAAAGCCTGCATAAGAGGTGACAGTTGTGGATCTAAACAAGTTTACGCAAAAGGCACAAGAGGCGGTCCTGGGCGCTCAATCGCTGGCGGGGGAGTACAGCCACAGCCAGGTCGAGCCGGCCCATTTGCTGCTGGTGCTCCTGCGCCAGTCCGATGGCATTGTGCCTCAGATCGTCCAGAAGTTGCAAGCCAATCCGGGCGAGATGGCGCAATCGCTGCAGGGGGAACTGCAGCGCAAACCCAAGGTGCATGGGGCGACGACGCAGGTGGGGCTCTCGCGTGAACTGGCGCGCGTATTGGACGAGGCGCAGAAGGTCGCTGCCCGCATGCGTGACGACTACGCCAGCACCGAGCATCTGCTGCTGGCGCTTACCAGTGTGCACGGTGGCGAGGCATCCCGCTTCCTGGCGGCCTACGGTATCACCGAGGATGCTGTCTTGCGGGCGCTGACCCACATTCGTGGTAGCCATCGGGTCACCAGCCAGTACCCCGAGGCCACCTACCAGGCCCTCGAGAAGTACGGGCGCGACCTGACCACACTGGCCCGGCAGGGAAAACTGGACCCGGTCATCGGGCGGGACGACGAGATCCGGCGCGTGATGCAGATCCTCAGCCGCCGCACCAAGAACAACCCGGTCCTGGTGGGTGATGCCGGTGTGGGGAAAACGGCCATCGCCGAGGGGCTGGCCCAGCGCATTGTGCGCGGCGACGTGCCCGAGGGGTTGAAGAACAGGCGTGTCGTCGCGCTCGACATGGGCGCGCTGATCGCCGGTGCCAAGTACCGGGGCGAGTTCGAGGAACGGCTGAAGGCAGTGCTCAAAGAGGTGACCGACGCCGCCGGCGAGGTCATCCTCTTTATTGACGAGTTGCACACCGTCGTCGGGGCGGGCGCGGCCGAGGGTGCGATGGACGCCAGCAACATGCTCAAGCCCATGCTGGCACGGGGTGAATTGCACGCCATCGGTGCGACCACCTTGGACGAGTACCGCAAGTACATCGAGAAGGATGCTGCGCTGGAACGGCGGTTCCAGCCGGTGTACGTGGACGAGCCGTCGGTGGAGGACACGATCAGCATCTTGCGCGGCCTCAAGGAGCGGTACGAGGTCCACCACGGCGTGCGTATCCAGGACGCGGCCTGCATCGCGGCCTCCACGCTCAGCCACCGCTACATTGCCGACCGGCACCTGCCTGACAAGGCGATTGACCTGATTGATGAGGCGGCCTCCCATCTGCGGATGGAGATTGACTCCAAGCCGGCCGAACTGGACGAGGTGGACCGGCGCGTCATGCAACTGGAGGTTGAGCGGGAGGCGCTCAAGAAGGAGAAGGACAAGGCCAGCAAGGAACGATTGAAGAAACTGGAGCAGGAACTGGCCGATCTGCAGGAGCAAGGCGGTGCACTGCGCACCCGCTGGGAGCAGGAGAAGGCCGCCATCCAGGCCATCCGGGACACGAAGGAGCGGGGCGAGCAGGTGCGCCACGAGATCGAGAGGGCGCAGCGGACGCAGGACTACGCTCGTGCCTCGGAGTTACAGTATGGCACTCTCGTCGAACTGGAGCGGCAACGGCAAGCGCAGGAGGAGCGGCTGCGCCAGTTGCAGGGGGATTGCCCACTGCTCAAGGAGGAAGTCGGCTCTGAAGACGTGGCCGAAGTGGTGGCGGAGTGGACCGGCATCCCTGTCTCCAGGTTACTGGAAGGAGAGGTGGAGAAACTGCTGCGGATGGAGGAGGCGCTTCATCAGCGGGTGGTGGGCCAGGACGAATCGGTGCGCGCTGTCTCCAACGCCGTCCGTCGCGCCCGGGCTGGGCTCCAGGGCCCCAATCGGCCCATTGGCAGTTTCCTCTTCCTGGGGCCGACGGGGGTGGGTAAGACGGAGTTGGGCCGGGCGCTGGCGGAATTTCTCTTCGACACCGAGGAGGCGATAGTGCGCATTGATATGAGCGAGTACCAGGAGCGGCACACTGTCTCCCGGCTCATCGGCGCGCCGCCCGGCTACGTGGGGTACGAGGAGGGCGGCCAACTGACCGAGGCAGTCCGCCGGCGGCCCTACAGCGTGGTGCTGTTCGACGAGATCGAGAAGGCTCACACGGAGGTCTTCAACGCGCTGCTCCAGTTGCTCGACGAGGGGCGGCTGACCGATGGTCATGGGCGCACGGTGGATTTCAGCAATACCATCGTCATCATGACCAGCAATGTCGGCAGCCGTTGGATCAAGGAACTGGGGGCCGAGGCAGCGCGGGAGCGGGTGCTGGAGGAGTTGGACCGTACCTTCCGGCCTGAATTTCTCAACCGGATTGACGAGATCATTATCTTCCGCAGCCTGACAAAAGAGGATCTGCTGCAGATCGTGGATATCCAGACGTGCTATCTGCGCGACCTGTTGGCTGAGCGTCGCATTGGCCTGGAGTTGGCCGACGCTGCCCGCCAGCACCTGGCCGAGGCTGGTTATGATCCAGTCTATGGCGCACGACCGCTCAAGCGGGTCATTCAGCGGGAGGTGCAGGACCCGCTGGCGCTGGCGCTGCTGCGGGGCGAGTTTGCCGAGGGGGATATAGTGCGAGTGGATGCCCACGATGGGCAGGTGGTATTTGCGAAGGTATGACGAGCAAACCTCAGAGGCACGTGTACACATCAAACGCCGCCAGTCCCGGTCGAGCGTGGCGACAGCCTGCACCCCCAGCCGCTCGAACCTGGCATCCAACGCCGCCTCTCTTTGTCTGGTAAGGCAATGTGCGGTATAATCTACATAGGCACACATGCTTCAAGTTTCACGCTTGACGTTTTACGTTTTACGTTTCACGCCCTGCGCATCCCGTTTCACGCCGGGAATGTGTGGGATAAGGAGGGAATGTCAACCGATGATGAGATTGGATCGTTTCACCGAACGGGCACAGGACGCGGCCCAACGGGCCGTTGAGGTTATGACGCGCTATGGGCATACACAGGTTGATACTGAGCACCTTCTGTTGGCACTGCTGGAGCAGCCGGAAGGTGTGATCCCGCAGATTCTGGAACGGCTGGGGGTGGATGTTGACCAGATACAGCAGCGTCTCGATGACGTATTGAGAGCCAGTCCCAAGGCTGGTGTCTACGGCGGCGGCGGCGTGGGGCAGGTCTTCATCACTCCGCGCGTCAAGCGAGCGCTCGAGTTGGCTAACGACGAGGCGAATCGGCTCAAGGATGATTACATCTCGACTGAGCATATTTTTCTGGCCATCGCCAGCGAGCGCAATACCCCTGTGGCCCGCATCCTGCGCGAGAGCGGCGTGACCAAGAAGCGCATTTACGATGCCGTCAAAGAGGTCCGTGGTGGGCAGCGCGTGACCGACCGCATGGCCGAGTCCCGCTACCGCATGCTGGAGAAGTACGGCCACGACTTGACCCAGATGGCCCGCGAGGGGAAACTCGACCCGGTGATCGGGCGGGATAGCGAAATCCTGCGCCTGGTTCAGGTGCTTTGCCGCCGCACCAAAAATAACCCGGTGCTCATCGGCGAACCCGGCGTGGGCAAAACCGCCATTGCTGAGGGGTTGGCGCAAAAAATCGCCGTCGATGACGTGCCGGAGATTTTGATGGGCAAGCGAGTGATGCAACTTGATCTGGCCGCAATGGTCGCGGGCGCGCGTCTGCGGGGCGACTTCGAGGAGCGGCTGAAAGGCACCATCGAGGAAGTCCAGCGGTCTAATGGGGAAGTCATCCTATTTATTGACGAACTGCACAACGTCGTCGGCGCGGGGTCCGGCATGGGAGCGATGGACGCATCCAACATGCTGAAACCCGCGCTGGCACGGGGTGAACTGCGGTGTATCGGGGCGACGACGCTGGACGAGTACCGGCGCTACATTGAGCGCGACGGTGCGTTGGAGCGGCGTTTCGCCCCCGTCTTCGTCGAGGAGCCGAGTGTCGAAGAGACCATCGAGATGTTGCGTGGCTTGCGCGACCGGTACGAGGCCCACCACAAGGTACACATTTCAGATGAGGCCATGACAGCCGCGGCCCACCTCTCCCACCGCTACGTAACCGACCGGCGCCTCCCTGACAAGGCGGTTGACCTGCTGGACGAGGCCGCCGCCAAAGTGCGCGTTGCGCTCCACACCCTCCCACCGGACCTGAAGGCGCTGCGACTCGAACTTCAGCGCCTCCAGACTGAGGTCGAGGCTGCCAGTGTGGTCGAGGATTACGAGCGTGCTGCCGAACTGAAGACGGAGCGCATCAACCTCCAGGCCGAGTTTAATCTCAAGTGTGAGATGTGGCGGCAGGAGCATCAACTTGATGAGACGATTGAGGAGGAAGACATCGTCGAGGTGGTGGCGAGTTGGACCGGAATTCCTGTCGCGCGGATGCTGGAGACGGAGGCGGAGAAACTGTTACGCATGGAGAGTGAGTTGCAGCAGCGTATCATCGGCCAGGACGAGGCTGTGGCTGCCGTCGCCGACGCCATCCGCCGTGCCCGCTCAGGTCTCAAGAACCCGCGCCGCCCGATCGGCAGTTTCATCTTTCTGGGCTCTTCCGGCGTGGGCAAGACCGAACTGGCCAAGGCGCTGGCCTGGTTCCTCTTCGACGACGAAGATGCTCTGTTGCGCATTGACATGAGCGAGTATCAAGAGCGTCACACCGTCAGCCGCCTCTTCGGCGCGCCGCCTGGCTACGTCGGCTACGAGCAGGGTGGTCAGTTGACCGAGGCAGTGCGGCGGCGGCCCTACCACGTCATTCTCTTCGACGAGATTGAGAAGGCCCACCCGGACGTGTGGAACGCGCTGTTGCAGATCCTGGACGATGGCCGCCTGACCGATGGGCAAGGCCACGTCGTGGATTTCCGCAACACGGTCGTGATTATGACCTCGAACGTGGGGACAGAGTTCGCGCACCAGGGCGGGACGCTCGGCTTCCTGCAGGCCGGCGAGGATGGTCGTGACGAAGATGAGAGTCACCGCGAGATCGGAAAGGCGCTCAAGAAGACCTTCCGGCCCGAGTTCCTCAACCGCGTGGACGAGGTTGTTATATTCAATGACCTGACGCTGGAAGGCGTGGAGCGCATTGTGGGCTTGCAGATGGGAGAGATCGCCAGCCGGTTGGTGGATCTGGGATTGGAGGTTGAACTGACAGACGCGGCCCGCGGGTGGCTGGCCCGCGAGGGGTTTGACCCACAGTTTGGCGCTCGCCCGTTGCGCCGTGCCCTGCAGCGTCACATCGAAAGCCCCCTCAGTATCAGGTTGTTGCGTGGCGATTTTGAGAGGGGCGACCTGGTCATCGTTGACGCGGGGGAGGAAGGGCTGGTTTTCGAGCGGCGGCCGGAGCAGGGCGAGTTGGAAGAAGAAGTATCTGTTGAAGTCGCACTGGGTGAACCGGCGGTCGAGCCAGAACCTTCTGGCTGAAAGGATGGACTGTGGGGCGGCGCAGTAGAAGGCTGAAGGGCCTGGGGTTTGCCCCAGGCCCTTTTTGCATTGTGTGTGTGGGGTTACGTCGGGAAGAAACTCACGCCTACGGTCCCGGGCCCAGAGTGGACGGCGAGCGCGGGTGAGAGTTCGGTCACGATTGTCTCTACGCACTCGAAGCGGGCCGTGACCAGCGCCTGTAACTTCTCCATGTGCTCCGTCGCTGCCACGTGAGTGAACGCTACCTTGATGCGCGTTTTCTCTCCAGCGTGCTGCCCCATCAACTCGACCATCCGGCGGTAGGCTTTGAGCCGGCTGCGGGCCGCGCCAACTGCCACGATGACCCCATCCTGCATCCCAATCAGTGGCTTGATGTTGAGGAGCGAGCCCATCAGGTGCTTGGCCTTGCCGATGCGACCGCCCATGTAAAGGTAACGCAGCGTGTCGGCGGTCTGGATCATCATACCCTTCTGAGCCACTTCGCGGGCTCTCTGGACGACGTCATCGAGGCTGAGGCCGGTCATCGCAGCTCGGGCTGCCTCAATAGCGGCCCATCCTTGTGTCATCGCCACCTGAAGCGTATCCACTACTTCTATCTTGACCTCGGGGAGTTGTTCTTGGAACAGCCTTGCGGCTGTCTGGCACGATTGGTAAGCGCCACTCCCTTTTGAGGTCATAGTGAGCGCGACTATTTCTTTCACCCGCGTCGCAAGATGTCTCAGACCCACCAGGTAGTCACCGGGGCTGGGGTTGGATGTCGTGGGCAACGTGGTCGCTCCCTTCAACCACTCGGCGAACTCTCTTGGTTTGACGTCCACCATATCGTGCAACGTCTCCAGCCCGCGATGGACGTAGTAGGGCACGATCTCAATGTTTAACTGTTTTGCCAGCCTTTCGGGGATGCTGGCGGTACTGTCTGTGAGAATACCGATCATTGTAGATCCCTCCTGATTCCAGTCTGCTTCTATTATAAGCCCATGATTGGGTGATGTCAACAGGTCAGCGCAGCAGTTGGCGCAACAGCCCGGCGTACTGGAGGTGCCAGGGCTGACCGTTGAAGTTGGGGTACATCCACAACACACCCCAAAGATGCGCCAGTACACTGGCAACGACGAGCGCCTTGCCCCGCCAGCGCAACCGTCCGCCTGTCCCCAACGCCACCAGAAGTAGCCCCAGCGGCAACCAATCCAGCGCGAAGCGGTAGCCGAACTGGTAGGAGCCGGTGTTGAAGTAGAGCAGTGAGGGCAACTGCACCAGCACGATGGAAAGCCACAGGCCCAGGGAAGAAACCAGGTTTTTTCCGAAAAACCTGGTTTCTCCAACCTTCGCAAGGGTTGGCAATGCTAGCAACAGCGCCGGGCATGTGAGCAGCAGTCCCATCCCCCACGGATCGGGCTTGATACGGAGGGGAGCCAGCGAGACGAGCGGGGGCCGGATCAGCAGCGTGTACAGGTTTTCCGCCAGAAAGTGCAGGCTGAATTGGCCCCATGTCGCCTGGCGCTCCAGCAGCGAGACGGGGCTGTTCATCCAGCGGTAGCCGAACTCCAGAGGGCTGCCGAAGCGCGCCCAGTTGTAGGCCGCCTGTCCTAGCAGCGCGGGTGCCATCCCCAGGGCGAGCAAAAGCAGGGAGCGGGTGGTATCCCGGAGGTTCCGATCCCTCTGGAGGCTCAGCATCAGGGTGAGGGGAAAGGCCAACAGCACAGGAGCGCGGGCCAGGAAGCCCAGTCCCAACCATAGTCCTGTCAGGATAGGCCGGTTCCGTCCCAGCGCCTCCAGTGCGTAGAGGCACAGGCAGGTGACAGCCACCACGTGCGCTGTGTACCAGACGGACCCCAACGCCGCGCAGTACCACAGCGGCGTTCCTAACCCCATCAGCAGGCAGAGCCAAATCCCGAATTTCAGATCCCCAATCCCGGAGCGGGCCAGCACAGCGTAAAAAAGCGAGACGTTGAACGCGCCCAGCACGACGCTGAAGGCGACGTCGGAGACGACCAGGCCGCGCAGCGCGACCAGCGGCAGCATCAGCAGCGCCGGGAGTGGTGGGAACGAGACGTACCAGCGCCCCTCGAAGGGCGTCAGGTCGTAGGGTGAGGCGGGGGTGTGGATCAGATCGAGGTGGCCGTGGAGGAACGATTCGGCCAGGTAGACGAAGTACGGGGCCAGCGAGTGGTGGCTGAGTGAGATGCCAGCGGTGAGGCCGTAGATGGCCAGGAAGGCGAAAAAAAGCCAGAGCGAAGGGGACTGGAGGAGACGCCGGAGCATAATGGTCAGGGTGCCGGACCGCGGGTCATAATCGCCAACGCGACGAGCACCGCGATGATGACGATGACGACAACAGCGATGGCCACGGCGACAATGATACGTTCCTGCCGTTTCTGCTCGACTTGCGCCTGCGCCAGGGTCTCACGGCGGCGTGCCTCGGCGTCCCACATCTCTGCCAGCCGGGTCTGTGACGCGGCTTCTTCCTGGGCTTTGATGGCTGGCGCTTCCTCACGTACCTGGCGCAGCCAGTCGGCTTTTGTTCCTGTCACGCGGTCGAACAGCGACTCCAGTATCTCCAGTCTCTGCCCACACGCCAGGCACTTGCGTGCGAGCAGCGGGTTGGGATCGCCACAGGCTGGACATTCGCGCACTAGTTCAGCACCGCAGGAGGGGCAACGGCGGGCGCCTGGCTCATACGCTGCCCCGCACACGGAGCACGCTCGCTCAGGCGGGACGTAGGCGGTGTGGCAGTAGTCGCAGACAAGGCTGCCGTCGGGGCTGGAGGTGAAAGAAACACTGCCGCAGCACGGGCATTCCAATCGCTCAGGGTGTGGATGTTCTTTCATCTTACTAGTGGGGTGTGGGTCAGGCCCTCCAGTCCATCTGACAGCCCAGAAAGGCCACCCAACCTGCGATGAGGCCACAAGATGCGGTAGTAGAAGCCGTTCATACACAGGTGTTCCACGGGCTCATAATTCTGACCGATGGCCTCCAGCACCGGCGGCGGATAGAATTGAGCGCGGAAGATGATCACACCAAACTCTTGCCGGTTGATGCGTTCGATGATCTCCGTCATGTCGAGTAGATCGTTGTTGTAGAGGTTGAGGAGTTGGGTCGGGTTGGTTACCACCGGCTTGTCGGCCAGCAGGCTGAACATCGCCTCCTCGCTGAGGGTTGGGCCATCGGCGGTGCGGACGTAGTTGAGGATCTCCTCGCCCGCTGCGTAGTCATCGGCCGTGAGCAGGTGCCCCAGTTGGGTGTAGCCCATCGTATCGTGGTACTGGAACGTGTCGCAATCGCCCTCAATCAGCGCGTCGGCCACGCCGAGCGCACGGGCCAGCGGTCCGAAGACCGGGCCAGAGGTGGGCATGTGGAGCAGACGCGGGGCCTGCACCAGGTAGAGCAGTGGGATGAGGACTGCCAGAAGTGGGCGAATGGCGAATGGCGAATGGCGGATGACGAGTGGCGACTTGCAGTCTGCAATCCGCGGTCTGCAATCCGCATTCCGTAGGCGGCCTAGCGCCAGGCCAGAGGTGATGCAGGCGGCGGCGATAGCAGTGGTGAAGTAGCCGAACCCCGCGCCCCACTTGCCGCTCAGCGCGCCGGCTCCTAACGCGAAGAAAAACCATAAGGAATAGACCGAAAGCCGGTCCCAGAATAGTTCGTAGATCAGGTACCCCGTTGCCAGCAGGATGAAGATGGTGTGCAGGCGGAACCACTGTCCGAAAAGGAAAACCGTCTGCTGATAGTCAAACTTGTTGACGTTGGCCTGGATGATGTTGACCCACCACTGGCCGTCGGTCGCGACGTTCAGTAGCCAGAAGATAGCCCCGGCGACGGCGGCCAGCGCCACACCAGCGGCAATGGCCTTCTTGACGTCACGTAGGAAGACGTAGGAGAGGGCGGCGGCGACGGTAAACACAGCCATCTGCTTTGTGTAGCCAGCGCAGAGAAGCATCAGTAGCCCCAGTATGAGGTTACGCCTGCCGTGCCGGGGGTGCTCGAACTCGGCGATAAAAACGATGGCCAGTGTCTCGAACATCACCATCGTCATGTGCATCCGGCACAGCGGCCCGATCTGGTAGACATAGTTGGAAGCGAGAAAGGCCAACCCGGAGACGAGAGGGATGAACCAGCCACCCCTTCGGCCTAACTCACCGCCACGAGCCCCGCCACGAGTACTCGCGGTGGTACTCGCGGTGGCAGGGCAGGCGGTTTTGCGCCGCACGACGGCGACGATGACTCCACTGGTGATGAGTGTGGCGGTGAAGGAGACCAGCCTGCCGGCGATCAGTCGCGGCCCGAAGATTGAAAGCAGCGGGATGATAAGCAGATGAAAGAGCGGCGGGTAGTTGGAGGCGTAGAACGGGTAGGCGGCGTTATCCCGGTAAGGCCATTCCCCCTGGCTGTACAGGACGGCGTCGTACAGTTCGAAACCCTCTCCCTGGTCGTAATCGAAAGGCCAGTGGAAGAGGTCCACCGCGTAGACGACGTACACGGCCAGGTAGCCAGCGTAGGCCAGGATGGCGATCGTGGCCAGGACTGCGCCAAGTGATTTGAGAGTGCGGGGTGGAGGCATGGTGGTTGGTTAGTTGGTTAGTGGGTTAGTTAGTTAGTTAGTTGGTTAGTGGGTTGGTTAGGCCGGGCGGTTGCCCAGACGAACCAAGATGAAGCCCACAGCAATGGTAACGATGCCGAGACCAATTCCTATTCGCTGCAATGGGCCGAAACCGCCCCACTTGCCAGCGCCGATGAAATCCACCGTGATAGTGCCGAAGACGGCAAGCAGGCCTAGTGTGATGACGACGATGCCGAGTTGTCGCTTTGTGACCATGGCGCACACATTATAACACAGCGAGGTGAAGGTGCAACCCTGGGGCGAGTGGTGCGTATTGGGGTGTAGGAAGCAGGAGGCAAGATACGGGAGGTAAGATGCAAGAGGCAGAGGTTGTTCAGGCAGTGGTAGAAGGCGAAGAGGCAGCGGGCAGTGAGTTGGTGCAGGTACCCACAGATGAGTGGACGGCGGCGGCGCTGGCGCACGCGAGCGCTTTGCTAACCCTGATACTGGGAATGGCAGGCGGCGTTGGTGCGCTGGTCGGACCGGCTGTGCCTCTAGCGATGTATTTTGGGTACCGGGAGAGATCGCGGTTCGTTGCCTTTCACGCATTGCAATCCTTCATCTACCAGGTGGCCGGCGTGCTGATCTACGCCGTTCTCGCTGCGGTGCTGGCTGTGTGGATGGCGATGGCGTGGACGATCAGCGGCTTGCTCTCGGCAGTGCTCGTTGGCTTATTGCTCATGCCGTTTGCGCTGCTGCTCACGTTGTTGGCAGTGCTGCTGTTGGTCTGTGCGCCCTTCGCCTGGCTTGGCTACGGGTTGTATGGTGCATACCAGGTCTACCAGGGGCGCGCCTTCCGCTATTGGTTGATCGGCGAATGGTTGGAGAGGGAGGTGAAAGTGTAATGCGCGGACGAGATCCCTTTGTGGCATTGTTGCTGGAGGTCGTGGGTGGGTTCTTCGGTTTCCTGGGTGTCGGCTGGATCTATGCCGGTCGGCCGGCGATGGGCGTCCTGCTGCTGCTCGGCTACTGGCTGCTGGACTGGATCATCGGCCTGACGTTGACCATCGGCACTTTTGGCGCGTGGTGCTGCATTTGGCCGGCGCAGAACCTGGTCTTCGGCGTGCTCTCGGGCTATCTGGCTTACCGCTGGCTGGAACAGCATCCGTAGAACTCCGGCTTGTGATGCTTGACAGATGCCTGGAGTGTGCTATACTTTGACTTGAGGCAGACAATGGTGCACACCGCTCGGCTGATTGTGGATAATGACCAGAATCCTTGCGGCCCCTGGGGGCGGCCGGCGGTGTAACTCGTCTGGTTCCCACTCTTGCAAACGCAAGCCGCCCCACAGAGGGCGGCTTGTTTTTTTATTGAGTGTGAGTAGAATAGTCCGAAGTCTATGTAAGGAGCCAAACATGTTAAAAACGCATAGTAGTGGTGAGTTGCGGGCCGCGCATGTCGGCCAGGAGGTCACGTTGGCAGGATGGGTGAACCGCCGGCGCGACCACGGTGGTCTTATCTTCGTAGACCTGCGCGACCGTTCAGGCATCGTGCAGGTCGTGGCCAATCCTGACGTATCGCCGGAGGGTCACGCGGCGGCGCAGCAGGTACGTGGTGAGTATGTTCTCCAGGTCAAGGGTATCGTCCGGGTTCGACCGGAGGGGCTGACCAATCCCGATATACCCACGGGAGAGATCGAGGTCCTGGCCCACGCAGTGAGGATTCTAAACCCGGCCAAGACGCCTCCCTTTTACATCTACGATGATAGCCCGGTGGATGAGGCACTGAGACTCAAGTACCGCTACCTGGACCTGCGGCGGCAGCGTATGCAGCGTAATCTCGTCCTACGCCACAGAGTGGTCAAGTACATTCGCGACTTCCTCGACCCCCGGGGGTTCCTTGAGATTGAGACGCCGATCCTGTTCAAAACCACGCCGGAGGGGGCGCGGGACTATCTGGTACCCAGCCGCCTACACCCCGGCAAGTTCTATGCTCTTCCCCAGTCACCCCAACAACTCAAACAGTTGCTGATGGTCGCCGGGTATGAGAAGTACTTTCAGATTGCGCGCTGCTTTCGGGACGAGGACCAGCGGGGCGACCGCCAGCCGGAGTTCACCCAACTCGACCTGGAGATGAGTTTCGTCGAGCGGGAGGACGTGATGGCGCTGGCCGAGGAACTGATGATCGGCATCGTTGAGACCTGCTCCGACCGGAAGTTGCTTTTCAGGCCTTTCCCGCGCCTGACCTACGACGAGGCGATGCGCCGCTTTGGCACCGACCGGCCGGACATGCGCTTCGGGATGGAACTGGTGGACATCTCCGGTCTGGTGGCCGAATGTGGCTTTCGGGTTTTCCGTGACGTCGTCGCTGCGGGCGGACAAGTCAGAGGTATCTGCGTTCCTGGCTGCGGCACCTACAGCCGTCGAGAGATTGACGAGTTGACCGCGCTGGCCCAGAGGGAGGGCGCCAAGGGGTTGGCCTGGCTGGCATTGGGCCACGAGGGCGAGGTGCGATCCTCCTTTGCCAAGTTCATCACCGAGGATGAGGTGGCCGATATAGTCGAGCGTTTGGAGGCGGAGTTGGGCGACCTGCTGCTGTTTGTCGCCGACCGCACCCTTGTCGTGAACGCAGCGTTGAGCGCGCTGCGGCTGGAATTGGGAGAGCGGCTGGGGCTGTGTGACCGCACGGTGTTGGCCTGTTGCTGGGTGATTGACTTCCCGCTCTTTGAATGGGACGAGGAAGGGCAGCGTTGGGACCCCAGCCATCACCTATTCACTGCCCCGGTCGAAGAAGATCTTCCGTTCCTGGATACTGACCCCGGCGCGGCCAGGGGGCAACAGTACGACCTGGTGATCAACGGCGAGGAGACCGGCGGCGGCAGTATCCGTATACACCAACGCGCGGTGCAAGAGAAGGTATTTGGACTCATCGGGTTGGACGTGGAGCAGGCGCAGGAACGTTTCGGGCACATGCTGGAAGCATTCGAGTACGGCACACCACCCCACGGGGGAATCGCGCCTGGGATTGACCGGTTGGTGATGCTTCTGGCCGGTGAGCCCAACATCCGCGAGGTGATCGCCTTCCCCAAGACTCAGCAGGCGGCTGACCTTATGGCTGGTGCGCCATCGCCAGCGGAACCGGGGCAACTAGAGGAACTGCACATTCGGATAGTAGAGGGTGGACGATAGGTGGGGCTGCTATTTTCTCAGATCGTTTTCTGCCAGCCAACCATACTTGTAGCCAATAGGAGCAAAAAATGTCCAGTGATTTGATTACTCGCGTGCAAGAGGATGGGGTGCGGTTCATCAGCCTCCAGTTTACTGACATCCTGGGGATGATCAAGAGTGTCACGATCCCTGTGGGCCGGCTTGAGGAGGTCTTGGAACAGGGGGTTTGGTTCGACGGCTCGTCCATCGAAGGATTCGCTCGCATCTATGAGAGTGACATGGTGCTGGTGCCCGACCAGACCACGTATCAGGTGTTCCCGTGGAGTGCGCCGGAGCGGCGGCGAGCGCGTCTGATCTGCGACGCCCACGGCCCTGATGGCCAGCCCTCGCTCAGCGTGCCGCGCATGGTGCTGAAGCGCAACCTGGCCCGGACCGCAGAGTTGGAGTACGTTTATAACGTCGGCCCTGAAATGGAATTCTTCCTGTTCAAGCGTAACGACGAGCGTCCAACCCAGCCTGTCCCGCACGATGTGGGGAGTTACTTCGACTTCTCCCCCCGTGATGAGGCGCAGCAGGTGCGCAGCGAGATCATCCTGGCACTGGAGGGGATGGGTTTGCAGGTAGAGATGAGCCATCACGAGTGTGCTATTGGTCAACACGAAATTGACTTCCGCTACGCCGACGCGCTGACCAGTGCCGACAACGTCGTCACGTTCAAGTATACCGTGCGGGCGATAGCGGCTAGTCACGGCATCTACGCCAGTTTCATGCCCAAGCCCATCTTCGGTATCGCTGGCTCGGGCATGCACACACACCAGAGTTTCTTCGACGCCGAGGGGCGCAATCTGTTTTACGACCCGGACGACGAACATAACCTCTCGCGGCTGGCCTACAATTTCATCGCGGGGCAGATGATGCACGCCCGGGCGCTGGCGGCGGTGGTAGCCCCGACGGTCAACAGTTACAAGCGGTTGACGCCAGGCTACGAAGCGCCGGTCTACATCTGCTGGGCGCAACTCAACCGCTCGGCGTTGATTCGCGTCCCGGGGCATGGGCGACAGCATGAGGGAGCCACGCGAGCCGAATTACGCTGCCCCGATCCCAGCGCCAATCCCTACCTGGCTTTCACGGCCATGCTCGCGGCGGGCCTCGATGGTATTGAGCGGGACCTGACTCCGCCCCCCCCGGTCAATGAAGACGTCTACAATTTCGACAAGCGCGACCTGCGTGAGCGGGCCATCGGCACGCTGCCAGATACGCTGGCCGAGGCGCTGGATGCGCTGGAACAGGATGAGGTGATCCAGGAGGCGTTGGGGCCGGCCATCACCGCGGCATTTATGCGGGCCAAGCGGGTGGAATGGGACGAGTACCGCATCCAGGTGACGAACTGGGAATTGGAACGTTACCTGGAGACGGCGTGAGGAGTGCTCGCGCAACTTGCGCTTTTTGCCAATGCATGGTATATTTCAAATGACCCTGCTGTGTGCGTGATAGCCGTTTTTGCGTTTTGAGCCAACACCTATCGAAACGGGGGCTGTCTCTTCAGAGAGGAATGCGATAGCCTACGGGCAAGGCAGACCACTGAGCAGGCTCCCACCTGCGAAAACAGGTTCAAAACACTTCGGCACACGGCACGGCGGGGTTCGGTCTGATGTGTGATTGCAGACGCCACCGGTACATCGGTGGCGTCTGTGCTATGCGCTCTTGACTTGGTTCTGTTTTTATGCTATCCTCTCTACTCGCTATTCACGTCATTCAGTACGAGGTACGTTATGCTCCGAGAACGGGTCTCCAACGACATTCACGTCTTCACCAGTGATTTATATGCCCAGGTGACAGCCGGGCTGATCGTGACTCGCGAGGGTGCGATTCTGATAGACAGCATGCCTTTTCCTGTCGAGGCGCGCGAGATAGCGGCATTCGTCGCTCGGGTCTGCCGACCTGGTGTGCGATACGTGATTCTGACCCATTATCACGCCGATCATACCTACGGCGCTTATCTCTTCCCCCAGGCCGATGTGATGGGGCACGCGCTCTGTCGAAAGTTGCTCGTCAGCCGCGGCATACCAGCGTTGAAAGAGACGCAGGCCGAAGAGCCTGACCTTGAGGAGGTCACGTTGCGTCTGCCCGACATTACGTTCGATAGCGGGGAGATAGGGCTTCAGTTGGCGGGCAAAGTGGTGCGACTGATCCACGCGCCAGGTCATTCACCAGACATGGTGATGGTGTACGTTGAAAATGACCGCGTGCTGTTTGCGGCCGATGCGGTGATGCCGGTGCCGTCTATTGTGGACGGTGATGTGGAGGCACTGAGAGCGTCCTTGCGGAAAGTAGCAGAATTGCCAGTAGAGAATCTGGTGCAAGGGCACGGAGAGGTTATTCTACGTGGAGAGGTGCAGGGCGTGGTGCGGGTCAGTCTAGCCTATCTGGACACAATTGAGGCCAAGGTAGCCAAGGCGATCAAGAGCGGGAAGGGTGAGGAGGAATTACGAGGGAGCAGTATCGAATCCTGTGGATTGTCGCGCATCCCGCTTAACGGGCTGGTACAGCAGATCCACGTGGCCAATCTTTTGGCTCTGTACGATCGTTTGGTCTCACGGTGAGTGATAACGTTGGGATCTACAATCTATACTTCAGCAGCGCCCAGATTGCGCGCAGCCCGTCGCACCAGTTGATCTTCTTGCCCTCGGCGAAGGAGCGGGGCTGGTACGAGATTGGCACCTCGTGGATGCGTATTCCTCGTCGCAGTATCTTACTGGTCACCTCCGGGCAGAATTCGAAGCCATTGGATTGCAGGTCGAGATCACGGAGAAGGTCGGCGCGGAAAGCCTTGTAGCCGGTCGCTTCATCGGTGATGTGCGAGCCGTACAGCAGGTTGACGACCCAACTCAGCAGTCGCCCGCCCCAGTAGAAACTCCACGATGAGCGAGGGTTCCGGTGCAGGTTGCGTGAGCCGTAGACCACTTGCACCGCCGGGTCTTCGAAAGGGGCCAGTAGCCTGGGGAGTTCCTGGGGGGTGTATTCCAGGTCGGCGTCCTGGGTGATGACGACGTCACCTGTGACGTGCTCCAACGCTGTACGGATGGCTGCCCCCTTGCCCCGGTTTCGCTCGTGGTGCACGATCTTCGGCGGGTTGGGCCAGCGGGTGGCCAGTGTGGTCAGAACAGCATCAGTCCCGTCGGTCGAGCCGTCGTTCACGACGATGATTTCTTTCTCAACGGTGTCGAGTTCGACTTCTAGCACCTGCTCGACGACCTGGGTGATGGTTGCGGCCTCGTTGTAGACCGGGATGATAACCGAGATTTTCACGTGTATTCCGCCTGCATCAACCTGGATAGGCCCTCTTGTAGTGTGATCTGCGCTTCCCATCCCAGCACTTCCCGTGCCCGGCTTACATTGGCCTGGGAGAAGCGCACTTCGCCGCTCCGCGCTGGCGCGAAAGTTGGCGTGAGACTCGTGTCCAGCACCTGGTTCAACACTGCTGCCAATTGTAGCATGTTTGTCTGTCTCCCACCAGCCACGTTGAAGACATCTCCGATGGCAGCCTCCTGCTCACATACCAGCAACGCCGCGCGGGCCACATCTGTCACGTACACAAAATCCCGCGTCTGTTTCCCGTCGCCGTAGATGACTGGGCGCTCTCCCCGGGCTATCCGGGCGGCGAAGATGCTGATCACGCCCGAGTAGGGGTTAGTGGGGTCCTGGCGCGGGCCGTAGACGTTGAAGCAACGGAGCACGACGGTCGGTAACCCGTAACTGGCTTGAAACACACGGTAGTACATTTCGCCCGCCACTTTGTGCACTGCGTAGGGTGACAGAGGACGCGGCGGTAGTTCCTCCTGCAAGGGGAGGACGGTGTGGTCACCGTAGACCGCTGCTGAGGAGGCGAAGACGATTCGTCGTACCCCGGCACGGCGTGCAGCATCCAGCACGTTCAGCGTCCCGTTCACGTTGACTCGATGGGTGGTCTGGGGTTCCTCCAGCGACGCCTGCACCGAGGCTATGGCCGCCAGGTGGAGCACGTAGTCGCATCCGGACACTGCCCGTTCCGCAGTCTCTGGGTCGGCCACGTCCCCTTCGAGTAGTTCGATGTGATCGGCGACGGCGGCCAGGTTCTCCCGCCGGCCAGTGGAGAAGTCGTCCAGCACGCGCACACGCTCGCCGTGCTCGACCAGTGCTTCGACCAGGTGGGAACCGATGAAGCCGGCCCCACCGGTGACCAGGTACAGTGTCATTAGGCCTGTTCCTCCAGCAGCCCTCTGATGCGCGCGGCGACCATCTCGATGGCGACCTCGTTGAAGCCCCCCTCCGGGATGATAACGTTGGCGTAGCGCTTGCTGGGCTCGACGAACTCCAGATGCATCAGGCGCACGGTCGAGAGGTACTGCTCGCAGACTGACTTGACACTGCGGCCTCGCTCCTCGATGTCGCGTCGCAGTCGGCGGATGAAGCGCACGTCAGCGTCGGTGTCCACGTAGAGTTTGACGTCGAACAGTGCTCGCAGTTCGGGCTCGGCGAAGACCAGGATGCCTTCGACCAGGATCACTGGCGCTGGTTTCACGTGGCGCGTGCGCTGCGTGCGCGTGTGGGTGGTGAAGTCGTAGATGGGGATTTCCACGGCTCGCCCGACGCGCAGTATCTTCAAGTGCTCAATCAGCAGTTCGGTCTCCAATGAGTCGGGGTGATCGAAGTTGACCTGGTTGCGCAGGCGCGCTGGGAGGTGACTGTGGTCGCGGTAATAGGCGTCGTGGGGAATGTAGGTGATGTGCTCGGCTCCCACGCGCTGCAGAATCTGGTTTGCTACTGTCGTCTTACCCGACCCGGTTCCACCGGCCACCCCTATCAAGATTGGTTGCATTTCCTCTCCTGTCCAGTATCAATCATCCAGCATCAAGGATACGTCAGTGCCATCGAGATGAGCAACGATGCTGCCACGACGGTCAGTCCTGCTCGCAGCCGGGGGTGCTGGCGCGGTCCCAGCCGGGTCGCGCTCCAGGCCAGCCACGTCCCTGCCAACCCGCCCTCGCTGGTGGTTCCCCCCCACACCGTTCCTCGTTGCCACAGGTTTACCAGCGCCGTGCCGCCCACCAGCAATGTCAGCAGCACGTAAGTGGCAGTAATCAACCGTTCGCTGTGAGATGTCTGGGCGGCGATCATACTCAGGGCCTCGCCCAATACCCGCGCTCCAAGCCCTCCGCAGATGACAACTGCCAACTCCACCGGCAGCACGAGGGGGCTGCTGGACTCACCGGCCACGGGCTTCGAGGCCCATAAGAGACCAGCCCACGCCAGTATCAGCGCAGGCAGGATGAGCATTATATTGCTCCAGGGAGAGGGGCACTGGCGATGGATGCCTGATGGGGCAGCCAGGGCCGCTATCAGGATCAGGCGCAGGGCGGGCGTGGATATGCTATGATCCCCTTGCCACGCAAACAGCGTCCCGATCAACAGAAGCACCCCTGCCAGCCAGCCGATAGCCCGCACGGCGTGAGAGAGCCCTGGCACTTGTCGGAAGATGCCCCACAGTGCCAGTCCTGCCGCTGCCAGCAACGTGCCGCAGGCCAGTCCGGTGAAGATCACGGCAGCCGGCATGTCAGGTCCCCTTGTTTCTCGCCAGGTTTGGTGGGAGGTCGCCGGTGCCCTTGGCTTCCCCGCTTTCCTCTCGCAGCCAGAACCGGCGCGCGGGCCACGCTGTGCTTCCTAGTAGTCCCGCGACCAGGAGCACAAGGCCCACGCAGGTGGGCCAGAGACCTGGGTTGAAAGTGGTGGTCAGCCGCGCGTAAGGGATACTTCTGAGATCCAACGTCACTCCCTCCACCGTCAGTTCCGCATCTCCTTCCACCACTGTCTCGGTTGCCAGCCGCCCGGGTGGGCTGCGGTAGAACTGGACGAGCACGGGGCTGTGTGCCTCGACAACGTGACCGGGTTGCTGCGCCAGCCGGATGCCCAATTGAGCCTCCGGGATGGCGAAGTGCTGATCCTCGGTGAGTGCTACTGTCAGTTGCGTGACCGGGTCGGCCTCGGCGGCTTGTTGGAGTAGCAGCGGTTGTCCTGTGTCATCGGCGGCGCTGACCCGCATGCCGGGCCCGCGCTCTTCGACAAACGTTATGATACCGGGGCTGTGTGTTACCCTGCGGGCGTCATCGTCCACCGCCACCCATTCTTTGGTGTCGGGCAGTGTGATTCTCTTGCTGCTTTGGACGATCAACCCCTCGACGCGCCAGCCCCACAAGTGGGTGAGGAGTAACCCGACCAGCAGCAGCAGTCCGCCAGCGTGAGCCAGCAGGGGGAACAGATTGGCCCACGGCCAGCGGTCGGCCTGGAAGAGGGGAGGGGTACTCAACACCCGATAGTGCCGGCGGCGCAAGTTCTCTATCGCGCCAGGCAGTTGCATGCCCGCGAGTCTCTCCCATTCTCCCGCTGGCTTTGCTATCTCTCGGCTCTGCCGCAGCCAGCCGCCATTTTCTATCAACCGCAGCAGCAGGCAGCCAGCGAGAAGCGCGAGAAGCGCGCGGAAGCCGAAGGAGCGCGTGATCGTGAACAAGCCCAGCGCCTGTAGCATTTGGGTTGCTTTACTGAAGCGGGCCTGGGCTTCAGAAAGCTGCCGCGCGTAGGCTACAGGGTCGGCCAGGGGTATTTGGGGCAACCACGCTGTGATGGTCAGCCCGGCTGCGATGACCAGCAGCAATGCGATCAGCAAACCGTCGCTGGTCGCAACCCGCCATACGGCTCGCCAGGGGTCGCGTCGTGGGGTTTGAGTAATCATTCCTGCTCTGCTAGAAAGAAGGCCCCTTACGCGGGGCCTGCGTAGCAGAGCCACCCTTGGGACTTGAACCCAAAACCTACCGCTTACGAAGCGGTTGCTCTGCCGATTGAGCTAGGGTGGCGCGTGGATAATTATACCAGCATCACAGGTCATTGGCAAATGGCTTGGCTACTGGGGGAATAGAGTGTATAATCACTAGGTTTGTCCATTCTGGTGCTACCCGCTTTGCGCACGGCTGGCGGAGGCACCTTGTGAGTATACTATGTCCAAAACCACTATTATCTCCAAGTCTCCCGTATCTTGGCGACGCAATCTGCTCGCCATCTGGTTCGCCGAACTAGTGGCTATCATTGGCTTCACCTTCGTTATCCCCTTACTGCCGCTCTACGTACAGGAGTTAGGCGTGCAGGGCGAGCAGGAGGTCAGAATCTGGTCCGGGGTTGTTTTCTCCGCTCACGCGGTGACGATGGCGATTTTCGGCCCCATCTGGGGCGCGCTCAGCGATCGTTATGGTCGCAAGGTGATGGTCGAGAGGGCGATGTCTGCCGGAGCCATCCTGATCACTTTGATGGGCTTCGCGCAGAGCGTGGAGCAACTGGCGCTCCTGCGCGCTTTGCAGGGGGCGCTGACCGGGACGGTCACCGCAGCGAACGTGCTCGTCGCCACGACCGCGCCTCGCAAGCGCGTCGGCTATGCCCTGGGCATGCTCCAGATGGCGATCTACGCTGGAGCCTCGGCTGGCCCACTCCTGGGAGGGCTGGTGGCCGATAGTTTTGGCTACAGGGCGGCTTTCTGGGTCACGGGTGCGCTGCTGTTCCTCGCTGCGTTGGGAGTGCAGATCTTCGTCAAGGAGAAATTTCGCCCCGTCGCACCGCCGGTGAGCGAGCAGGCTTCTGCCGATGCGGACAGGATGACCCTGCGCCGCCGCGTATGGGACCGACTGTCCCCGGTTCTGGGTTCGCCGCCACTGCTCAGCGTGCTGGGGGTGCGCTTCCTGATGCGGTTGGGGGGGCGTTTGTTAGGGCCGGTGTTGCCGCTCTTCATCCAGGAGATCGCTCCGGCCGGCGCCCGTGTGGCTTCTATCTCTGGGTTGGTCAGCGGGGTGGGCGCTGCAGCCGGTGCGTTGGGTGCGCTGGGGTTGGGGCGGCTCGGCGACCGCAGGGGCTACCGTGGCATCCTGGTGGCTTGCGCGATGGGTTCGGCTGTGTGTTACTTGTCTCAGTTTTTTGTTGGTGACCTCGGCTGGTTGCTATTCTTACAGGCGGGAGCGGGGCTGGCGATGGGGGGCATCCTGGCCTCGATCAGTGCCTTGTTGGCCTCGTTGGCGCCGGAGGGGCGCGAGGGGATCGTCTACGGGGTGGATGCCAGCGTGGTGTCGGTTGCCAATGCCATCGGGCCGATGACGGGCAGCGCGCTGGCGGTCTGGCTGGGACTGCGTGAACCTTTTTTGTTCGCGGCTATTATCTTCGTACTGGCTGGAGTTGCTGCGGCTAGGCTGTTGCCCAGGCGTTAGGGGACAGGCCGCATCACCGCGGGCCCTGTGTGCCGTGTTGCCTTTTTCATTTGACCTTCAGCACGAGTTCGTGTATATTTGGGTGTAGGATAGGAGAAGCCCATGGAGCAAGAACGCGTTCTGATCATAGACCACAGCGCCGGAACCCGGCAACTGCTGGTCGAACTGGTGCTTGAACCCCACGGCTATCGGTTCCTCACCGCCATGGATGGAGAAGAGGGACTTCGGCTGGCCCTGCAGGAGCACCCCGATCTCATCATCTTGGACATGCAGTTGCCGAAGATGAACGGGCTTGAGGTGCTGGAGGCGCTGCGACAACGGAATGCAGACATCCCAGTCATCTTCACCACCATCCGCGAGTCTGCCGAATTGGTCGTGCAGGCCTTCCGGTTGGGAGCGCGCGATTGCGTCATGAAGCCTCTTGATCCCGAGAGGATGCAGGAAGCGATCCAGCGTGTCCTTGCTGTCGTCAGATTGCGTGAGGAGCGGGATCAACTCACGGAGCAATGGCTGGAGGCCAACCAGCAACTGCAGCGCCAACTTCAGGCACTGAATGCCATCTACGCTATTGGGCGGTCGGTCACGTCGCTGCTGGACCTGGACCGCGTGCTCAGTCGCGTAGTTGAGGCGGCGGTATACATGGCGGGTGCTGAAGAGGGCATGCTCCTGCTGCTGGACAGTGAAGGAGATGAACTCTACCTGCGGGCGGCCAAGGATGTGGACGAAAAGGTGGCGCGGAGCCTGCGCATACGCGTAGACGACAGCATCGCTGGGCGAGCGATTCGAGCGGATCGGCCTGTGCTTCTGACCGGCGAACGCACCAAGGTCGCCACCAGTTACCTGGTCAAGGCGCTGCTCTACCTGCCGTTGCGGGTCCCTGAGCGCGGGGTGATTGGGGTGCTGGGGGTGGCCAATCGTGAGTCGGAGCGATCATTCTCCGAACGAGACATTTTTGTGCTTTCGGCCCTGGCGGACTACGCAGCCATCGCCATCGAGAACGCCCGCCTGTTCGAGAGCGTTGCCAACGCCAAAGCGCTGATGGACAACATCTTCGCCTCTATCACGAGTGGCATCATAACCACTGACGTCCAGGATCAGATCACGCTCTTCAACCGGGCCGCCGAGAGCATCCTGCGGAAATCAGCAACGGTTGTCGTCGGCTCTCGCCTCGCCGATGCCCTGCCGGCGCTAGAGAGCGAACTGCGCCCGTTGGTTGAGGAGGTCAGGAGGCACGGAGAGCCAGTGGTGGAGTTCGAGACTGAGATGTCACTCCCCGACCGTCATCTGGTGCATCTACGTACCAGTCTCTCTTCCCTGAAAGATGCCAATGATGAGACGCAGGGTATTGCCATCGTGGTAGATGATCTTACAGAACGGAGCCGGCTGGAAGCGCGCTATCAGTTGTTTCAGCGCTATCTCTCGCCGGCCGTCATCGAGCGTCTTCCAGACGACCCCCATGAACTGAGACTGGGCGGACAGCGACAGGAGATCACCAGCCTGTTTGCGGACATCCGTGGCTTCACCGACTTCAGCCAGCAGCAAGAGCCCGAGACATTGGTGCAAGTGCTCAATCAGTATCTGGCCGTCAGTGCCGAGGCGGTACTGGCCGAGGAGGGGACGCTCGACAAGTTTATGGGAGATGCCGTGGTTGCCTTTTTCAATGCGCCACTTCCTCAGTCAGATCACGTCCTGCGCGCAGTGCGGGCAGCGTTGAAGATACAGGAGGGGATTGCCCTTCTGCACGAGCGTGTGCCCCCGTCCTACCGGCTTGCTTATGGGGTGGGCATCAGCGTCGGTGACGCGGTGGTGGGCAACGTCGGCATCCGCCAGCGACTGGACTATACTGCTATCGGCTCCAGCGTGAATCTGGCATACCGTCTACAAGAGGCGGCAGCAGCGGGACAGATCCTACTTTCGCACGCAGCCTATCAGCGAGCACGAGAGCAAATCAAGGCCCGGCCGCTCCCGCCCATACAGGCAGAGGGCATCAGCGAGCCAATCAAGGTGTACGAATTGTTGGGACTGAGATGAGTGGTGTGTCGGTTGCTAGCGCCATCGGGCCGATGACGGGCAGCGCGCTGGTGGCCTGGCTGGGACTGCGTGCACCTTTTTTGTTCGCGGCTACTACTGCCCAGGCGTTAGTCTTGTTGCGAAGGTGCGCCACTACTGGTTTTACGAGACATGCATCTGTGCATCAGGGCAGACGTGACCAGCATGGCCACGAATCCGCCACCGTCGAAGGCGACGAAGCGGTAACCCGTCGCCGTGAGTGCTGTGTGGCCTGGCGGCAACGCCAGCAACATCCACGTCTCGCCTGTCAATCCGATGGCCTGCTGTACGATGACGATCAGGAATAGCCAGCGGTAACGCCAGGGGTGCCAGATTGTCAGCGGGTAAGTCACGTTCCACATCAGGAAGAGGACGCCCATCCCGCGGACGAGTGCCTCTCCTGCAACCCCGCTCACCTCGAAGCCGGAGGCGTAGGCCTCCGGCCTGGCGATGAAGGCCAGTGCGCAACTGACATTGAAGAAGAACACCACGGCCAGCGCCAGCCGGGCTAGCCAGAGAGTAGCACAACGGTAGTTCATCCAGTCACCTCCAGTGCCAATCGCGTTCCAGTCACGCATCAGCATCACGTTTGACGTTTGACGTTTGACGGAAGTATATCACTCTTGCCTGACTTGCCCAAACCGGGACTCTGTTGTACTATCAGACCCACCAGGGGAATGAAAGGAGGACACCAATGGGAAAAGTCTATCACCATAAACCCGGCGCACCTGACGAGTACCTGGGCCGGGTCGAGCCCGAAAACGGCAAGGTCTACCGCCACCGCCATGGCCCGGATGAGTATCTGGGCCGCGTGGAACTGGATAGCGGCAAGGTCTATCGTCACCACCACGGCCCCGATGAGTACCTGGGCCAGGTGCACCTGGACGACGGCGAGGTCTACAGTCACCGCATTGGCCTTGATCGGTACGTGGCGGAGGTCAAGCCGAACGGCCGCATCTACCGCCACAAGCCCGGTGCTCCAGATGACTACCTGGGCAAAATCAAGGACATGCACTCGCTGGCCGAGGGCGGCGCGGCGTTTTTCCTGCTACTGCTGCCCCTCATCGAAGGGGCCGAGGTCGAAGCCAGTGAGGATTGAGCCTGGCGAGCAGGGCTGATGCCT
Organism: Anaerolineae bacterium; assembly: GCA_030612585.1. The sequence continues at coordinate 26,487 of JAUWNP010000041.1, forward strand.
ACCATCACTGATTTTCAACCCTCACTTGATGTGACACACGTCCTGCAAGGACAGGGCGTTGACCCTGCCCGCGCTCGCTCAAGAGTGGTTGCGGTAGCGCGGGATGTGCTTGATGAGGCACAGGCGCTTTTTGCCCCAGCGGCGCTGTACACCACTCTGCCGGTGCGCGACTTCCAGCACCAGCGGGTGACCCTGGAGGGTGGGGCGGTCTTCACAGGGCACCTGGTGGCACGGGCGCTGGCCGGGGCGACGGAAATTGACCTCGCTGTGTGCACCATTGGACCGGCCCTGGAGGAACACGTGGATGCTCTCTCTGCCGCTGGTGATCTTGTGCGGGCAATGGCGTTCGATGGGGCCGGCGTCGCCGCTCTCGGGGAGGTCTCCAGGATGGTCGTCGCCCGGATACGTGATGAGGCCTCAGCGCGCGGATTGGGCACGGGCATGCGTGCCTGCCCAGGCCAGGAGGGCTGGTTGCTTGAGCAGCAGCGGGTGCTTTTTGAACTGGTCCCGGCTGAGGAGATCGGCATCCGGCTGACCGAGAGTTGCCTCATGCTGCCGCGCAAGTCAGTCTCCTTCGTGGTGGGCTTGGGGTTGGAGATGCGGCCCGATGCGGTTACCTGTGACTTCTGCTCGAAGCGCGAGCGTTGCTCCTGGCGTGTGCGATAGCGAATGGTGAATGGCGAATAGCGGATTAGCGAATGGCGAATGGCGAATAGCGAGACGCTCTATGACCGAAGAAGTCACCGTAGATTTTGAACCTCTTGGTCGCCGGGCGCGTGTTGTGCCTGGTACGACATTGCTGGAGGCCGCCCGCCAGGCTGGCGTGGGGCTGAATGGGGTCTGTGGCGGCGCGGGCACCTGTGGGACTTGTCGTGTGCGCGTCGTCGCCGGCCAGGTCACGCCTTCTACCGAGGCCGAGGGAGATGTTGTGGCCGAGGGTCTCCGGCTGGCCTGCCAGACCTGCGTGCTGAGCGACGTGCGGCTGGACGTCCCGCCGGCCTCCATCACTGCCCCCCAGCGGGCGCAGGTCGAGGGCCGCGAGCGACCGGTCGAACTCGACCCGGCCGTGCATGCTTTCGATGTGGCGCTGGCTCCGCCCAGCCTGGCCGACCTGCGGGCTGACGCAACGCGGTTGCGCGATGCCCTCTACCAACAGTCTCCTTCCCTGGAGAGGAGGCAGGGGGGGGCAGCCCTTCGAGGTGAGCCAGAAGCGGCGTCCCCCCCCCGGGGGGGGGGGGCGGGGGGGGGTCCGCTACCCCCCCCCCCGCGGGTGCGCGTGCCCGCCGTGGGGGGGG
>JAUWNP010000183.1 GCA_030612585.1 Anaerolineae bacterium
TGGTACGACACCTGGGTGCAGCACAACGATTACGTGGATCTTATCCTGCCCCGGCTGCTGCGGCACGCGGGGTCCACAGCGCGAGTGCTAGAGATCGGCCCCGGCAGCGGCGCGTTCACGCTGCTCCTGGCTCGTGCCGTGGGGGAGATTGTGGCCGTGGAGCCCTCGCCAACCATGCGCGACGTGCTGACCCACAACCTGTCGGAGGCTGGCATAACCAACGTGTGTATCGTCCCTCGGCGCGTCGAAGAGGGACTGGAGGTGGTGGATGGGCACTTCGACCTGGCCTTGGCTTCCCATTGTCTCTACAACGTGGAACCCATTGACGCCGTGGTGCGGGGGCTGGTGCGCCTGGCCCGCCACGCCGTCGTTCTGGTGGGCGCCGGGGAGCAGCGGGAATGGTATCAGACCCTGCACCGTTGTTTCAAGGGGAAGGACAGGATACGTTTTCCGCACTTCCGGCACTTGTACGCCGTGCTGCTGGAGATGGGCATCTACGCAGATGTGGAGATTATCTGGACCAGCGCCAACTACGTCTACGATAGCGATGAGGCGCTGGTCGAGTGGTGGATGAGGCATTTTCACCTTGATGGAACATACCGTGCGGAGTTGCGGACTGCCTTGCTTCAGGTTGCCGAACGGCAGGGGAATCATATCGGCATCTACGACCACCGTCGCGCGGCGCTGGTCTGGATAGACGCAGAGCGCAGTCTGTTTAATAGAGATGGTGGTGAGCGATAGAGAATCTGACAAAAGAGGTCAAAGATGTGTGAAGAATGTGGTTGTGGATTAGATACGGCCCTCGTCTGCCCTGAGTGTGGTGGCAGGATGGTGCTCGTCAATGGCCAGGCGACTTGCCTGTCCTGCGGTGCGTCCCCTTCACCGGATGCAGACCCGCCAGAGCAGGAAGGGCACCATCACCATCATCATCACCACCACGCCGAACACGCGCACGAGGAGGAAGCAAAGGCCGTGCCCGACGACCTGACCAAACTGCGCGTCCTGCTCCCGCACTGGATCGAGCATAACGAGGAGCACGCAGCCAGTTTCCAGCGCTGGGTGGCAGGGGCGCGGGAACTGGGGCGGGAGGAGACGGCACGGCGGATCGAGGAGGCGGTGCAGCGAATGGCGGCCTGCAACCAGGCGCTCAACGCCGCGTTGGAGGCGCTGGAGGGATGAATTGAACCACCGGCGGCAATTCTTTGACCAGGCGGCTGCTGATTGGGACGCGCTGGAAGTGGAGGAGACGCACGTCCGGCTGCGCGAGATCGTAGCCGGACTGGGTATCGCGCCGGGGGCGGTGGTGTTGGATGTGGGCTGCGGCACCGGTATCCTCCTGCCGTTGCTGCGCGAGAAGATGAACGGAGACGGCCACATCGTAGCCCTCGACTTCTCTGGGGAGATGCTCAAGCAAGCATCGAGCAAGGGGCACAAGGCCGTCTACGTGCAGGGAGACGCTCAGAGCCTGCCCCTGCCGGAGGGAGTTTTCGACTGGGTCTTTTGCAACGCCGTCTTCCCTCACTTCCTCGACAAGTCCCGCGCTCTGGCCGAGTTGCGGCGGGTGCTGCGCAGTCCTGAGCTTGTCGAAGGGCCTGCCAAAGGGCGGGTCGGCGGGCATCTGGTCATCTGTCACACCGCCAGCCGCCAGGCGATCAACGAGTTCCACCGCTCCGTCGGCGGCGTCGTCATCCATGACACCATCCCCGACGAAGGGGAGATGCGACGTCTGCTGCGGGAGGCAGGGCTGGTGGAGGCTCAGGTGCAGGATGAGCCCGACCGTTACCTGGCCATCGTCGGCCGCAAAGGATGAGAGGAGGTTGTAAATGATAGATTTCCGAAATCCAAGGGAGGAGATCGAGGGCCTCATCCGTACAGGGGACCTTGAGGGCTTGCTCATGAAGGCGGGGGAGTTGCACGGCCATTTCTGTCCTTACCTCGCCCTCGGCGTCAGGGCGGGCTACATCGCTTTGAAGGCCCTGGGGGTAGAGAGGACCACAGGGATGGAGGAAGTGGTAGCCATCGTGGAGACCAACAATTGCTTCAGCGATGGTATCCAGGTCGTCACCGGTTGCACCTTCGCCAATAATGCCTTGATTTACAGGGACCTGGGCAAGACGGCGGTAACTGTAGCCAAAAGGGATGGCTCCGCTGTCCGGGTCGCCCTCAAGGCTGAGTATGCAGACGCCTTCGGTTCCAGGTACTCAGAAGCCCACGCGCTGTTCGAAAAGATCGTCATCAACCGGGAGGAGGCGACGAAGGCCGAACACGAGAAGTTGATGCGGCTTTGGGCCGAGAGTTCGTTCGAGCAACTGAAACTGCCAAAGGAGGAGGTCTTCAATGTAAAGCATAGGAGTATCGAGGTGCCACCCTTTGCCCCTATGTTCACCTCGGTGAGGTGCTCCGTCTGCGGGGAAAATGTCATGGAGACGAGGGCAAGGGTGAAAGACGGCAAACCGATCTGCATAACATGTGCCTCCGCCGAGCACTACATGCTTGATGGAGCAGGAATATCAATAGAAAAAGGAGCAGCATCATGAGAATCATCAAAAAGAAACAAGCCATGTCTACGCTTCTGGCTCTGCTGTTGGTCTGTCTGCTGGCCGGATGCAACTCTGCACCAACGCCTACGGCTACTTCGGTGCCTGCGGCACCCACATCTGCTTCAACGCTGGAACCCACGTCCACTCCATCGCCGCCCCCCACTTTGGAGCCAGTGGCGCTTACCTTGCCAGGAGATGATTGGGGCTATCCTTCCCCCTTCGCCTTCTACTCCCGAGGTCCAGGGTACCTCAGGATGTCCTTCATTTTTGACACGCTCACCTGGAAGGACGAGGAAGGCGTGATCCCGTGGTTGGCCGACAATTGGGACGTCTCGGAGGACGGGACCGAGTGGACCTTCACGCTGCACCCAGGGGTCACGTGGCACGATGGGACGGCTCTGACCGCCGAGGATGTAGCCTTCACCTTCGACTATCTGAAGGAACACCAGGAATCCTTCCAATGGTCTTGGCCGGTGGATAAGGTCGCCAGAACGAAGATCGTGGACGAGCAAACGGTCACGCTCTACCTGACGGAACTGATCGCTGGCTGCCACGTGGATCTGGTCGGGTCGGTGCCTATCATCCCCAAGCACGTCTGGGAGAACGTGGAGGATCCGGCCAAATTCATCGTTGAAGAGGCAGTCATCGGCACAGGACCCTTTAAACTGGTCGAGTACAGCAAAGAAGAGGGCCGCTATGTGTACGAAGCGAACCCAGACTACTTTATGGCAAGCCCTGTGGTTGACCCGCTCATCTTTATCAAAGTGGAGAATGAGGCGCTGGCGCTGAAGACGGGTACGACAGACTACGCCTCTTTCTGGGGCAAGGAGATCGAGGCGGTGCAGGAGTTTGAGGGGGATTCGAACTACCAGTACATAGATGGCCCCAGTTTCTGGGTACTGCAAATCATCCTCAATACGGAGAAGCCTCCCTTCGACAAGGTGGAGTTTAGGAGGGCCGTCGCCCACGCCATAGATCGGGCGAAGATTGTGGAGCAGGTGACCCACGGCGGGGCCATCGTGGCCAACCTGGGCATCATCTCTCCTTTCACGGATTGGTACAACCCCAACCTGCCTGCCTATGAGTATGACCCGGCTAAAGTCAGGGATATGCTTGATGAGATGGGGATGACCGACCTCAGTCTTACCCTCATCACCACGGGGGGCTTCGCCAGGGAGGCAGAGCTCGTTCAGGCTGACCTGGAGCAGGTTGGCATTCAGGTAGAGGTCCAAACTGGGGATCGAAGCACCATTGACGGCCTTTTGAGAGAGGGTAATTTCGATCTGGCGATAAACGGCCACGGGGGCATCGCCAACCCCTCCATCTTGCGAACACCTACCTGGCCGGCCAGTTCGTACAAGAACGAGGAATATGACAGCCTGTATCAGGAGCAGGCCAGGGCAACCGACGAGGAAGAGCGGCGGAAGATGGTCTGGCAACTTGAGCAAATCATCGCTGAGGATTTGCCCGTCCTGACGCTTTACCATCCCAAGATGTGGACGGTTTACAACCCATCCAAGCTGGACACCTGGTTCTACACTCAGGGTGGGGTCGGCCTCGGCATTCCTATTGCGATGAACAAACTGATCTTCCTCGAGAGGTGACGGTTATGAGGGTCGCCCAGTATCTCATCACGTTGTTCGTCCTCTTGTCGCTCAACTTCTTCCTGCCTCGGATGATGCCGGGCGACCCTCTTTCCTACCTCCTTGGTGATCCCAGCACCGATGCGCCGATTCTCCTCACGGAGGAGATGCGGGAAAACCTGCTGGAGTACTATGGACTGAACAAGCCGCTCGTTGAACAGTACAAGGATTACCTGCTCGGCCTGGCTGGAGGTGACCTGGGATGGTCCATCTACTACAATGCCCCTGTCTCCTCTTTACTTCTGGGGCGGCTCAAATGGACGCTGTTCTTGAGCGGGACAGCGGCGGTGATTTACGTCACCCTGGGCATCCTTCTCGGCGCATTCTCCGCCCGGAAGAAAGGTACGAAGACCGACGTTGGCCTCCTTGTCTCTGTGTTCTCTCTCGGCTCCTGGCCTCCCTTCTTCCTCGGGATGTTGCTCATCATCTTCTTCAGTTTCAAGTTGGGTGCTTTTCCCATCGGTGGCGCGCAGTCTCCCGGGGCGGCGCAGGCCGGTGGCTTTGAGCGAGTCAAAGATGTGCTCCATCACTGGTTCCTCCCATGCCTCTCTCTGGTGCTTACTCACCTGCCGGGGATCTATCTGCTCACGCGCAATTCCATGCTCGGCGTGTTGGGGGAGGACTACGTCCGAACGGCCAGGTCCAAGGGGATAAGAGAGCATCGGGTTCTTTTGCGGCATGCCTTGCCCAACTCTCTTCTCCCTATCGTTACCACGATCGCCATGCGCTTTGGCTTCATGATTATGGGGACGATGTTTGTGGAGGTCGTCTTTGCCTATCCAGGTATGGGCACTCTGATTTACCAGGCCGGCGCGGCGCGGGATTATCCCCTGCTGCAAGGAGGTTTCTTGCTCACGATGGCCTTCGTGGTGTTCTTCAACCTGGCGGCAGATTTGCTATATGCCCGTCTGGATCCAAGAGTGAGGAGAGCATGAGTCGGCTGCTGGGGGCGATTCGGGGGCAGAAACTGGCGCTGGTGGGATTGGTCGTGCTGTCCTTTTTTGGGCTGTTAGCCGTCTTTGCCCCCTATCTGTCGCCCCACGATCCCGAGGAGATGGATGCGCCGATGTTGCCGCCGACGGGTTCGCACCCCCTGGGTACAAACGACATCGGCCAGGATATTCTCAGTGAACTCTTCTATGGCGCGCGTTTCTCTCTGCTCGTCGGCTTCCTCTCTGCCGGCATCTCCACAGTGATCGGCGTCGTCCTGGGGGTTATTTCCGGATACTACGACCGACTGGGCTTTACGATCATGCGAGTGGTGGACGTTTTTCTGGCCGTCCCTCGCTTTCCGATGATGATTTTCCTGGCTGCCTTTCTCCGGCCGGGCTTGTGGACGCTTGTCCTTTTCTTTGTGCTTTTTGGCTGGACGAAGATGACCCGCCTGGTGCGCTCCCAGATCCTGAGCGAGCGGCACAACGGCTACGTCGATGCCGCCGTCGCGGTGGGCGCGGGCGATCTCCGTATCCTCGGGCGCCATCTGCTTCCCAGTACCGTCCCCCTCGCACTCGTTCGGTTGATCGTGGAGTTTCAGCACGTCATCCTGGCGGAATCGGGGCTGAGTTTCCTCGGGCTTGGCGATCCGACAGTCAAGAGCTGGGGGACGATGCTGCATTATGCCTTTGGGTATCCCACCATCTTCATCTCGGACGTGTGGGTATGGTGGGCAGTCCCGCCGGGGGTGTGCCTCACCCTCGTCGTGCTGGCGCTGACACTCGTGGGGTTCTCCTTGGAAGAGTGGGCGAATCCCAGATTGAGCAGAGCAAGGAGAACAGTGTGATGGAACAAACCCATAAGCATGATCACGCCCTTCCGGGGCACAAGGAAATGAAGCCGATGCGTATCGCCTACTTTGACTGCTACGCCGGGGCCAGCGGCGATATGATCCTGGGGGCGCTGCTGGACGCCGGCCTGCCGCTGGCCGATCTGCAAGCCGACCTGGACAGGCTGCACCTGCCGATCACGGTGCAGGCTGAGACAGTGCAGAAAGGCCCGATCCGTGCCATGCGAGTCCACGTCGTCGCCGAGGACGATGCGCACAGCCGCACGCTGGCCGACATTGAGGCGCTGATCCACGAGGCCGACCTGCCGGAGCAGGTCAAGACCGATGCGTTGCGCATCTTCCGCCGGCTGGGCGAGGCCGAAGCGCACGTCCACGGCGTGCCGGTTGAGACGATTCACCTCCACGAGGTTGGTGGGCTGGACGTGATCGCCGATGTCGTTGGGGCGGTCGTCGGGCTGCGCCTGCTGGACGTGGGCCGGGTCCTTCTCTCGCCACTGCCGATGGGGCGTGGCACGGCCCACTCATTGCATGGAGCGATCCCACTGCCGGCACCCGCTGTGGCATCGCTGGTGGCAGGCTGGCGAGTGCGGGGTGTGGATGTGGAGGCAGAACTGGTGACGCCGACCGGCGCGGCTGTCCTGACCACGCTGGCCATCTCAGCCGGGCCGATGCCGGCGATGATGGTGGAGCGCGTCGGCTACGGCGCAGGGCAGCGTGATCTGCCGTTCCCGAACGTGTTGCGCGTGTGGCTGGGCCGGGCGGAAGGACCCTATGGGGAATCCATTTCGGGACATGGTGACCATTAAGTCTGTGGAAGGGAGGTGATGCTATCGGATAGAGGAGTTGGTCTTTTACCTATGCATAAGGTGTCGAATAACATTTCCAAAGGAGAAAAGAAAAATGAAGAAACCGTTTTCTGCTATAGCGATTCTCGCTCTTCTCACCGCAGCCGTCATCGTTGGCTGCGCTCCCGCAGCCAAGCAGGGCACACTCCAGTTCCACGCCAACGGCGAGGACTTTGTCCGGCAGGGCTTCGTCTCCAAGGACGGCTGGGCCGTCACTTTCGACAACGTCTACATCACGCTGGCGGACGTCACCGCCTACCAGTCCGATCCCCCCTACGACCCGCACGCGGGCAGCGATGTCCAGGCCAAGGTCAAGGTGGGCCTGGATGGGACGCACACTGTGGACCTGGCGGAGGGTGGCGATGACGCCTCGCCGATCCTCGTGGGCGAGGTGCAGGATGCGGCCGCGGGCCAGTACAACGCCATCTCCTGGAAGATGGCCCGGGCGACCAGCGGCTCTACGTCGGGCTACTGCCTGGTCGTCGTCGGCACGGCCGAGAAGGAGGGCCAGACGGTCAACTTCACCCTCAGGGTCGAGCCGGAATACACGTACACCTGCGGTGAGTACGTCGGCGACGAGCGTAAGGGTATCCTCCAGGAGGACGGCACGGCCGACCTGGAGATGACCTTCCACTTCGACCACATCTTCGGCGACGCCGAGACGCCGCTGGGCGACGAACTCAACGTCGGGGCTCCGGGTTTCGAGCCTTTTGCCGGAGTCGCGGAGGGTGGAACGCTGGATATAGACATGGCCGGGCTCCAGGCGAAACTCTCCGCCGAGGACTATCAGATGTTGGTGGACATTCTTCCCACTCTGGGTCACGTCGGGGAGGGTCACTGCCACTGCGAGACTCATTGATTTCCCTCGCCCCTCCCCCTGACCCCCTCCCCTCTCCCAATTCTGGGAGAGGGGAGGGGGAAAGAGAGAAGATGGAAAGGAGATTGTAGAATATGAAGTGGAAACTTCTGGTTGCTCTGTTCACTCTTCTTCTCGCCCTGGGCCTGACGGCGACGGCGTTCGCCCATGGCGCAAAAATCGAGTATACTATCAGCATGGCGATTGAGATTCGCGCTGCCTACGACACCGGCGAACCGATGGCCGGGGGACAGGTCACGGTCTATGCCCCCGACGACCTGTCCACCCCCTGGCTGACCGGGATCTGCGACGAGGAGGGTCGCTTCACCTTCACGCCCGACCCTTCCAAGCCAGGGACCTGGGACGTGCAGGTGCGCCAGTCGGGCCACGGCGACATGGTGCATATCCCCATCGGCGAGGACGTGGCGATGTCGGGTACCACCGGCTACACCCCGCTCCAGATCGTGCTGATGGGAGCCTGCGTCGTCTGGGGGTTTGTCGGCACCGCGCTATTCTTCTCGCGTAGGAGGGCCTGATGCACATCCCCGATGGCATCCTCCCCACCGCCGTCTGCGTCGGCGGGTACGCGACCGCAGGGGCGGCCACCTGGTATGCGCTCCGCAAGATCGGCCAGGAGGAAAACCCCCAGGAGGGCATTCCCAAAGCGTCTCTGCTCACCGCCGCCTTCTTCGTGGCCTCCTGGATTCACATCCCGGTGCCCCCCACCAGCGTCCACCTGGTGCTGAACGGCCTCTTGGGCGCGGTGCTGGGTTACTACGCCTTCCCGGCCATTCTCATCGGCCTCTTCTTCCAGGCGGTGATGTTCCAGCACGGCGGCCTGACCACGCTGGGGGTGAACGCGACGGTCATGGGGCTGCCCGCGCTCCTGGCCTACCACCTGTTCCGGCTGCGTTACGTCTTCGGGAAGGAGAGCCGGGCGTGGAGCGGTGGGCTGGGATTCCTGGCCGGCGCTGGGGGTATCGGCGTTGCGGCCATCATCTCTATGGCTCTCCTCATGACCACCATCCCGGCCCACCTCGACGTCGAGGCCGAGCGGGCGAGCATCTACGCGCTGGGTCTGGGCCACGTCCCACTGATGGTCCTCGAGGGTATCTTCACCGCGCTGGTGGTTCTCTTCCTCCAACGGGTCAAGCCAGAACTCCTGAAATGAACAATGACCAATGACCTGTAGAGTCCATTAATGATGTACCCTTAACAGTCCAGAATAAGTGTACCCCCTGCCTGCACTAGAAAGCGTGGTATAGTTCTCTCCTGAAACCTTTGACATAAGGAGAGAACGATGACGC
>JAUWNP010000089.1 GCA_030612585.1 Anaerolineae bacterium
TAGATGACACTGGGCTCCTTGTCAAACCCCGCTTCAGGCGTGGGAGGGTTCTCTGCGGCTCGTGCCCAGTTGGCAGAGGAGTCAGTGCTATTCGAGAATTTTAAGGTTCAACTACTTGACAAGACTTAGAACATCTCAGCCATAAGGTGCAACGCACTTATTTCTTGCCATTTCAGCGATTTCGTCCAGCAGCCTGCCACGAGCCCCGCCACGCCTGCCACGAGAGTACTCTCGCAGTGGAGTACTCGCGGTGGTACTCACAGTGGATTGCACCGTAGAACAGGCAAATTTGTAGTAAAAGTGCGTTGCACCTGAATAGTAACGCTCCTGGCTCTATTGTACCCGAGACTAACGGTCTGGGCCAGCGGGCAAGAGGTGGGCGATTTGGTCAGTGATTAGGACGCAATGGCGAATCCCAAATTGCGCACTACGCATCACGTTTCACGTTTCGTGTTCAGATCATCGCCTGTGGGCGCAGGGCAGTCCGGATCTCGCGCACTAACTGGGGCGTGTCAATATCCTTGAGAATGTAGCGCACGGCGCCCAAACGACGAGTCTCCGTTTGCTCCTTAGCGTCGGGGTAAGAGGTGAGGACGACGACGCTGGTGAAGGGGCACTGTTCGGTCAGGCAATGCAGTGCATCCAACCCATGCCCGTCGGCACGCTTGGTCTCCAGCAGCACGACGTCGGGCTTTAACCTCACCGCCTCTCGCAGGCCGGTCTTCCAGCAATCGGTGCAGCCGACGACCTCGACTCCGCCTACGGCGTGCAGTCGAGCCTCAAGTGCCTCTCGCACGGCATCGTGGTCGTCAATGATGAGCAATCGCGTCGCTGCCATCTTCTAATCAATCCGGGTCTGTCCTTGCCGATTGTCACCAGTATAGCGGAACCACTGTGCGGGTGTTAGTGTCATCCATCCCCGATTTCCCCTGACGTTTGTACCGAACCACAGCGCAGGTTGACGGTCTCCCTGCCCTGTGGTATCCTTCCCACCGATGGACGATAAGGAACAGATCAAAGCGGTGGGCCTGCTCTCGGGTGGGCTCGATAGCATCCTGGCTGTCCGGATCATGCTTGAGCAGGGGGTCGAGGTCACTGCGCTGAATTTTTGCACTGGCTTCTCCTTTGCCGGGCGGAAGCGCGTGGCCGGACGTGGGCCGGCCGGGCCTTCCGACGCTGAGCGAGCGGTTGCGATGCTCGGAGTGGGCCTGGAGGTGATTGACGTCTCCGATGAGTACCTCCCGTTGGTGCTCCACCCTCGCTACGGGTATGGATCGGGGATGAATCCCTGCGTGGACTGCCGCATCTTCCTGCTGCGCAAGGCGAAGGCCTGGATGGAGACCCACGATTACAACTTCGTTTTCACCGGTGAGGTGGTCGGCCAACGACCCAAGAGCCAGATGCGACCGACGCTCAACGTCGTCGAGCGCGAAAGTGGCCTGCGGGGCTACTTGCTCCGGCCGCTCTCTGCCAAACTCCTCAAGCCGACCGTGCCGGAACAGCGGGGTTGGGTGGAGCGAGAGAAACTGTACGCCATCAGCGGGAGAGGCCGTAAGAAGCAGATACGCCTGGCGGAGCAGTTCGGCATCACCGACTACCCGCAGCCCTCCGGTGGCTGTTGTTATCTGATTGACCGGACCTATTCCCGTCGCCTGCGCGATTTTCTGGCTCACGAGGGAGATGAGGCGCTACTCCGCGAGCAGGCGCAACTCCTGGCAGTGGGACGGCATCTGCGCTTGCCCTCCGGGCGCAGGGTGGTTGTAGGGCGTCACGAGCGGGAGAACGAGTACCTGGCAACCTGCGGTGTGGAGGGGGTCCTGCTGACGACGGTGGATCACCCCGGCCCGACGACGCTGGTGCTGGGCGGACCGGTACGGGAGGAGATCGAACTTGCGGCGCGAGTCACCGCCGGCTATTCCGATGGCAAACGGGAGCCCGCAGTGCGCGTCGAGGTGCGACCCGATAGTGGGCAGGAAGCAGGAGGCCAGACGCAGGAGGCAAGATACGAGGTGCTGACGGTTGAGCCGATGGCGCTGGAGGAGATGCAGGCGCTGATGGTATGATGAGCGCCACGCTCGGCGTTGCGGGCGTGGTCCTGCTCTACGCCATCCTGCGCCTCCTGACGTCGGAGACGTCGGACTTCGGACATCGGACTTCCTCTTTGCTAGAAGGCACTGGCCTACCAGCGAGGCTTCTGGTCCCTGGTGACTACCGCTCTGCTGACTTGCCCTCAACAGCGGGATGAAGTATAATTTGACCTGTTCCGTGGCGTAGTGCAGGTGGCAAAGGGAAGGAAGAGTGCAGCAGGTGGTACCAGTCTACACCATCTTGCTCGTGGAGGGCAGGAAACCCGCGGCAGAGCATCTAGCCCCAATCCTTAATGATCAAGGATACAATGTCGTCACGGCCCGCACGCGAAGGGAGGCGTGGGCCAAGGTACAGGAGGTTCACCCTGTAGCGATTGTACTAGACTCTCCTTCGCTACGCTTCAGTAGTCATCGTTTCTGCAACGCTTTGCGGGATGCCGCCCTCGGAATTCCGGTGTTGGTATTGCTGCCGGAGGGGAAGAAGATTGACCGCAGCATAGGCGCACGTGCATATCTGCGCTATCCCTTTTTCGCTAAAAAACTGGTCAACCGAGTGGCCCTGCTGCTGCCTGCACCTGGTGGCGAGATACTCCAGGTCGGCGACGTGACCCTCAACGTCGAGCAGCGTTGCGCTATCCGTGGCAAGCGTGAAAGCAGGCTTACCCCCAAGCAGGCCCGGCTCCTCGAAGTCTTCATGCGTCACCCAAGCGAGATTTTGACCCGCATCTTCTTGATGAGGCAGGTGTGGGATACCGACTATATGGGTGATACCCGCACTCTCGATGTCCACATCCACTGGGTGCGCAAAGCAATTGAGGAAAACCCTGGTTCACCGGTCTACCTGCGCACGGTCCGCCGGGTGGGATACCGTTTCCAGGCACCAGAAGAGAAATAGGCGCGCGCGGCGGATTTGCTCAAATCCCACTTTATGGTACAATCATGATAGGGTCAATCCCAATACACACGCCTCCTGACCGGCGAGATTGTGCCGGGCGGACAGCCAGCCCGGTCTCTCAACGGAATGATGAAGGCGGAGGGAAATAACGATAAAAGGAGGTTCCTCTATGGCTGTCGTTTCTATGAAGGCACTCCTGGAAAGTGGAGTGCACTTCGGTCATCGCACCCGGCGCTGGAATCCGAAGATGAAGCCTTACATCTTCACTGAGCGCAACAGGGTGCATATCATAGACCTGCAGCAGACCATTACCGCGCTTGGCAGGGTTTACGAACTGGTCCGGGACACCGTTGCCGCCGAGGGGACAGTGCTTTTTGTGGGCACAAAGCGGCAGGCTCAGGAGACTATCGCTTATGAGGCACAGCGCTGTGGGATGCCATACGTCAACCTGCGCTGGCTAGGCGGTACGTTGACCAATTGGCGCACCATCCGGCAGCGCATTGACTACCTGCTTAATCTAGAGGCCCGCCGTGACCGGGGTGATTTCGATCGTCTGACGAAGAAAGAGGCCCTGGGTCTGCAACGCCAGATCAAGAAACACAATAACCGGCTGGGGGGCATCAAAGAAATGCGCGATATCCCCGACCTGATCTACATAGTGGACGTGCGGCGGGAGATCACCGCAGTAAAAGAAGCCAATAAGCTGGATATTCCCATCGTCGCTATAGTGGACACCAACTGTGATCCCGATCCAATTGACCATGTGATACCGGCCAACGACGACGCTATCCGCGCCATCAAGTTGATTACCTCGAAAATGGCCGACGCTGTGTTGGAGGGAGTTGCACAACAGAAAGCCTACGAACCGGAGATATCTGCAGTTGAGGAGTTCGAAGTTAAAGACGAGAAGTATCTTAGTGCCGCTACCCTGGCCCGCTTGAAGGAATTGACGTTCGAGGAGGGGGAGAAAGTACAAGCGGAGTCTGTTGTGGAGGCAGCGCAGGCTGAGGAACCAGGCGAGGTGGTTGAGAAGCCGAGCGAACTGGCCGGGGAAGTAGTAGAGGACATGGAGGTAGTAGAGGAGCCGGTGGCAGAGAGTGTGACGGGTTGAGGGGCACGAGGGGGCACTAGATGCCTGATGTTTCTCTCTGAGGCTTCTTTGTGCTGGCGCTCGCAGATGTACAACAACGAGGAGAACTGAACTTGGAAATCACCGCTGCAATGGTCAAGGAGTTACGGCAAGCGACTTCTGCTGGAGTGCTGGATTGTCGTAATGCCTTGGAGGCTTGCGCTGGCGACTTTGAGCGCGCAGTCGCTAATTTGCGTGAAAAAGGGCTGGCTGCGGCCGCCAAGCGAATGGGCCGCCAGGCCTCCGACGGGGTTGTGGAAGCGTATGTTCACCCTGGTAGCCGGATTGCCGTGCTGTTGGAACTGAACTGTGAGACCGACTTTGTCGCCCGCACTGATGACTTCAAGGCTTTGGCTCACGATTTGGTGCTCCACATTGCCTTCGCTGCCCCACGCTACTTCACGCGCGAAGATATGCTTGAGGAGGTGATTGAGTGCGAACGGGCTATCTACCGTGCCCGGGCCTTGGAGGAGGGCAAGCCTGAACGCATCGTGGACCGCATCGTCGAAGGGCGGCTGGAGAAGTTCTACCGGCAGGTGTGTCTGATGGAGCAGCCCTTTGTCAAAGATGAGGACAAAACCGTGCGAGATCTGATCACCGATGCTATCGCTAAATTCGGCGAGAACATTGTCCTGCGCCGCTTCGTGCGCTACGAAGTAGGAGAGGAGCTGGAGTGACCTGCCGAGGCGTAACCGTATGGCCGTAGCGAAGTACAAACGGGTCTTGCTCAAACTAGGTGGCGAGGCACTGGCCGGCCCGGGTGGCTCTGGCATCAGTCCCCACATGGCGGAAGATGTCGCGGCCAAGGTGTTGGTCATGCGCAACCTGGAGGTGGAGGTCGCCATCGTCCTGGGGGCGGGCAACATCTGGCGTGGCCGGGATGGGCTCGCGCACGGGATGGACCGTGCCACTGCAGACCACATGGGCATGCTGGCGACGGTGATGAATGCCCTCGCGCAGGCCGATGCACTGGAGCACATAGGAATCGTCACCCGCGTGCAGACCGCGATTGAGATGCGGGCCATCGCCGAGCCCTACATCCGCCTGCGGGCGATCCGCCACCTGGAAAAGGGGCGCGTTGTCATCATCGGCGGTGGTACAGGTAATCCGTACTTCACCACCGACACGGCTGCAGCGCTCAGGGCGATGGAGATTGACGCCGATCTGCTGATCAAGGCCACGAAGGTGGACGGCGTCTACGCTGAGGATCCGCACGAAAACCCAGACGCCGAGCGCTTCGATCACCTGACCTACATGCAGGCGCTCGAAATGCGGGTGGGCGTGATGGATGCCACGGCGATCTCACTGTGTATGGAAAACGACCTCCCTATCATCGTGCTCAACCTGTGGCAGCCCCACAGCCTGGAACGGGCCGTGCTGGGAGAGGCCATTGGGACGTTGATTTCTCAATAGCCGTGATCGAAGATGATCAAAGATCTACTCCGCGAGATAGAAGGCCGGATGCGCAAATCCGTCGAGGCGCTGGATGCCAATCTGCGCACCATCCGCGCCGGGCGGGCCTCCCCGGCGTTGGTGGAACGGGTGATGGTGGAATACTACGGCGTGCCCACGCCCCTCAACCAGTTGGCCGTCATCTCTGTTCCGGAACCTCAATTGCTCACCATCCGGCCTTATGACCCCGGGTCACTGGGCGACATCGAGCGGGCTATCCTCAAATCAGAACTGGGCCTTACCCCTGGCAATGATGGCAGGATCATCCGTCTTCCAATTCCACGCCTGACCGAGGAACGGCGGCGAGAACTGGCAAAACTGGTGCGTCATCGCGTCGAGGAAGGAAGGGTGGCGCTGCGCAACATTCGCCGCGAGGCGCTGGACGACCTGCGCGAATTCGAGAAAGAAAGACTCATTTCCGAGGATGACTTCTACCGTGGTAAAGACGATCTTCAGGATCTCACCGACCGCTATTCCAAACAAATGGACGAGGTCAGCGCCCGTAAGCAGCGGGAGATTCTGGAGGGCTAGCACATCCTCGAACCCTTGCGAAGGTTAGGCGACAGGTTTCAGGTCAGAAGCACCTTCGCCAATCGGAAGTTACCCCATTGCCAGGGCTATGCACAACCTTCGCAAGGGTGGTAACAGATGACTTACGACTATGTCCTCTCAATCACGGGATGACCAGCAATACCCGCCTCTGGAACGGTTACCCCGACATGTTGGTATCATCATGGACGGTAATGGCCGCTGGGCTCGGGCACGAGGCCTGCCCCGGTTGGCCGGACACCGTGCGGGGACGGAAACCTTGCGCCGCGTGTTGCGAGCAGCGGTCGAGTTTGGCATCCAGGTTATGACCATTTACGCCTTCTCGACCGAGAACTGGAGCCGCCCGGAGGGCGAGGTTAAGGGTCTCTTGTCCATTATGGAGCGCGTGATTGACCGCGAGTTGTCAGAACTGCATAAAGAAGGCGTTCAACTGCGTCACATTGGCCGGCTGGATCGTACTTCCCCCAGGTTGCGGCAGAAGATTGGCGATGCCGTCGAACTGACCAAGAACAACCAGCGGTTGATTCTGAATGTCGCCTTCGACTACGGGGGACGGGCTGAACTGGTGGATGCAATGCGCCGCATTATTGCCGACGGTGTGCCTGCTGAACAGATAGATGAAACACTTGTCGGTCGCTACATATATACCGCGGGATTACCTGATCCTGACCTGATCATTCGCACCAGCGGGGAGATGCGGGTTAGCAATTTCCTCATCTGGCAGGGGGCTTATGCTGAGTTTTATGTCACCCCCACTCTATGGCCCGATTTTGACAAGGATGAGTTCTACAAGGCATTGCAGGACTACAGCCAGCGCGAACGTCGTTTTGGCTTGGTGCCTGAATAGGTTACCTCCTACGTCACTCTGAATCGTTTCCTGACTCGTGCTACGTACACGCTTACTCACTGCCGCTATCCTGATCCCGATCATTGTCTACCTCATCTACCTGGGCAGACTGCCATTCCTGGCTCTGGTGGCGCTGCTGCTGACGGTGGCCGAGATTGAGTTCTGCCATCTGGTAGCCCGTGACGGCTTTCGACCCGTTCTTGTCTTCGGGGTTGGGCTGGTATGGCTCTTCCTGTTGGATGCTCAGTTCCCAGCGTTGGGATTGCTGCGGCCTGGCATAGCCCTGATCCTGCTGGGTTCCCTCGCCTGGCAACTGTTTCACCGTCAGGGTTCCCCGGTAGTTGATTGGTCCCTGACCGTGACGGGGGGCCTGTACCTGGGGCTGTGTGGGGCTTGCCTGATTGGGCTGCGGGGCCTGCAACCCGACGGTCGCTGGTGGACGCTAGTTGTCGTACCTGCTATTATGCTCGCAGATAGTGGCGCTTATTGCGTCGGACGGGCGTGGGGGCGGCACAAATTGGCCCCTACACTGAGCCCTGGCAAGACGTGGGAGGGGTACGTGGCGGGCGTGATCATCGGCGGATTGCTGACGGCGCTTCTAGCCTCGCTCTGCCGCATCGGGGCAGGCGCGGGGACCGCTGTTAATGAGGTGCACGGCCTGATCCTGGGGTTGCTGATTGCCACCTTCGCCCCGCTGGGCGACCTGGCTATCTCAATGATCAAGCGACAGGTAGGCGTGAAGGATACTGGTAGCATCATTCCGGGCCACGGCGGTGCCCTGGACCGGGTGGATAGCGTCCTTTGGGCAGCCGTGATCGGTTACTACTACGTACTGTGGTTCGCGTCCGGTGCGTAGCGATAAGAGCAAAGGAGCAATACCGATGGACAAAGAGCGATTGGTACGCGACATTTATCATAAGGGTGTTATCTTCTGCAAGCCGGACACCCCCCTTCAGGAGGTGGTGCGGGTGATGGCTGATACCGAGGTCCATGCCATCATGGTCGCTGATCGCGAGGGGGAGCCGCCGGTGGGTGTGGTGTCTCACACCGATGCCATTGTCCATTATGGAGAGGATCTGACAGTTATTCAGGCCCACGAAGCGATGACAGCCAACGTCATCAGCATCTCCGAGGGCGCTGCCGTGGAGGAAGCGGCCGGGAAATTGCTGGAGAGCCACGTTCATCGCCTGCTGGTGGTGGGCGAGGATAGCAAGCCGCTGGGCATCCTTTCGACCACCGACATCATCCGAGAGATGCGCGGCACCCGCTGGGTGTGGTATCTGGATTGATGCACGTGGTGAAGGGTTAAGATGGACGAGCAGATAGTCACCATCGAACGGCACATCGTTGAACAGCAACGCAGGTACCCGCATGCGACCGGTGTCTTTTCCAGCTTGCTGTACGACGTCGCCCTGGTGGCCAAGATCATCGCGCGTGAGACCACGCGTGCCGGCCTGGTCGAGATTCTGGGATTGGCCGGCAGGATGAACGTCCAGGGCGAGCAGCAGATGAAACTGGATGTCTTCGCCAATGAGACGATGATCCGGATGAATAGTTACACCGGGCGGCTGGCGGTGATGGCATCGGAAGAGGAGGAGGGCATCATCCCCATTCCGGAAGGATATGACGTCGGTAAGTACGTGTTGGTTTTTGATCCACTGGACGGTTCGTCGAACGTGGACGTCAACGCGAGTATCGGCACTATCTTCGGCGTCTACCAGCGCAAAAGCCAGCGTGGCCCCGGTACAGTGGAGGATTGCTTGCAGAGAGGGCGCGACCTCGTTGCTGCCGGCTATATCATCTACGGGTCGAGCACGATGATGGTCTACTCAACTGGTCAGGGAGTGCATGGCTTCACACTCGATCCCGGCGTGGGCGAGTTCCTACTCTCCCATCCTGACATCTGTGTGCCGGAAAGGGCAAGGTACTACAGCATCAACCAGGGACACGAGCAGTATTGGAGCGCAGGTGTAAGACGGTTCACCCGTTGGTTGCAGGGGATGGATCAAGAAGACCCGCGCGAGCCGCTTTCGGGCCGCTACATCGGCGCACTGGTGGCCGATTTCCATCGCAACTTGTTGGGGGGAGGAATTTACTACTACCCTGCCGACACCGGGAACCCCGGAGGTAAGTTGCGCCTGGTTTACGAAGCCATCCCGTTGGCCTTCATCATTGAGCAAGCGGGTGGCTATGCCTCGGATGGACACTGCAACATTCTCGATGTGCAGCCCGAAAGTCTGCACCAGCGTATCCCGCTCTTCATCGGCAATCGAGAGTTGGTTGAGCAGGCGGAGGAGTTCATCTCCGACTACCGCGACGAATAATGAATGGAGAAAGCAGCGTGAGCAAAATGGACATTGCAAATTTAGAAACCCAGACACTGGCCGAGTTGCGTGAGTTGGCCAAGGAGTGGGAGATTTCTCGCTATAGCCGGCTCAAGAAGGAGGACCTTATCCTGCGATTGCTGCAGGCCAAGGCGGAGCGAGAGGGCCTGCAATTCGGCGGCGGCGTGTTGGATATTGCGGATGAAAGTAAGGGCTACTTGCGCCGCGATCACTACAAGCCGGGGCGGGAGGACGTCTACGTCTCCCAGTCCCAGATTCGCCGCTTCGGACTGCGCACCGGTGATATGGTGGTCGGGCAGGTGCGGCCACCGAAGGAGAACGAGAAGTATTTCAGCCTGCTGCGCGTGGAGGCTGTGAACGGGATGGACCCAGAGGCGGCCAAGCAACGACCACAATTTGAGTCACTGACGCCCATCTTCCCTGACGAACGTTTCATCCTGGAGACTTCTCCGGGCAATCTGACGACACGACTGTTGAGCATGGTTACGCCGATTGGGAAGGGCCAACGTGGTCTCATCGTATCCCCGCCCAAGGCCGGCAAGACCACCGTGCTAAAGCACATCGCCAACGGTGTCTCGGCCAACCACCCCGAGGCGCACTTGATGGTCGCGCTCATCGGCGAGCGGCCCGAAGAGGTTACCGACATGGACCGCTCGGTGGATGCCGAGGTCATCAGTTCGACCTTCGACGAGCCGGTGCGAAGCCACGCCAAGGTGGCGGAGATGGCGCTGGCGCGGGCCAAGCGGCTGGTGGAGGCCGGACGGGACGTCGTCATTCTCTTAGATAGCATCACCCGCCTCTCGCGTGCCTACAACCTGGTCGTGCAGCCCAGTGGCCGTACCCTCTCCGGGGGGCTCGACCCGGCGGCGCTCTACCCGCCCAAGCACTTCTTCGGCGCGGCTCGTAATATTGAGGAGGGCGGGAGCCTGACTATCATCGCCACCTGCATGATTGACACCGGCAGCCGGATGGACGATATGATCTACGAGGAGTTCAAGGGCACCGGCAACATGGAACTCCACCTGAGCCGCAGGCTGCAGGAGCGGCGTATCTTCCCCGCTTTCGATATCGAGCGCTCTAGCACGCGGCGGGAGGAACTGCTGCTCGACGAGGATACGCTGCCGAAGGTATGGCTGATGCGGCAACGCTTCCTGGACTCCCATACATCCGGCTACAGTGTTAGCCAGGCGATGCAGGAATTACTGCGCGTTCTACGAGGCACTGAGAGTAACGATGAGTTCCTCAACCTGTTCGCCAGAATGGCGGAGATGGAGAGACGTTAGTGTAGGACAAGTTGGCAACTTGTAGTGTAGGACAAGTTGGCAACTTGTCTTACTTCAGGAACTCCCGCACTGCCCCTATTACCTCCAGCGGTCGCTCCAGCATCACCATATGGCTCGCATCCTCGACCAGCACCAGTCGTGCGTTGGGGATGTGTTCGGTCAGAAAACGGGCGTACTTGGGCGGGGTGAGTTGGTCTGCTGTGCCTACGATGACCAGCGTGGGGTGCTTGATTTCTCCCAATCGCTCCATCACGTCAAAGCGGTTGCAGGCGCTGAAATCGCCGAGCAGTACATCGGGGCCAGTTTCCAGAAGTGCCTGTCGCCCCAGTTCGGTCAGCGCCGGCTTGGTCTCCGGCGACCAAACGAAGCGGATGATAAGTTCCACGCTTCCCTCGAAATTACTGCGCATTCCATCCAGGATAGCGGGAGCCACGCGCAACCGTGCCCCGGTCCCCATCAGCACCAGCCCGGCCACGCGGGTGGGGAAACAAAGTGCCAGTGTCAGGGCGATAGCGCCGCCCATCGAGTGTCCAACGACAATCGGTTGCTCGATTCCTGCCGTGTTGAGAAACTCGATTATGGCCTGCGCGTAATCTCCGATGGTGTCACATCCTTGTCCCCTCGAACGCCCGTGGCCAGGCAGGTCGAGCGCGTAAACCGTGGCCCCGTACAGGCGGCGCAGTTCAGCCGGCCAGTGCAGGTGATTTCCTCCGGCTCCATGTATCAATATCAGCGCGGGGCTGTCTGCCGACTCCCGGCTCACGGTACAAAAGAGTGTTCCTCTAGCAGTTTCCGCGTAAGGCATAGTTCAGTCCATTCGCTTTCCAGTCTCTATTCTCTAATCTCTAATCTCCAATCTCCAATCCCTGTCTCGCCGTCGGAAGCGTGTCCAGCGTCTCGCCGCGCAACGCCCGCCGCAGCGCCTCCCGGTCGTCCCAGGGGTACTCGGTCGTGCCGAAGCACATGCTCTGCTCATGCCCCTTGCCGTAGGCGATCACCACGTCGCCCTTCCGCGCCATCTGGCAGGCGAAGAGCAGTGCCTCTCCCCGGTCGGGCACGCGCCATAGGTCTATCCCCTCCCGTTTGCCCTCCGCCGTGGCTGCGGCGGCGCTCTCGGCCATGATCTCCTCCAGGCTCTCGGTGCGGGGATCCTCGGCGGTGATGACTACCAGGTCGGCCAGCCGCCCCGCCACGTGTCCCATCATCCCACGCTTAGCCCGGTCGCGCAACCCCGCACAGCCGAAGGCGACGATCACGCCCCCACTCTCGCCGGTCATCGTGCGCGCCGTTTCTAATGCCCGCTGGAGCGCGTTGGGTGTGTGGGCGAAGTCTACGATGGCCAGGAAGTCCTGTCCTTCCTCAATCCGCTCCATCCGCCCCGGCACCTCCCGCACCGCTGCTATCCCCTCGGCGATGGCCTCCAGCGGCAAGCCCAAGGCCACGCCGACGGCAGCCGCCGCCAGGACGTTGCTCACGTTGAACGCCCCCACCAGCGACGTCTCGATGGGTATCTCACCGGCTGGGGTGCGCAGGGCCTGTCCTGAGCCCCTCGGCGTCGCTCGGGGTAAACTCCGTCGCAGGGCCTGTCCTGAGCGTAGCCGCAGGGCCTGTCCTGAGCGTAGTCGAAGGATGAAGCGGGTCCGGTCCGCTCCGAAGCGCACATCGCGGGCGGTCACGTCGCACCGGCCTGGAAGAGCCGGTGCTAGGCTGCGTCTCCCAGCACCGGCTGTTTCACGGCGGTGCTGGGGTTCCTCCACCGCGTAGACGACTTGCCGGTCAGTGGGGATGGGGCTCAGATAGCGGAACGAATCGTCGTCCCGGTTGAGAACCGCCACCTTTGGCACACCCACATCTCCAAATCTCAAATCCGGCAATCTTAAATCCTTCCTGAAGGAGTGCGCCAATCCCTCGAAGAGGCGGGCTTTGGCCTGCTGGTAAGCCGCCAGCGACCCGTGGAAGTCGAGGTGCTCGTGAGTGACGTTCGTCACGGCGGCCACGTCGAAGTCGCAGCCGGCCACGCGGTGCTGGGCCAACCCGTGGGATGTGACCTCCAGCACGGCGTGGGTGACCCCGGTCTCGACCATGCGGGCCAGGTACGCTTGCACGTCGGGCGGGTCGGGGGTGGTGGTATGGAGGCCGGTGTCAATCTCCTCCTCGCCGATGCGGGCGTTCAGCGTGCTGACCATCCCGGCGTTGAGCCCGGCGGCGCGCAGGATGGCGTAGATGAGGTTGACGGTGGTCGTCTTGCCATCGGTGCCGGTGACGCCGATGAGGATCATCTTGCGGGAGGGGAAATCGTGCCAGGCGGCGCACAGCCAGCCCCAGGCCTCCCGCGTCTCGGGAACGCGCACGTAGGTGAAGGCCCCCCAGGGCAGGTCGGGCAACTCCTGCGGGGCTCGCTCGCCTACGACGGCCACCGCACCCTCCGCCACTGCCTGGGCGATGAAACGATGGCCGTCCACGTTGACGCCAGGGATGGCGACGAAGAGATCGCCGGGGCGCACGCGGCGCGAATCGACGGCGATGCCATGTATCTCGACGTCGCCGCCAATCCGACCCAGGACGGTGGGTAGTGCGTCAAGTAAGTTATTCAACCTCATCTTGCACGCTCCGATCACCTTCTTGTTGAATCTCTATTGGATGCCCAAACACTCCCACAGAGCCACCAACAATGGAGCCATTACCAGCGCTGGCAGGAAGTTCGCCACCTTGATGCGCTTCACCTCCAACATCAGCAACCCTATCCCCAGCATGACCACCCCGCCAGTTGCTGTCAACTCTGTGATCATGGCTTCCGTCAACAGGCCCTCGAAAAGTGACGCCCCCAGAGTCAGCGTCCCCTGCACAACCAGCACCGTGATGGCTGCGAACGTCACCCCCATGCCCATCGCTGCTGCAAACGCCAACGAGGAAAAGCCATCCAACACACTCTTGATCGCCAGCAGTGTGTAGTCGCCCGATAGCCCATCCTGAATGGAACCCAAAACCGTCATCGGGCCGGCACAAAAGACCAGACTGGCCATCACAAACCCTTTGGTGAATTCGCCCCGTGTCAAGAAAGGGAACCTCTCCGCCTTGCTCTCCAGCCACCTGCCAGCATCGTCCAGCCGCCTCTGCAACTGCCACCATTCGCCCAAGATACCGCCCACAAGAACGCTGCCCAGCACCAACAGGAAGTTGCTGCTACTCAGCGCCATATCCATCCCTACTGCTAACACCACCAACCCAATGCCTTGCACCACGATTTCGCGTATGCGTGGTGGCAGTCTCTCGCCCAAAAGAGAGCCCAGACTCCCACCCAGTACCACAGTGAGGGCGTTAATTAGTGTCCCTGTCATATTTTCCTTGTTGACATTCTCTAAGTCTATCGTGACGTGTTACTCCGCCATTTTGCTACTCAGCCTGTCATTGCGAGGAACGAAGTGACGAAGCAATCTCCACCGTTGCTCACATGTTGAAGGCAGGAGATTGCCACCGCGAGGACTCGTGGCGGTGCTTCGCTACGCTCGCAATGACATCAGTAGTCTCGCCATTTTCTAGATTGATTGTCAGTATTGGTATAAATGTGTTCATGTTGGTAAAACAAGTAAGATCAAACTGCGAAAAAACAAACTCCCCTAAATCTTCGTTTTTGTACTGAAGCAGAATCTCTTTAATTCTCCCAACATTCCCTTCACCTGGATCTCGAACGCAATAAGCAAGGCTAATATGCCCTGCAAAAGGTCTGAAACTAATGATCTCTGCAATCTCTGTGAGATCTGCGCCGATAGATTGTTCTATTGATCGTTTTATCTTATGCTCCATATCAAATACCTTTTTCAGTTCGAGTTCACGATCGAATCTAACCAGAGCGGTTATCGTTCCCTCTAGACCAATACCTCGAATTCGGGATGTCACTTTCCCTGGTTTCCCGATTTGGGCAAAGGCAGCCTGAACCTGCCTGATCAGAACATTAGCATGTCGAGATTGAATAGGATTAGAACTGGCAACAACATCACAGATCGTCATATGAAATGACTCAGGTTCAAGAAAGGCAAAAACGTGTCCTAATCCGGCTTCCTCAAACTCCTTTCTGAACCCTTCTTGCAGATCACACAATTTCTGGAATAGTTCAGATTCCTGATCAATCCAGGCTATACAGGTTAATCCATACAATGGCCTGGTTTTTCCGTCTGGATCAAACTTATCTGGCGCTGGAAGAGGTCCACTAGAAGAGCCAATATCTCTTTCACGTAACCTTTCCTCATATTTGCTCAACAGGTCGGATATAATCACCCTCCTCAAAGAATATAACCGCCTGATTGGGCACGGCTTTGTCTGCTGCCAGTGGCCCATCTTGGCCGAAAATCGGTGGCCCCATATCGGGCGAAAATTGACAACTTGTAGCGCTGAGTTCTTCATCGAGCGTCAACCAATCGGGCTAGGTTGCTGTAACCCAGCTTTTCCCAATATGCTCGCATTTTCTGTCGAGTCCGCTGTAGGTCTCCTTTGATGACTAGCCTCTTTGGTGAAGGTGGCCCACCGATACGCCGGGTGTAGTAGCGAATGACAACGCTGTAGTGTTCGCGAGAGTTCAACTCCTGAGCAAACAGCGCCGGGTCTTGTACAACGACTCGGATGGGAACGGAAAACCACCGCTGCGTCCTATCCCGTCCCTCAATCTTATGGAGAGGTACATTAAAACCGCCATCGTTATCTGGATCAAGAGTGCAAAAGCGTGGCAATGTTGTCTCTCCTCTACCGAGCTCCCATACCAACTCGCCAGATTCCTGACCAGTGTTCTCAAACTCAAGAATTGCTTGAAACACCCCCTTGTTCGGTAGGCCTTGCTCATCTATGCTGTGTTCCGCAATTCCCAACTCAACACTTCCTTGGACTTCAACGTTTATGTTTGCCTCTAATGCTTCAATCTCGGTGATGTAATCTTCCAGTTCAGCGATACTTGTTCGCTGTTGCCTGAAGATTGAATAGTTGCAGTAAGCCCAGGTAGCCAGGAAGACAAGAACAAGAATTGCCTCAATCCAATCATCAACAACTATTAGAATGATGGCCCCAAGTCCCGCAATATCCAGCAGGACGAGGATAAGATTGATGGGTTTCTCCCATAATGCTTTCAAGTAAGCTTTGATGTGGGTCTGTTCCTTCACGTGCTTTCTCCTGGTAAATGCATACCCAGTGCCAAGGACCTTGTTTGAGCGAACCCAGTTCTATTTCGCGCTGGGCAGGCTAACAGATTGCGCATCACCAGCCCACGCCGGGCCATGCAAAACCACTTCCGCCACAAGATCAGCAACGAATGCAAAAGCGCCGCTGTTTTCGAGCGCCGATAGGCGCGGGTCGGGTGCATGCGCTGGATGCGACCCGTTCGCTCGAAACCGTGTCAGCGACACGGGGGATGAGCGGCAAGGGTCTAGGGCTGCCGTGACCCACGACCGCCACGAGCTTTGACACTGTGTGTCCAACTGAGTGAGATGATAGCACAAATCGGGCGAAACATCAACTCCTGGCCTCCAGGTGGATGGGGAGAGAGCACTGCCCTACTGCGGGAGGCTGGCTATCAAACGTGGGAATGCAAGAGCAGGGGGAAGGTGAGAGGCGACAAAAGCCCCGGATCCCGCCCTGAGCGTAGCCGAAGGGGCGGAGACTGGCTCTACTGGGGACTATGGCTAAAGCGCGATCCAACGAAACCGATCCGACTACCTGGCAGCCTTCCCGCCGCGCGGCTTATGCGACGTGCCCAACAATAGAGGACGCCTTCCGAAACCAACGCGCCCATCACAAGGGATCTTGATGGTGCGGTCGGCTGCAGCGACTGGCTAGACGGCGGCTGCTTGAATGGATATTTGAGTCTCACATTCTCTACATGAGCCAACTAGGATCTTCGGAATGGAAAACAAAGCCATCTCCATTGCCTTGAAGGACGAATACTGTATGAAAAGAAGCCAATAGGGAGAGTTGAGAGATACAATCCCTGTACATGTCGAGACTGGCAAAATGATACGAGTCACATAGCAACAGGATTTTGGGGTATCGAATATCCCTCAAAGCGTGATTCTTGGCAACTAACCTTTCCTCCAGAAGGTTACAAATATCTTCTGCTGCATCACCTTCCGACTTACCGCGGTTTGGCCCAGCCTGCACCACTTCGTCTGGACTATCCTGTAATTTCCTGATTCGACACCACTGATTGCCTTGTTTGAATATCGTTTTTTCCGGAGCACTACTTAAACCTTGAGTAGCCTGAATGTAATCCAGAAGATCACTCTGAATCTGATGCCTAACATCTCTAAAACCATCGATCGGTCTGGAAAAGTCAACCAAATACATCCCGTGCAAATGCCCTTCACTCCCTGCAATCCGTTCAACTTCATCAACTAAGTGCCATAATGAACCTATTATTGCTGCTTCTGGTAGAGCCGCTGTTCCAACCGGGATGGTTTCCATCAGCGTTGTCACCTCTACCGCAAATTTGACACCATGCAAGTGAAGAAAGTAGTCTGGAGGTTCATCTCTTTGAGATACTTCTTCCCAAACAACTGCTGTTGGATCGACATATCTCTTCAGAAAAGCATCAAACTTTGACTTGCAGTATTCTTCGTCTGCGCGTTTCATACTTCACCTTTCTCCTGTGGGCATCCTGCGTCAATGGATCACAAGCCGCCGCCTAACTACTGAATGGTGTGTTTATGCGACGTCTTGTCCATCATCAAGGGAGGGACGCCAGGCAACTCGCGGGGGGGGGGGGGGGGGGGGGGGGGGGGGGGGGGGGGGGGGGGGGGGGGGGGGGGGGGGGGGGGG
>JAUWNP010000108.1 GCA_030612585.1 Anaerolineae bacterium
GGAGCCGCCCGATGCGCCCCGCTCCAATAAGTCCAACGTTCACTTTAGAAGACACGTCTTTTCTCCTTGTCTATTTAGAAACCAGGTTTTTTCCGAAAAACCTGGTTTCTTGCTAACCACCGGCGAAACCAACTAATAGCCAGTTGACGGTCAAAGTAATGCCCCATTTCCTCCGGCTCGATCAGTTTGGCGCGCTGGGTTACGCCCAGGAACCGGTACACCTGCCGCACGATGGCGAAACTCCCCCGTGCCGCAGGGCTGGTGGCCGGGTCGCGCTGGCCGCTGACGAACATCACCGGCCGCGGTCCGATGAGAGCGGCCACGTCTCCCATTTCGGCGTAGCGCAGGATGCCGGGGATATCGTTGCAGGGGCAGTGTTCTTCGTCCAGGCAGGTGACGACGTACTTGCCGAGGTAACTGTTGACCAATGCCACCTTCACCCGGTCGTCCAGGGCCGTCGTGTACATGGTCAGCGCGC
Organism: Anaerolineae bacterium; assembly: GCA_030612585.1. The sequence goes on from JAUWNP010000108.1 coordinate 479, forward strand.
CACCAGCGCCGATGCCGGTCGCGCCGATGCGGGCCGGATCTACCTCCGGGCGAGTGAGGAGATAGTCTATGGCGCGCATCCCGTCCTGGACCAGCAGGCCGTACCAGGTGCGGCCTATCAGCCGGGCGGCCGCGTCAATCTGCAAGTGGCCCATTGCGCCCAGCCTGCCGAACCCGCGCAGTTCCATGGTCAGTGTGACGAAGCCAGCGCGGGCCAGTTCCAATGCGTTGGCCCGCTGATATGACTTTTCCAGTCCGGCTGTCTGGGCGATGGTGCCGTGGCCGGGGAAGACGACGACGGCTGGTCGTGGCTCGTTGGCTTCCGCCGGTAGGAACAGGTAGACGGGCACGCGCAGGCTTCGCTGTGAGCGATCAGCCGAATGGTCTTCGTCGGTGTTCAACCAGATGAGTTCACGCCAGAGACCATCAATCTGGGTTCGTTCCTCGATCTCGGCCTTCAGTTCGTCCGGGCCATAAGGTTGCCAGGGGCGGTCGCCGACGCCCAATAGGTCCCACAGCCGCTCGCGGAATTCGGTGTGCCACGTTTTCCATTCGGCCTGAGTCGTCCCCCGGAAGCGATACGGCGGCGTGGTTGTGGCGACACGGCGGATAGGGGCCAGCAGCGCGGCGGCCAGAGCGTCATCCTCTTGCGCCTGAGCGCCCGGCGCGATGCTTTCCATCAGCCGGCCGCCCAGTTCGCCCACGCCTTCCGCCAGCCGTTCGACCGCTTTTTTGATCTGGCGGGCTGGCGTGGGCTTCTCGCCGAACCGTTTCGCCAGGTCGGCGGCGGCCTCCTCTAGCAGGACTCTATGGCCGTATCGCGCTTCCAGTTCCTCGTGGTTGCGGCGCAGCCAGAGATACAGGTCGGCCTCCGTGCGGCCAGGGAACTCCTGGAGGATACCACGCTGCCGGATGATCTGGATGATGGGGGTGTAGTGCATCTCGCACCACAGCGCCACCGCCTCTTCGAAACCCACCTCCCGCTCATCTATTATGGAGACACTTTGTTGGAAGGTCTCAATTTCGTATAGCAAGTCCTCGTACCCATCTGGCTGGGTGAGTTCGATGTGCAGGTCGGGGCAGAGATGATCTACGTTGGTGCGCTCCAGGAACGCGGCGTGGGCGGCCTTGCTCAACAGATCATCTATGTCGGTGTCCGGCTCCAGGGGGACACGGGTTTCATATTCCCAGACGTAGGCCTGCATGGTGGGAGTGTTGTGCTGGCGTGCCACCGAGACGCGGTGGTTCCCGTCGCGGACGAAGTAGACCTGGCCGACTTTATAAAGTTCGACGGGAGGGAGACCGCCGCCAGTGGAGACCAGCCTGTCCACTCGCCGCCACCGCTCTCCCATGCCCTCCTGCCGGGGGAAGAAGGCGCGGGTGAAATCCTGATAGCGGCCCACGCTGCCCACGATGTGATCCAAGGGTACATCCTGAAGCCCCAGGTAGCGCTGGTTGTGCAGTTGCAGCCTCCGGCGCACCTCTTCAAACGGCAGGAGGTCGGCCGGGCGCTGCGTGAAAGCGGTCAGGATATCCTGGGCAAAGGCGGCTTGCCGGGCCTGTTTCCACTCTTGAGTCTCTATCGCGCTCATTTCAGACCTCAATCTCCAGGCCATCATAGGCCACTGTGACTCCATCCAACCCTTTGGCCCACTCTTCCAGTTCGTCGTGAGGCCGGTTATGGTGATTGCAATGCGTCAAGACCAAACGGTTGGCCCCCATCCGCTCTTTCAACTCGACCGCTTCAGTTGAGGTGATGTGGTCTTCCTTCGGTGGAGAAAAGGTAGGGGTATTGACAATCAGTAGATCCGCCCCGTCCATCAGGCTGTAGGCGTAGTGACTGAACCAATTGCGGGTATCGGAGGTGTAGACGATCTTGTGATCGTTCTCGTAGATGGCCAGACCGAAGCATGGAACCGGGTGACTGACGGCGAAAGGGGTGAAGAAGAAGCCATCGAAGCGCACGGCCATTCCTGGGTGGAAAGGGCAGTGAAAGGCGATGTCGGGCAGCGTGTCGCCCCATTCCTCTCGCCGCAGAGATTCGTATACATCCGGCTCGACGAAGAGGTCCAGGTCCCTTTTCCAGTAAAGGAATTCCTCCAGTCCGCCGGTGTGATCGTAGTGGGCGTGGGTGAGAAAGATGCCATCTATCCGCAGAACCTTACTCTGGGCCAACGACGCCCGGATGTCTGGCGGGGTATCAAGCAATAACTCGTAGCCCGGCAGAGAGAAGAGAACGGCGTTCCTGCGCTTCACCAGTTTTCCGCTTTCCTTTCTGGCTCTGACGCAATGGGGACAGTCGCATCCGATGGCCGGAATCCCCTCTGCCGAGCCGGTGCCCAGAAACTGGATCTTCAAGATTACACCTCTAGTGTCATGCCGTCGTAGGCCACGCTCACTCCTTCGACCTGGTGCACGAACTCTTCCAACTCGTCGTGGGGTCTGTTTCCGTGATTGATGTAGGTCAAGATCATCTTCCTGGCCTCCACTCGGTCTTTGAGTTCAATAGCCTCAAGGACATTGATGTGGTTCTCGAGGACTGTGTCGAAGGTGGGGGTATTGACGATCAGCAGGTCGCACTCCCACATGACGCGCCGGGCATAGTTGGTCAGGCGGGCGGGGGTATCCGAGGTATAGACGACCCGGGTCTGGTTTTCCTTCACCGAGATGCCAAAGATGGGCCGCTGCCGGCGGGCGGCGAAAGGGACGATCGAAAAGTTATTAAAGTAGAGGGAGGCCCCCGGATAGTAAGGGATGTGAAACATAACGGCGTCGAGCGCCTCTGTCCAGTGCTCCCGTTTGATGGTCTCGAAGAGAGTGTCCTCGGCCAGGAAATCCAACCGTCCCGGCCACCACTCGAATTCCTTGATGCCGCCGATGTGGTCGTAGCGCGATCGGGTAGCCAGAATGCCATCCAATTTGGTGATCTGATACTTGTTGACCAGCCCTCTGATGTCGGGGGCGCAGTCAACCAACAGTTCGTAATCGGGCAGGGAGAACAGAATGGCGTTTCGCTCGCGGACCAACTTCCCGCCCTCGTTTCTGGCCCTGGTGCAATGGGCACAATCGCAGCCGAGGGCCGGGATGCCCTCGGCCGCGCCGGTGCCCAGGAAATGGATATTCACGGTCAGACCTCCAACGTCAGGCCATCGTAGGCCACTGTGATCCTGTGTGGAGCAGTCTTCTCCACCAACTCTGCGTGCAAGAGATTGTCGTGGTTGATGTGGGTGATGACTACCCGTTGGATGGGATAGTCCTGCACCAGGGAGATGAGTTCCTGAACGCCGATGTGACTGCGGTGCGGCTCAAAGGTGGGGGTGTGAAAAATGGCCACATCGGCCCCTTCCATCAGATGGCGGTGGAGATCGCCCAACTCGGGGCCGGAGTCACTGAAGTGCAGCACCCGCGTCCCCGCTTCCTCGAAAGCGAAGCCGTAACAGGGGACGTGGTGGATGACCTTGAAGGGCATCACGCTCAGGTCGCCGAAATGCAGCCGTGTGTGAGGATAGAAGCCGGAAAGGAGCGCCCGTTCTTCCAGGCGCGGGGTCAGCCGGAGTTTGGGCAGCACATCGTAGCCAGCGAAGATAGGCAGCACCCTGTTCCAGTACTCGAACGCGATCAGCCCGCCGATGTGGTCAAAGTGTTCGTGGCTCAGGAGAATGGCCGACAGGTCAAAAACCTCGGCCTGGTTCAGCATTGAGTTGATCTCTGGCGGCGTGTCGAGCAGGATACGATGTCCGGCGGCCTCGATCAATACAGAGGCCCGTTGCCGGACGTTGGGGCCTCCTTCTTTTCGGGCCACCTGACAGCGCTGACAGGTGCAGCCAAAACTGGGGATGCCCTCGGCTGCCCCGGTGCCCAGGAATTGGATCTTCATCGTGTTTTACCTCGCTGAAGCATGAAACATCTCACAGGATCCAAACAGCAGGTCCGCATCGGGCCGATGGCGTGGCGGCCGGCGATAGAGAATCCGGCGCAGGCTATTATACAACTGACCGATAGATCCGCAAGCGATCTGCCCGCCATAGCGGATACCTGCCTCCGGGTCCTCTGGGCCGACGGCCAGCAGGCTGGTGCCCACCTCGTCGCGTGAAGGGCCTCCGTGGGTGGTGATAACCCAGGGCTTGTCCCATAAGAAGGCATACCTGTCAACCACGATCATGATGTCCCCACAACAGGGAGCCTGCAAGAGTTCCATCCACTGTGAGGGATAGGGGAAAGGCTTGTCGTACGTTTTCTCCAACATCTCCCTGGCCGAGATCACCCGGCCCTCGACCTCGTCCAGGCCCAGCGGGTCTTTCCCCCAGGCCATCCGGTACAGGAATCCTCCATCCGCTGCAGAGAGCGTGGCCTCGCCCTCGGCAGACAGGATGGCGATGCCCCCCTCCTCCCGATTGCAGACCACAAAGGCCGTCTCTGGTTGGTCGGCGATGGCTGCCAGGATGTCCTGCCCATGGTAGTCCCTCAACTGCCGGTAGGCAGTCCTGCGCCAGGCCGTTTTGTCGTCGAGGTTTCCAACGTACAGATACAGCGAGCCCCGGCCGTTGGAGACGACGGCTGCGTTTGCTGCCCTCACCCCTCCCCCCGGCCCCCTCCCCTCTCCCGAAGCCAGGAGAGGGGAGGGGGTGCCCTCGCCGGCAAAGATCAGCCCCTCGACACCAGCAAGAAACTCCTCGGGCTTGAGGTGACCCTGGACGGGTCTGGGGCCGTGGTCGGAGAACATAATGAACGTGGGGTCTTTCGCCTGCTCAGCGAGCCCTTCGATCAAAGCCGGGAATTCCTCATCCAGCCTTTTCATAAACGCCGCCTGCCCGGCCAACCCCTCGTCGTGCACGATGCTGTCGCCGGAGATGTTCAGGAGATACAGGTCTGCCTCGTAGTCTTGCATAGCCCGCAGTAGAGCCTGGATTCGCAGCGGGATGATGTCATACGAGGCGGTGGCCTCCAACCGTATCGCCTCCTCGCTCTCCAACGAGATCACGCGGCCGGCGCCTACCTGTCCCAGTTTCCAGCCGATCTGACAGATGGTGAAGCCCAGGTTGGGGATGAGCCGTTCGGCCAGCGCCGGGCTCACGAAGTCCGCCAGCCTGGGCGCTCCCTCGACCGGGGTGACCGTCCCGGTTTCCCGGTCAAAATCCGTCTGTTTCAGGTTGAAGTGGCGCTGGGTGGCCCGATCGAACGTCACCTCGCCCAGCACCGGCAGCCAGTCGAGGCCGCAGCCTGCCTTGACCACCACTTCGGCCGACTCGGTGACCGAGGGCACAGCGCTGATCAGGTGGCGAACGGCAGTGCCATCCTCGAAAGCAGCAGCGATGTTGGTCAGTCCCAACTCACTGATAAGCGGGTAGAAAAGGCCCAGGTTATCAAGCCATAAGATGATCAGGGGGTTTTCTCTCACTGGCTCCTCCTCATGCCTTGAGCGCAATCTGCGTACGGCTACTCACTCTCTCCCTCCCATACAATTCATACACCAGCACGTCGATCTGCGCGGCGGATAGAAAGCGGATAAGCGGTGCCTTCGCCTGCCTTGAGGCGGGTCAGTAAATAATCAATTCGCTGCGGAATCCACCCACCTAGCATGGGCCAGGGGATCAAGAGGTCAGCGGTGACGTCGAAAACCTTGTTCCACTCGAAGGCGGGTTCAAAGGCACGCGACTTCAAATAAGATTGAATGAGGGCATCGTTTTCTTCCGTCTTGAGCGCAGCCAGATCGTCTTCAAAGATGCCGGTCACCAGTAAGCCGTCGGCACCAGCGTCTTCATTGCAGCACTCGCGCACGTAGTTAGCTATGATTTGGAACATGTGCACACTCGCTGTAAAGCCGTGCTTGCCCGGCTGAACATAGGCGACAGGATGTGTTCCATCGTGGAGCGGGGTGTGGCCGAAGTTATGCCACTGTCTCAACCCCTGGAAGTCAGCGTGCCAGCTGGCTTCGCTGCACACGACGTCCCCCTCAGTGCCGACGAAGGTCCAGACATGCTCCAACTCGTAGAGGTGGGTAATGTCCCAATCCCACCAGATGGCATATTCGATAGCCAAGGCGGCCGGTTGGCGGCCGCGAGGCGTAAGGCCAATACATCGAGGGAAGGAGGGGGAGTAGCCATCGGCGCGGAAGATCGTATACCCCACCACCAGGGGTAAGAACGGATCTTCTTGATCCAAGAAGATGCGCGGCGCGTAGCAGGCGGCCAGAGCCAGTTCGGCAGGGTCTCTATTTGCCTGTGGCGGGCGTGTGCCTGGGTGATCGACCATAATCGGGGCCTCGCTTTTTTCGGATCATAGAAACTGCTATAGGGTGAGCGATTTGGCTATTTGGATCATGGCGTTGTATTCAGGCCAAGATCGACCTGGTAGGCATTGGAAAGATACGTCAGTGAGAAATCGCCGCTGAAACTGGCGTGATAGGCCAACGCCCTGGCCGGATCCAGGAAAAAGTCTCCCCGCGACAGCGTATCGCCGGTCTCCTGGTTGTAACCCCAGGGGGTGTTGGCCTTGTCCGTGCCGTAATCGTCGCCGTCAATAGCCGCCGGCAAAATGTGGCCCCGGTAGTCGAAAGGTTTGTCGAAAGCCTGTCCAGGGCCAATCTTTTCCCGGTGTGCCCAGAGGGTCTCGTAGATGGGGACAAGTTGGTACGATACGTCGTCGTCTTTGAGGCTCTCCGGTACCTCGGCCCGCTCTCCCACGCGATAGACGACGACGTGTGGCACAAGGATCTTACGGTTGGCGTAGATGCCGTGACCATACGTCTCCACGTACACGATGGGGTGATTCCCTTCCAGCCGAACTGACCCTACGACCACAAGAAAGTTCCCTTCCACCGACCGATCTGTGGTGTAGAGGTAGATGTGGCTGTGGGCCAGTGTCTCAACTACCTGCAATCGACCATACGGGGTGCCGTCTTTGGCGACGACAACTTGAATGGACTCCATGTCGTTCTCGTGGCAGCCTTCCGATTCCTCGCACGGGTCGCGGGTGTAGTCGCGGGGGTGAAAGAGGGCGTAGAAAAGGAACCAGTGCGTCTCCGTCTCCACCACCGAATAGTAGGCGTAGGCCGAGAGGTCGCCCGTGGGCTGGTTTTCCCAGTTGTTGTTGCCGACCCAGTCGCCGTCGAAATCCACGGCGGTGATGAAATCCTGGTCCGAGGCGACGCCCTGGTGGATGACCGGCGCGTAGTGATAGGCCAACTCCTGGTGGGAAGCCTTCCCCTCTTCCCCTCCCATCGGGGAGGCAGTCGTCGGTGTGGGTGACGCACAACCGCTGAACGCCAAGGCCACCAGGATTGTCAGGCTCAGCCTTAAGAGCGCTTCGTGGTTCAGGCTTCGACGACTTCGACGACGGGGAAAGTGATTGCTTATCATTTCTCTCTCAGCCACTGGCGGACCCACTCGTGATGGGCGCTCCACGTCTCCCATACCGACCTCGCCCAGCGATGGACATACTCGGCGTGTTCGTCCGGACTTGCGCCATGCACATCTACGATAGTCATCTTGCCCCGATCCACAGGGGGTTCCAGGAACGGAAGGTTACCGTTGATCTGTGCTTGAAGCCACCGCAGATTCTGGCCTATTCCTGGGTCACCATCATGTTCCAAAAGCATGCACAGGCGAATCAAGTGGAAAGCGTTCGACCTTGGGCCGTGGTCCTCGGAATGTTGGAGCGCATGGGCATCAACAGTCAGGATGTGGACTGCGCCGTAGGCAGGGTCGCTGTATTCCAGCGCGAGGATTTGTTCGAAGAGCGCGCGGCATCCTGCGATGCCTCCGGGCACAATCCCCCCGCAACGATCGCATGGGGCAGGGGTTTTAGAATGGTCAATCGAGGGATCAGGCACTTTACGCTCTCGTTAGCAGGTCACATGGAACAGCCCGATGACCCTGCCCTGGGCCTTGTTCCATAAGCGGATGGCGTCGGGCGTGGCTGCCAGTTTCGTCTGACAGTTGTGCTTCTGCAAGTATGCCTGGGCCTCTTCCGAAAGGCACACCAGGTCATACTGTCCTGTTCCAATGATGAACAGTTCCGCCCCCTTTTCGTATACATACTTAACCTCGTCCAACGAAATCGTATGAGAGGTGCCGTAGATTCTCTTGGACAGTTTTTTTCTGCGCTTCTTGACCGAACCGTCCAATCTCACTATGACGTCGTTTCTGATTTTCCGACCGTCAATAGTGATAGAGCCGAAGGTCGTGGCCTCGATTTTTAGTTTCATCCACGTCACCTCACTCCAGGGAGCGTAGGACAAGTAGGACAAGTTGCCAACTTGTCCCACGTCCTACTTCGCCAGGTTGCGGGCTGCCGCCAGCAGGGCTGCGCTGACGGTGTCTATGTCTCCTGTCCCGTCCGTCTCCACCAGCAGGCCTGCCTGGCGGTAGTAGTCAATGAGGGGCGATGTTTGCTGGTGATAGACCTTGAGGCGCGCTCGCACTGTCTCTGGCTTGTCGTCATCCCGCTGGTATAACTCCCCACCGCAACCGTCGCATACTCCTTCCTTGGCTGGCGGGCTGAAGATGGTGTGATAGGGCGTCTGGCACTGGCGGCAGATCCAGCGGCCTGACAGACGGCTCACCAACTCTTCATCAGGGACGGCGATGTAAAGCACACCGTCCAACCTCCGCCCCATATCGGCGAGCAGCCTGTCCAGGCTTTGGGCCTGGGCCTGGGTACGGGGGAAGCCGTCGAGGATAGCGCCCTGGTCACAATCGGGTCGTTGCAGTCGTTCCTGCACCATGGCGATGGTCACGTCGTCGGGCACCAGATTGCCCTTGTCCATGTATCCCTTGGCCAGTAGACCGAGTTCTGTCTCGTTCTTCAAGTTCTCGCGGAACAGGTCGCCGCTGGCTACGTGCGGCAGATGCAGTTCTTTCTCCAATCGCTCCGCCTGGGTGCCTTTTCCAGCGCCGGGCGGGCCAAGCAAGATAAGGTACATTGTGATCCTCCGAGTGATCCTCCGATATCAGACACACATAAGAATCGGGAGAGAGCGTCACCGCTGTGGCAGGCGTGATGCGTGAAACGTGATGAAACATCAGCGTTTGACTCATTCTCACGTTTCACGCTTCACGTGCGCTTGTGTGATAGCGCTCTCCCTGATTGTCTGGTCAGCGCGTGGCCGAAGTCGGGTTACTTTCCCTTCTTCTTTCCCTTTTTCTTGCCCTTATCCTTCTTCTTGTCCTTTTTCTTCTTTGCCATTGGAATCTCCTTTTCTGTTGTTCGAGCGGTCGGTTTCAATAAGACCGCCAGTCGGCCCCCTGTCAACAGGTGATGTGCAGGATGGCCGCCACCTTGCGCTGGGTTCGCAGTTCCTTGTAGGTCTCACAGGCTTTGTTGGTTCTGTGGACCATGACCTCGATCCCCGCCTCCTGGAGACATTTCTCTGCCTTGGGGCGCATCTTCACGTTGCCCACAGTGCCCAGGCCGATGATTACCACTTCCGGCCTGCCCTCGATGACCTTCTTCACGTCCGTGGGACGCAACGCGTGCTCGTCCTTGTGCTCCCAGCGTTCCACTGCACCATCAGGGAAAATGATCACGTCTGACTCGTAGGTCTGGCCATCAATCACGATGGTGCCGTACTCGAACTGGTCAATCATGGGCAACGGCGTCTCCGATAGGCTCGTTGCTTCGGTCATCTCTGTCTTCTTGCTTTTTTTCTTCTTTTTTCCCTTTTTCTTCCCTCCTTTCTCAGTGTCCGTTGGTATCTCGGCAAGTGGGGTGCAGTTCAGTTCATGACTGAGTCCGTCCACCAACGTCTTGAGCACTTTGATGCGGGCGTACCATTTGCAGTTTCCTTCGACTATTGTCCAGGGGGCGGTCAAGGTGCTGGTTTTGAGCAGCATCTCATCTACCGCTTGCTGGTACTGGTCCCACTTTTCTCGATTGCGCCAATCTTCGTCGGTCAGTTTCCAGGCTTTGTAGTCTATATCTTTCCTGCCCTCAAAACGTCGCAGTTGCTCGTCTCTGCCGATGTGAATCCAGAACTTGAAGAGGATGGTGCCGAAGTCCACCAACTGGCGCTCGAAGTGGTTGATCTCGCGGTAGGCCCTTTTCCACTCCTCTTCGGTGCAGAAGCCCTCGATCCGCTCCACCATCACCCGGCCATACCAACTGCGGTCGAAGATGGCGATCTGTCCCTTCTCCGGCAACCGCCGCAAGAAGCGCCACAGGTAGTGATGGGTCTTGTCCTCCCCCTTGGGGGCGGCAATGGGGTAGACCACATAGCCCCGTGGGTCGAGTTTCTCCGTCACCCGCTTGATGGCCCCCCCTTTGCCACCGGCGTCCCACCCCTCGTAGACCATGATCACCGGCCGCCGCTGCACGTAAACCTGATACCCCAGGGCATGCAATGCTACCTGATACCGGATCAGGTCCCTGGCATACCCTTCTTTGGTCAAGGATTTGTTCAGGTCAATTGTCTCCAACATGATTACCCTATCCTTTCCCTTCCTCAGCAGCGCCTGCTTCTGGCTCCGCCAATTCGGCCTCTGCCTCCGCCTCAAGTTCTACCTCTTCGGCGAAATCCTCGTCTTCTCCGGCGAGGGCCTCGGGCAACGCCCCCACCGCCTCCAGCCGCTCGGCCAGTCCGTTGATGATGGTGTTGAAGACCTTGACTCGCGCCCACCAGCGGCTAGTAGCCTCGACGATGGTCCACGGCCCCCACTCGGTCTCCGTCCGCTCCAGCATCTCCTCCACCGCCAGCAGATACTTGTCGTACTTGCGGTGGTGCTCCCAATCCTCCTCTGTTACCTGCCAGGATTTCAGTGGGGCTTTCTCCAGAAGTTTGAAGCGTCGCCGCTGCTCCTTCTTACTGATGTGCAGCCAGAACTTGACCAAGACGTATCCGTCGGCGGTGATGGTCTGCTCGAAATCCACGATGTCCCGGTATGCCTTTCGCCACTCCCGCTTCGGCGTCAGGCCCTCGACCCGTTCGACCAGCACCCGGCCGCACCAACTGCGGTCGAAGATGGCCATCTCGCCGTAGTTGGGCAGTTTCAACCAGAAGCGCCACAGCCAGGGATGCATCTTCTCGTAGGTGCGTGCCCCACGGATAGGATAGAGTTTGAAGCCCCGGGGGTCGAGGCGCTGGGTCAGAGTGGCGATGGTCGTGCCCTTACCCGCCGCGTCCCAGCCCTCAAAGAGGATAATGCTGGGGATGCCCGCCTTCCAGGCCGCTGTCTCCAGATCGTACAGCCTGCGCTGGAGTTTGGGCAATTGCTGCCTATACTCCTTCTTGCTTAATTTCTTGTTGAGGTCTATTTTCTCTAACACCTGGAACTACCTCCTTTCGTGGGTCCTATCACAGCGCCGAGACAGCCAGGGCCAGTTGCCGGCGCATCTCGGGACGGTTGAAGTGGCGCCACGTTTCGGGGAACGAATCCACCAGGACACGCAAATCGTACTGCTTGGCCACCAGGTAACGCGTCACCCCGCTGATGTTGATCCGTTCCCGCCGCTCCTGCCTGCTCCACTGATCCAGGAATCCGATCAATAGATGGCAGGCTACGTCAGCATCGTGCAGATTGCCCAGGTGGTCCTGCACAATCACCACCTCTTCGACCACTTCCTCCACCTCCGGGCCCAGCACCTCCCGGAAGAACTCCAGAGCATAGCGCAACCGCTTGCAGTCAATGCGCAGGGCGTGGAGTGTCTCCAGCGACGCGTTTTCGATCACCGGCTCGTAGCCGCGCACCACCTCGTAGCGGGTGTAGATCAGGGCTGGCACCATCTGATATACCTGCTGGGGCACCGGCCTGCCAGGGGGAGGCGGCAGAGCACCGGCCCCTTCCGTGACCAGGAACTGGCCGAATCCCTGCACGAAACGCTGGTATTGCTTGCTGTCCAGGTAGGCCAGCATCTTCGCCCGCGCCGCCTCTCGCTGTCCCCGCCAGTCCTCCAGCAGTCCATCGAGGTCCGAGCACTCGTGGGGGTGGGGCGACTCCGACTGTACTTCCGCCGCCGCCAGGTAGTTCTGGGCCTTTTCCATAAAGACGTCGAGGTCGCGCACGCGGCCCAGGGCACGGCCGGTGCGTCGCAGTCTCTTGAGGAGGCGCCGGAGGGCGTCGGGGTCGAAGTAGGGGGCAAAGACGCGGAAGGCGGAACGCATGCGGCGGGTGGCGACGCGCATGTCGTGCAGTTCCTCAATATCCTCCCCCAACCGTGTGCCCGGCTCGTGTTCCAGCATGCGCACGAAGTGGAAGAGTAACGCCTTACGCCCGGCCTCGCTCATAGGATCGTCGGGCAGGACGCCGGGTGCCTTCATCTTCCTGGGGCGCGCGGTCTTGGGTTCCGTACTCTCCGGCTGAACCCAGATCCCAGGCTCCCCTTCGACTACAAAGTGCAACTCGACCTCGAACAGGTGACGCCACAGGTCGGCTTTCTGCCGGGCGCGGGTTGCGTCCTCCCCGGCGAAGGGGCCAAGCACCGGCAGCACGATGGCCTGGAGGGAAGGTTGTGCCTTGCCCAGGAGGGTGGTCTGGCTCTGGGAGTAATCAAGGCCATCGGCCAAACGGAGGAGGGCCGCTAGTGCCAGCGTCTCGTCCCGCACATCGTCCGGCAGGGCGAGGAAGGAGGGCTCTTTATCGAACCGCTTGGGCTTAAACCGCTTGCGATGGAAGGCGGTGGTGCAGGCCACCATCTGCTGCTCGACTTCCTCCAGTTCGACCAGCCTGTGTTTGAGGATGATATCCCGGCCGGCGGTGTGGTGTTTTTCGGGGTAGAAGGCGAAGCCCACGTTGTGCAGGATGGCTGCCGTCTCCAGCAGGTCACGCCGTTCTGAGGGCAGGCCGTGTACCTCGGCTGTGACGTCGAACAGAGCCAGGGCCAGGTCGGCCACGTGCCTGGCGTGGGCCATGTCCACCTCGTAGTGCTGGCACAACTCCTCTACGGTGGTTTCTGGCCGTTCAGGGCGGGGAGACCCCGCTTCTACGACTGCCTCCCCCCCCTCGTCCCCTCCAATGGGGGGGAAAGAGGGGGGGGCGGCCGGTTTTGCCGCCGCCAACAAGTCGGCCGGGAAGACGTCCATCCGCCTTTCCCTGAAGGCTCGCAGCCAATAATACACCCGCCCGTCCGACAATTCCACCCGTGGGCCGATCTCCGTGGGGGGGAGACCCTGGTCCCGGAGCAACAACAGGTGTGCCCGGCGCACGTGCGCTGGGTTGCCCTGGCTGGCAATTCTCTCCAGGATGGCTCGCTCGCTAGTCGTCAACTCATAAGTCATGGGCTAACCTCCCGCATTCAGAGCCGCCAGCCCCCGCTCGAATTTGGAACGGGTCTGGGACTGCAATCGCCACTTGTCCTGCAGGTCTGCCACCATCAGAGCCAGGTCATCCGGCGTGCCAGTTGGCAAGAGTTCCACCTCGACCTCGAAAGTGGTCTTCACCTCGTCGCCGGTGTGCATCTTGACCACATCCAGACTCAACTCAGCCACCAGCCGGTCGTCTGCCCACACGATGCGCGTGTGGCGTTGCTGGGACAGGCTGAGAATCTCGGTCAGAGGTTCACCCTGGCTCAGGGTCAGCGCCAGGGCGCGTGCTGGGCTGGTGGGCCAGTCTACGGGAGACTCGCCGGCATCCAGGGTTACCTCGTACTCTGCCCGCTCGTGGATGACGCCCTCTGCTCTGCCCAAACCCTTCAGCGTCGCGATTTGTCCAGCTCCCTTGCGGCGGATGCGGCAGGCAAATCCTCCCCGGTAAATGGCCCGATCCGCCGTGTCACGATAAGAATCGCTCACTTGCTCTGTGGGACCTGGTTCCAACCGGAATCCACCCAACTCCCGCGCTCCCAGAAGCCGCTGCAATGTCGGTTCGTCTGGAACGATGAACTTGGCTTCGATTTCCACTGTTCGCTTTCCAGTCACAGTTCCAACATCTCATAGGCGCACGCGGGCGCGGCACACTTGCTGTTCTGACCATTTGAGGCCAGAGCGGATAACTGGTCATTGTTCATCTTTTGGAGATGCTGCATTGCTGTGGAGCACTCTCAATTCGTGCTCGAGTAGGTAGTTGAGTATGGTGCGCAGCGCGATGAGGGCCGCCAGCAGCAGGATGTCGTTCCAAGTAGGGGCTAGAGCGGTCTTGAGAATGTCGGCTGCCACCAGAAACTCCAGCCCTATCACCATGCTTTGTCCTAACCGCATACGCAGAGTTGTCAATTGCACTGGACGGAGTCCAAAGAATGCGATGACATACTGTACAGTCGTGCGAATAACTTCTAGCATGATAGCCAAAGCGCCGCATGCCTCTACCAACGGTACTATGAAGCTAATAATGACTCTACTGAAAAAAGGTCACTCGCCACCAGTTGGTGGGGAAAACCAGGCCAAAAAGCACCGTTTTTGATGATGCCGTCCCTAAATTTGGCCGTTTTCAGGGCAAAAGTGGGGCGCTGTCCCTATTGAGTCCTCCGAT
>JAUWNP010000143.1 GCA_030612585.1 Anaerolineae bacterium
CCAGCCAACGAAAAAGGCGCTGCCCACGGTGGCGGTTATACAAGTACCCCCCACCGTACCACAGCGCCAGGAACACGCATAGCCCGATGATCGCGATGATCTCTGGATCCATGCTCTAACTTTGTCTCCTTACTCTATAACACGTCATAACTCCGCAGGATACGCCCCTCGATAGTAAACTGGCCATGCCACCGCGAAGCGATTGACCCAGTTGTGTCGCTGGCCCTTCCCCGGCGGGCTGATCCAGCCATCTGCGATCTCAAAGCCCGCTGCACGAATCAACCGGTCAATCTCCTCCGGTCGGTAGTAGGCAAAAAAACGCTCCTGGCCTTCCTGGTCGGCCACCCATTCTTCACCTTCTCCTCCCTCCTTCACGCCGACGTAGAGCGCGCCGCCGGGACGTAGCACGCGCCGAAACTCCAAGAGCGCCTGGGTGGCCTGCGTGCGGGGCAGGTGCAGCAGCGAGGCGCAGACGAAGCAGCCATCAGCGCATCCGTCGGCGATGGGAAGGCGGCGCATGTCGGCGCACATCAGCCGGGGTGTCCCTGTCGCCTGCGCTTGATGGAGCATACCCGGCGAAAGATCCAGTCCCACAACGCGCAGTCCTCGCGCCTTCAGTGCCTGTGCATACTGGCCCGGCCCGCATCCCACGTCGAGCACCAATCCACCAGCCGGCACCAGTTGCCTGAAGCGTGCCAGTTCCTGCTCCAGCGGATAGGCCGCCCGCGCCGCATACCGGGCGGCGATGTGGTCGTAGGTGGCGGCGGTCCTGCCTGTGCTCACAATCAGTTCCTACGAATCTACGAATTTACGAACTCACGAACTCACGAACTACGGCAATTGCTCCAGGATCGCCTGAACACTGGGCCGGTCACCAGAGTGCTGGCCGACGTGGCTCCAAACGATGCGCCCGTCCGTCTCAATGACGAATACGGCTGGTGCAGCGAGACCATCGCCCAGCAGGCTGTATACGCCGTAGGCGGTGGCGACCTCGTGCGCGGGGTCGGCCAGCAGGGGATAGGTGGCCCCCGTGCTCTGTCGTACTCCATCCACTGATGCAACAGATGTGACCGCCAGCGCAATCACTTCCACTCCGGCCTCCCGGAATGTTTCGTAATTTCTCTGCAACTCCACGAGTTGCGTCCGGTCGGGCCCTCAGCCACATCTCTGGAAAAAGATCAGCACCACCGGTCCCTGGGCCAACTGCTCCGCTAGCGTGAGCGTGCCGCCGCCGGCCCGCTCAAGAGTGAAATCGGGCGCGACTTCGGGAAGCGCAAGGGTGGGCGTGGGCGTCTCGGGAGCAGGGGCGGGAGTGGGCGATGCGATTGGCGACTCGATTGTGGGCACAGAGAGGGGAGACGTGACCAGCGTCGCCATCGGCGACTGTGCGCTAGGGAGGACCGGCGCGGCTGCGTTCTCGAACTCCTCGTTGAGCACGATTTCGGCGCTGGCCCGCTGCTCCTCCAGCCACGCCTGGGTGTCGTGCCCTCGGCTCTGCAGTGCCTCCAGGCTGGCCTGCACTGTCAACAATCGCCTGGTCGCCCGCTCGAACGCAGCGCTGTCGAGCCCGGCTTCCACCAGCGCCGTCACTACAGCGGCATCATCCACCCCCCAGGTCTGCTCCAACGTGGCAATCCGCGCCTCGACCTGGTCCACCGTCGGTTCCTGTTCCGGTGGGAAGGCCTGTAGTGCCAACTCTTCGTTGATCAACCGCTGTAGTGTTTCGTCGCGCGTGGGAGCAGGCTGACCGGCCAGCCCGCTCATCACCTGGTCGAGCAAGATTGTCTCCATCCAGAAGGAGTATCTGATGGGACGGCCATCTACGCTGGCTATTACTGGACCTTCAGAGGGGGTAGGGGTTGCCGGGGTGATTGTCGGGGCCGGCGCGCTCGGCTCGCGTCCCAGGAACACCAGCAATAGCCCCATCCCGGCTAGCACCGCGACACCGAGGCCCAGAACGGCCCACAGGCGAGAAATAACTCGTTGGTTCATCAAGGCTCCTCTCCGGTCTGCGGAAGTCTATCACGTCATCACCAGGTTGTCAATTGGAGGCGGAAGCGTTGACGCTTTACCCAAACAGCGGTACAATAGGGATGGGTCCACGGTGATGGCCCACCTTTTGAGTAGAGTGTAGGAGGTAGATAAATGGAAAAGCAAGTTGGTACAGAGGCGGTGAAGCGCGGTCTGGCGCAGATGTTAAAGGGCGGCGTGATCATGGATGTGACCAATGCCGAGCAGGCCAGCATCGCTGAGGAAGCGGGGGCATGTGCGGTGATGGCGCTGGAACGGGTCCCGGCGGACATCCGAGCCCAGGGTGGCGTAGCCCGTATGGCCGCCCCAGAGAAGATCATAGAGATCATGGAGACGGTCTCTATCCCGGTGATGGCCAAATGCCGCATTGGTCACTTCGTCGAGGCGCAGATTCTGGAATCGCTGGGAGTGGATTACATTGACGAGAGCGAGGTGCTCACCCCGGCCGACGAGGAGCACCACGTTGATAAGTGGAAGTTCAGGGTTCCCTTCGTCTGCGGCTGTCGCAACCTGGGCGAGGCGTTACGGCGCATTGGGGAGGGGGCGGCGATGATCCGCACCAAGGGGGAGGCCGGCACCGGCAACGTCGTCGAGGCTGTGCGCCATGCCCGCGCCGTGCTGGGGGAGATCCGTCGCCTGACGACGATGGCTCCCGAGGAACTGATGACCTATGCCAAAGAGATTGGTGCGCCCTACGACCTGGTGGTCGAGACGGCACAGTTGGGCCGTCTCCCAGTGGTCAATTTCGCCGCTGGGGGCGTCGCCACTCCGGCCGACGCGGCGCTGATGATGCAACTAGGCGTGGACGGGGTCTTCGTCGGCAGCGGCGTCTTTAAGTCCGGCGATCCCGCCCTGCGCGCCCACGCCATCGTCCAGGCGGTCACCCACTACGACGCCCCAGAGATCCTGGCCGAGGTCAGCCGGAGCCTGGGCGAGCCGATGGTCGGCATCAACATCAGCGAGATCCCCGAAGCGGAGCGGCTGGCGGCACGGGGGTGGTGAGCGACGAGGTCACGGTCCGTCAGGCCATTGTGGCCGACGTTCCTGACCTGGTGCGACTGCGCCGGGTGATGTTCGAGGCGATGGGCTTCGATGATCCGGCGCAACTGGCCATCGCCGATGCGGCGGCCGCAGCCTATTTTGCTGAGGCCATTCCTGTCGGGAGGTTTCACGGCTGGCTGGCGGTCACGTCCGCGGGTGTGGCGGTGAGCAGCGGCGGCGTGGTGGTTGACCAGCGCCCGCCCGGACCGAGCAATCTGTCGGGCCAGATTGGGTATATTATGAACGTGGTCACCGCCCCCCGCTACCGCTGTCAGGGCATCGCTCATCGCATCATGCAGGTCATGCTGAAGTGGTTGGCGGAACAGGGTATCCAGCGTGTGACACTGCACACAACAGAGATGGGGCGGTCCCTGTACGAGGAAGTGGGGTTTGTGGGCAGCAACGAGATGCGATTGAGGCTACGTTGAGAGAGCGAGGGATGCTTGAAGCCCATCTTACAGCGGTCACTCCCGGCGGGAGGTATTCCGCCGGGGTTGGAATGAAGATAGAACTGTGGGAGGTGTGATATGGCAGCAGTGTTGGAGAAGGTGCAGCGGCTGGAGCGGTACGTCCAACTCACCAATGGGCATGTGGACCGGGTGCTGGAGAGTACACTTGACAAGGTGCTAGATCGGGAGCGACAGCGCATCCTTCGTCAACAAGCACGTCTCAAGTCGCAAATCGTTAGCTTTGAAGCGCGTTACGGATGGACTTCTGAGGAGTTCTATCCCCGTTTTGAGCGTGGCGAGTTGGGTGATGATATGGACCTTATTGAGTGGTCGGCCACAATTGAGATGGTCGAGAATCTGCAACGCACGATTGAACTATTGAGCGAAGGAACCATTCAGTGAACTCCGAAGTCGCTGCTTACTTTGACTGCTTGGAACAACGCCTGCTTGAGAGTGACGTGGTGTCCAGTTATATTGTGGTGCGACGCGAGGTCACTCCTGCCGACGGCAAGGTGCGTATCCGCGCGCGACTGAGAGACGGGGGGCTGCTAGAACTGTTCGAATACATTGCTCTTGATGTTGGGGGACAGGTCGCCCGGTTGAAATATGCCTACCACTGGCAAGATGCAGATGGCCTTCTCGTGCGGCGATGGGACGCTGTGCCTCACCATCCCCAGTTGCCCTATTTTCCTCATCACGTTCATCTGGCCGACGGCAGCGTCGAGGGCATCGCGGAGCCACCCGACGCCGTGGAGGTGCTGGCCCGAATCGAAGCAGGTCTGAGACAGGGGCAAGAGAAATGAAGATTGGCGTCTTGGCCCTGCAGGGGGCCTTCATTGAACACGAGAAGGCACTGGCGCGCATCGGCGTGGAACCGGTGGAGGTACGGCTGCCGGGGGAACTGGAGGGACTTGACGGCCTCATCCTCCCCGGCGGGGAGTCCACCACCATCGGCCAGATGGCCGAGCGGTGGGGCCTGTTGGAGCCTATCCGAGCCTTCGCTCGCTCTGGCTGGCCCCTCTGGGGCACCTGCGCGGGGATGGTCCTGATGGCGAAAGAAGTAGTGGACGGTGTGTCGGGCCAACCCCGTCTGGAGTTGATGGACGTGATGGTCCGCCGCAACGCCTTCGGTCGCCAGGTGGATAGTTTCGAGGTCGGCCTGGAGGTGCCTGCACTGGGGGAGGAACCCTTCCACGCCGTCTTCATCCGCGCCCCGCTCATTGAGCGTGTGGGGAAGGATGTGGAGATCCTGGCCCGGCTCGAGCCTGCCCTGAGCGGAGCCGAAGGGGACGGGGCGGTGGTGGCGGTGCGGCAGGGGAACCTGCTGGCGACCGCCTTCCATCCTGAATTGACGGACGATGATCGTTTTCATCGCTATTTTCTGGGTCTTGCTGGCGCGAGCACTTGAGCCTGACGATACCACAGGCAAATGAATAGTTCATGATTACAACCAGGGGCGAGAAGTTACTCACAATCTTGTTCTTGTTGTGCTTCGGTCTGGTTGTGACCCGGAATGCATGGCTTTCTGACGATGCGTATATCACTTTCAGAACTGTTGATAATCTCATCAACGGCTACGGGCTGACCTGGAATGTCGTGGAGAGAGTTCAGGCCTACACACATCCCTTGTGGATGCTGCTACTTTCGGCTGAATACTTCTTCACGCGTGAAGCATTCTTTTCGAGCCAGTTGTTATCCATTACTGTCTCATTACTCGCTGTCTTCGTGCTGGCCACTCGCATTGCCAACTCTTCGACCGCGGCTTTGCTGGGGGTAACGATTCTCACGCTGTCGAAAGCCTTTGTGGACTATTCCACGTCGGGGCTGGAGAACCCCCTCACACATTTGATTCTTGTAGTATTTCTTCTTGTCTATATCAAATCTGAAACCAGCCGCAGGACACTTTTTTCCCTTTCATTGTTGGCCGCGCTGGGTATGCTGAATAGAATGGACGTGGTTCTGCTTTTTCTGCCGCCGCTTGTGTATTCGCTGGTAAGGTTGCGCGAAGTCAAGGGATTGTATGCTGTGGTTGTGGGATTCATACCGGTTATACTGTGGGAGTTATTCTCGCTTTTTTACTATGGTGCTCTTTTTCCAAATACGGCTCTTGCCAAACTGAACTTGGGGCTTATCAGCCGCCAGGAACTGGTTCTGCAAGGGTTGTACTATTTGTTGAATTCCATCAAGGTGGACCCTTTAACGCTTCTTGTCATCGTGGCGGGCATTGGGCTGCCCTTTGTAACGAAGGCGTGGCGGGCTCTGCCCGTCGTTATCGGGTTTGTCTTATACTTGCTCTATGTAGTCAGTATTGGGGGCGATTTTATGAGCGGGCGCTTTATGACTGCGCCATTGTTGGGTGCTGTAACCATCCTGGTCAGTAGCACCTTGTGTCTTCGAAAGGCAACCTGGCTGGCGCTTTTTGCGCCGGTCGTCGTTCTCGGCTTGAGTGCACCGTATTCTCCAGTCCTCACAGCACCTGAGCGTAGTGCCGATTCTGATCCCAGGAACCGGATGAATAGTCATGGCATTTCGGACGAATGTGTGAACTATTACCGTAACACTGGACTTCTAATGGCTTTCCAGCATACAGACCTGCCAGATCACGACTGGGCTTTGGAAGGGCGAGCTGCTCGGCTAGAAGGTTTCCCTGTCGTTCAAAGAGGGTCCGTTGGCTTTTTCGGCTATTTCGCTGGGCCACAAGTCTATGTCGTAGATCTGCTGGGGTTAGCGGATCCATTGCTGGCCCGGTTGCCACCTACTGATCCCAATTGGCGTGTAGGTCATTTTGGGCGAACGGTGCCTGATGGTTACATGGAGACCCTGGTTACTGGGGAGAACATGATTGAGGACAAGAACCTGGCTGCCTATTACGATAGATTGGCCTTTGTGATTCGCGGCGATCTGTTCGATATTGGTAGGCTAGTCGAGATCTGGAGACTAAATACCGGAGTGTATGATCATTATCTCGATGCTTATGCTTATTCCCGAGGTGAAAGATTTACTCAGCAACTGCAAGTGACCAACCCGACGGGCGGTCCGCATATCTACGCCTACGTATGGAACAATGGGGCGGCTGAGGCTTTCCTCCTTGATGATGCTTCACAACAAGGAAGCGTTTACACCATCAAGTGGGTCATTACTAGGGATGGTATCCAGTTTGAAGGACCATATGAACGACATCTGTCGTCTCTCAATGTGTTGTCCGACAGTGAAACGTTGAATGTTGGCGTCTACTTCAGTGAGAGCCCGGATGTCACCCCGTACAATATGTTTGAGCGCCGTTTTTGGTTTGACATAAAAGATGACAGCCAGTTTGTTGTCGTTCTTCCGGGCGCAGAGTGGCACAATCATCATGCTCCCCAAGGTGCCTGGTTGCCGGAGGACATTGACGAGGTGATGAGAGACGCTACTGTGTTAGATGACAAACTTCTCGACAATGAGTAGGGAGTTTGTAGTACGCAAATGAATTATTACAACCACATTACCGACGATTTGGACGCTTTGTTGACCGTCCTGCCGGAGGATATGCGTGCTGTCTTGCAACGCACCGGCCGGCGGGATGAATTGCTGGAGGTGATCCTCGACCTGGGGCGCGTTCCTACCGCCCGTTACACCGACGGGGAGGTGGTGTTGCGGGAAACGGAAGTCACCCATGAGGAGATCCAGTACGTGGTGGGCCGGGTGGGGAAGTTCGACGCCGACAACCGGGCCGGCATCGCTCGCACCCTCCACCGCATTGCCGCCATCCGCAACCGCAAGGGGAACATCGTCGGCCTCACCTGCCGGGTGGGCCGTGCCGTATACGGCACCATCGCCATCATCCAGGACGTCATTGAGAGCGGCAAGAGCGTCCTGCTGCTGGGGCGGCCCGCCGTGGGGAAGACAACGATGTTGCGGGAGGCCGCCCGAGTCCTGGCGGAGAAGAAGCGGGTCGTCGTCGTGGATACCTCCAACGAGATTGGCGGCGACGGGGACATCCCTCATCCCGCCGTCGGCCGCGCCCGCCGCATGCAGGTGGAGATGCCCTCCCTCCAGCACGAGGTGATGGTCGAGGCGGTGGAGAACCACAACCCCGAGGTCATCATCATTGACGAGATAGGGCGGGAACTGGAGGCACTGGCGGCGCGGACCATCGCCGAGCGGGGGGTGCAGTTGATCGCCACCGCCCACGGCAATACGCTGGACAATCTCCTCCTCAACCCCACCTTGTCTGACCTGGTGGGCGGCGTCGAGAGCGTGACCCTCTCCGACGAGGAGGCACGCCGCCGGAAGACCCAGAAGACGATTCTGGAGCGGCGTCTCCCGCCCACCTTCGACGAGTTGATCGAGATTCAGGACCGGCAGCGGCTTCTCATCCACCACAGCGTGGCGGAGTCGGTGGACGCCATGCTTCGTGGTCGGCCGCTGCAGGCGGAACTGCGCTACCGGGACGCCAGCGGGAAGGTCCACACAGAGAGAGCCACCCCTCCGTCCCTGGAGGAGCGAGAGAGTGGGCGCCCCGGCACTGCGTCTCCCAGCCCCGTGTCGCTGGTGACGAAGGCCCTGGAACTGGAGCCAGTGCGCATCCTTCCCTACGGCATCGCTCGCAACCGTCTGGAACGAGCTGCCAAGCGGATGCACGTGCCGGTTCACCTGGTGGACGACCTGGGACAGGCCGGGGTGCTGATCACCACTAAGGGTTTCTACCGCAAGCGACCCCGCCTGGTCGTGGACGCGGAGCGGCGGGGGCTGCCTATCTACGTTCTGCGGGCCAACACCGTCGCCCAGATGGAGGCTTGCCTGAGCGACATCTTCGATTTGGAAGGCCGGTCCTCCGACCCTCTACGCCAGGCGTTGCGTGAGGCGGAGGATGCGATTCACCAAATTCAGGCGGGCGTGCCGGAGGTGACACTCTCTCCTCAAAACGCCTACATCCGCCGCCGCCAGCACGAACTGGCCCGCGCTGCCAATCTAACATCGGAGTCGCGGGGGAAAGAGTCACATCGCCGAGTGCGCATATATCAGGAGGGGTAACCCGCTGTGTTCATCACTCTCGAGGGACCCGACGGCAGCGGCAAGACCACACAGATCCGTCTGTTGGCGGAGTGGTTGCGCGAGCAGGACTACGAGGTGGTGTTGACCCGTGAGCCAGGCGGCACCGACATCGGCGACCAGATCCGCGTCGTGCTGCACGATCCGCGCAATACCGCTATGGATGCCCGGACCGAGATACTGCTCTTCTCCGCCTCCCGTGCCCAACACGTGGCCCAACGCATCCGGCCGGCGCTGGCAGCCGGTAAGATTGTCATCAGCGACCGCTACGCCGACAGTACGCTGGCCTACCAGGGATACGGCCGGGGGCTTGACCTGGAGACGCTGCGCACGATCACCGCTTTCGCCACCGGTGGGCTCACGCCCGACCTGACGCTGTATCTTGACATCACGTCCCAGGAGGGCTTGCAGCGTAGACGATTGGGCGGGGGTGAGTGGAACCGGTTGGATGCGGAGACGCTGGGATTCCACCAGCGGGTGCGGTCTGGCTACCTGGAACTGGCCGACCTGGAGCCAGAGCGATGGGTGGTGATAGACGCCGCCCGCTCAGTGGAGGAGGTGCAAGCGGAGATCAGAGCGCTGGTGAAGGCGAGACTGAATCGAGACTGAATCAAGTAAAACGTGATGCGTGAAACGTGACCGCGTCTCAGATAAGTGATCTTCACGTTTCACGTTTCACGTTTTGCGTTTCAGAAATCCATCTCGCCCCCGAAATTCTCACCGCCCTCGCCCATCAGTTCCGGCATCGTCTTCTCAATCTCTTCCGGGTTCTCGCCAGCCTCCAGCCGCCCCACGACTTCGTCGAATTCCGGTCCCAGGTCCTCTCCGGTCTCGGCGCTCATCTTGCGCATCCAGCGGGCCAGGCTGCGGGGGTCGTTTTCGTCGAGGTCGGGGAAACTGCTGGGATCGGCCAGGTCATCGAGATGACTTTCCTCGGAGCGGACGATACGGACGCGGGACATCAGGCGGGTGAGATTGGTCCCGCTGCAATGTGGGCAGGCCGGCGTCCCTTCCCCGGCCTCGGAGAAGGTGCGCCAGAAGATGGATACGCGGCGTCTGCAATCGTGACAGCGGTACTCGTAAATCGGCAAGTTGTCCTCCAATGATGGTGGGTTGGTAGATTCGTATATTCGCAGGCTGGGCAACCGATTCCCAATTTACCAATGTACCGGTCTACCAACTACCAGTATACCAATTTACCAATATATCGCAAGTGGGAGTAACCTGTGGAAGAACGCAACCTGTACGGCTTCGAGACCCCATCCTTGCTCATCGTCATCTCTGGCCCCTCTGGCGTGGGGAAGGACACGCTGCTGGAGCGGATGAGGGAACGAGGCTGCCCGATGCACTTCGTCGTCACCGCCACCGACCGTGCTCCACGCCCCGGCGAGATCCACGGAGTAGACTATTTCTTTCTCACCACCGAGGAATTCACCAGGATGATTGAACAGGACGCACTCCTGGAGCACGCTGTGGTCTACGGTCAGCACAAGGGTATCCCCAGGCAGCATGTGCAGGATGCGCTGGCATCTGGAAAGGACGTCATCATGCGTATTGACGTGCAGGGGGCGGCCACCATCCATCGCCTGGTGCCGGAGGCCGTGTTGATCTTCCTGACCGCTTCCTCGGAGGAGGAACTGGAGCAACGGCTGCTCGCCCGGGGAGGCGATACATCCGAGCAACTCCAGAAGCGCATCGCCACCGCCCGCGAGGAAATGAGGTGCTTGCCTGAGTTCGACTACGTCGTCGTCAACCGTGACGGAGAACTGGACCAGGCGGTGGACGATGTGCTTGCGATCATCAGGGCCGAGCATCGCCGCGTCGAGCCACGGGTAGTCAAGTTATGAGCAGGCAGGCACTTCCTGGAAGGGACTATCATCACGCTATGACGTCTTGAGCCGCCCGAAGACCGCGATGAAGTAATAGTCGCCCTGTCCGGTGGGCGCGACGGCGACCCCGATGTCCGTGACCCAGGTGCTGAGCAGGGTGCTCCGGTGCGGGTCGTTGGGAGGTGTCTCGTCCATCCACCAGGCCACGGCTTCCTGAGGTGAGGGACTGTGCACGATGACTTCCGATGCCCCGGCAGCGTCGTAACCAGCGCGCAGGATGCGAGTCGTGACGTCCGAGCCGTCGGAACCGGTATGGCTGCACTCTCCGCGCTGCTGGCAATCCTGGCCGTGAAGTTGAGCCGCCAGTTCCAGCGTCTCGTTGTACGTGTAGGGTGGGAGGCCGTGCTCGGCCCGCGCTGAGTTGATGAGCTGGAAGACATCTGTCGGCCACGTCTCAATGCCGGCGGGCGGTGGCTCGGCCTGTGTCGTCGGTGTCGCGGGCGGTGGTTCGATCTGCTCCGCGTTATAGGCGGTGACCAGTTCGCCAAAGACCCAGCCCGGCGCGTCGTTGTACAGGATCTGCCACCAATCGCCGTCACGGCCGGTCACCTCGGCCTGAGTGCCGGGGTCGAGATAACCCAGGCGTGTGTAGGTGATGTCTGGCCCGTCGCGGACATTCACCCCATCAGCGCCAGCCACGATATGCGGCGTAGGTGGGATTGCCGTCGGGGGAATCGGGGTGGGCTCCGGTGTGGCCGTCGGCAGCGGCGTATCAGTGGGGGCAGGGACGGCGGGCATCGTCGGCGATGGCAGCGAGGTGGTGGTCGGCCTGATGGTCGCCTGTGGCGAAGTGCCTGACACCATGACCGGCGATGG
>JAUWNP010000106.1 GCA_030612585.1 Anaerolineae bacterium
CGAAGTTAACGCCCTGCTCCAAGAATTATTGGAGAGCGCACAGACTATTTTGGGAAATCACTTTGTCGGTATGTATCTGTTTGGCTCACTGGCGAGCGGTGATTTCGACCAAGATAGCGATATTGATGTTGTCGTCGTAACAGGCGATGAGATCTCTGGCGATCTGTTTTCGGCATTACAGGCAATACACGCGCGAATCAATGCCGGTGATTCACCGTGGGCTATTCAATTGGAAGTCTCTTACATCCCGCAACACGCCCTCCATCGTTACGACCCAGCCAACGCACTGCATCCGCACATTGATAGAGGCAGGGGTGAAAGCCTCGGTATGATGCAGCACGACAGTTCCTGGGTGGTTCAACGCTATACTCTGCGCGAACGAGGGATAACGCTGGCAGGGCCCGCCCCACAAACCCTCATTGACCCCGTCTCGCCACACGACTTGCGGCAAGCGATGTTGGCTATACTTAAAGGGTGGACATTGCAAATTCTTGAAGATCCCGCTCAAATGAAGCATCGCGGCGGTCAGTCCTACACCATTCTCACTCTATGTCGCATTCTCTACACCCTTCAATATGGCACAGTTGTCTCCAAGCCAGTCGCGGCACACTGGGCACAGGAGACTTTGGATAATCAGTGGACGCCTTTGATTGAGCGAACGTGGACAGGACGGCATAATCCAGGATTGGAAGCGTCACCAGATGACGTGAGCGGAACGTTGGAATTCATACGCTATGCGCTGGAACAAAGCCAGAAACTTGAGATACTAATGGAGGTTATCGCCCAATGAAACTTGAACGTCATCCATCCAATCCCATCCTGCTCCCCGATCCGAGTTCGGATTGGGAATGTTACAACGTCTTCAACCCCGGTGTCCTCTACCACAACGGCCTGTTCCACATGCTCTACCGCGCCCAGGGGTTGGACTGGATCAGCCGTTTCGGGTACGCGGTCAGCCAGGACGGCGTGCACTGGAACCGCTTGCGCTCACCCGTGCTGGAGCCGGTGGACGACACAGACTCGCGCGGCGTCGAAGACCCACGCGTGGTCGAGATTGACAGCGTGTTTTATATGACCTACACCGCCTATGGCCGCGAGTTCCACGGCCCGGGCGAACCGACCCACGCCGGCGGTGGCATCCTGCCTATGATCGCCCGCAGTCAAAATCTGATCACCTGGGAGCGGCTGGGGCCTATCGTGCGCGGCGAGGACAACAAAGACCACGTGCTCTTCCCACGCAAGATTGGAGGCCGTTACGCTGCCCTGCACCGCCGCTTGCCTCACGTCTGGCTGGCTTATTCGGACGACCTGCTGACCTGGCAGGAACAGGATATGGCCCCCATCTACGGCCCGCGCGAGGACAATTGGTGGGACTGCACGAGCGTCGGCAACAACGGCGTGCCAATCGAGACGGAACACGGCTGGTTGCTCCTCAACCACGCCTACGACGGCGACCACGTCTATCGCCTGGGCGTGCTGCTGCTCGACCTGGACGATCCAACCCAGGTGCTTGGCCGCCCGACCGAGCCTATCTTCTGGCCGGAAGAGTTGTGGGAACTGCGAGGGGACGTGCCCAACGTGGTCTTCTCGGGCGCTAACCCGGTGGTGGACGGCACGGTCTACGTCTACTACGGCGGCGGCGATCACGTGATTGGGCTGGCGACCTGTCGTTTGGACGAACTGCTCGATTTTGCCCTCAACGCTGAATGAACGAATGGGCGAATGAGCGAATGAACGAGGGACGAAATGTTAGCGGAAGGAGTGAACCTGTGTGTCACATCAGTAATGTTCTTAAACGATCGCAAATACCCCGCGTACTGGTTCTAGTTCTCATTGCTCTGTGCGGTGTATCTCTGTTGGTCGCTTGTCAAGCACCTGAAACAACCCCAACACCCCACCCAACTGCTGCGCCTGTACCGGGTGATGGTATTCACGTCTCTTCACCAGATGGCAGGATTCAAGCCACCTTCGTGCTTGAGGACGGCGTCCCATACTACGCGGTCAGCCGTTCCGGCGAGGACATAATCAAACCATCGAAACTGGGCTTCATCTTCAAGGATGCCGAGCCACTGAACCAGAAATTGACTGTCGTCGAGAGCAAACTGGACAGTTTTGACGAGACCTGGACCCAGCCCTGGGGCGAGGTCGAGGAAATCCGCAATCATTACCACGAACTCCGGGTAGATCTCGAAGAAACCACGGCGGCGCACCGCAAAATGACCCTGGTCTTCCGCGTATACGACGATGGGATGGGCTTCCGTTACGAATTGCCCGAGCAAGACAACCTCTCCGACTTCCAAATCATGGATGAGGAAACTGAGTTTGCCCTGGCAGGTAATCATCAGGCCTGGTGGATTCCTGCTTACCGGGACAACCGCTACGAATATCTGTACACAGAATCCCCCGTCAGTTTCCTCAGCATCAGGGGTCTCCAGGCCGTGCATACACCACTGACCATGGAAACCGCCACCGGCTTGTTCCTGAGTATCCACGAGGCCAATTTGACAGACTATGCCTCCATGACGCTGGTGGGCTCCGACGACAACACACTGCTTTGTGACCTCGTCCCATGGTCAGATGGCGTCAAAGTGAAAGCCTCTACCCCGCACCAGACCCCGTGGCGCACCATTCAGATCGCGGAAAACGCGGGTGATTTGATCACGTCCTATCTCATCCTGAATCTCAACGAGCCCAATGAACTGGAAGACGTGTCGTGGATCAAACCCACAAAGTATGTAGGCATCTGGTGGGGTATGCATATTGGCAAGTACACGTGGGGCTCCGGTGCTAAACACGGCGCGACGACTGAAAATGCCAGGAGATATATTGACTTTGCGGCCCAATACGGTTTCCCAGGGGTGCTGGTCGAAGGTTGGAATCTGGGCTGGGATGGCGATTGGACCAAATATGGGAATCGCTTCGACTTTACCACACCTTATGACGACTTTGCCATCGAAGAACTGAGCGCCTACGCAGCAGCCAAAGGTGTCGCGCTCGTTGGTCACCACGAGACCGGCGCTGCCGTGATGAATTACGAACAGCAGTTGGAGGACGCTTTCGCTTTTTACCGCGACCTGGGGATCAACACAGTCAAGACGGGGTACGTGGGCTGGGGCCAGGGAATTAAACGCAGGGACGAAAAAGGCAATCTCGTGGGATTGGAGTGGCATCACGGCCAGTACATGGTGAGACATTACAGAAAGGTGGTCGAAACAGCGGCCAGATACCACATAATGTTGGACGTTCACGAACCCATCAAGGACACGGGTATCAGGCGCACCTATCCAAACATGATGACACGCGAAGGGGCGCGGGGACAGGAGTACAATGCGTGGGATGGAGAGGGCGGCAACCCGCCGGAGCACACCACCATCCTCCCGTTCACCCGCATGCTCGCGGGCCCCTTTGATTTTACGCCGGGCATTTTCGATCTGTTCTTTGATAAATACCGGCTCAACAACCGGGTCAATACCACGCTGGCTAAACAACTAGCCCTTTACGTGGTCATCTACAGCCCGCTGCACATGGCCGCTGACTTGCCCGAAAACTATGAGGATCATCCCGCGCTTCAATTCATCTTGGACGTGCCTGTTGACTGGCAGGACACGAAGGTATTACACGCCGAAATTGGCGAATACGTCACCATCGCTCGCCAGGACAGAGACAGCGAGGACTGGTACATCGGCAGCATCACCGGCGAAAGTGAGCGTACACTGGAGACACCACTCACCTTCCTCGAAGCGGGCACAAAGTACGTGGCCGAAATATACGCCGACGGAGCCGACGCCGATTGGGAGAGCGATCCATTGTCCATTGACATCTATGAGACACTGGTTGACAGCGGCACCGTACTAACCCTCAGACTTGCTCCTGGAGGCGGGCAGGCTATCCACATCCGCGCGGCCACAGAAGATGAGGTAAATCACATACCGCGAATCGGCGAATCAGCGTGCATCTGCGTTAACCTGCGTCCAGAATTTTGACTCATTTTGTAAAGAATTTGCACTCTCAAAAGTTCAAGGAGGATCTAGCATGCAAACGGAATTTCCGCCGGGGTTTTTGTGGGGCACTGCCACAGCCGCTCATCAAGTCGAAGGGAACAATGTTAACAGTGACTTTTGGGTTTTGGAACATTTGCCAGAAACCATATTTGCGGAACCGTCAGGCGATGCCATTGACCATTACCATCGCTATTCTGAAGACATTGCCCTGTTAGCCAAATTGGGTTTCAGCAGTTACCGTTTCTCCATTGAGTGGGCGCGGATCGAGCCGGAAGAAGGGCACTTTTCCAGAGCGACCCTGGATCACTACCGGCGGATGCTGGAGGTTTGCCACGAGCACGGCCTCAAGCCCGCAGTGACGTTTCATCACTTTACCTCACCCCGTTGGCTGATTGGCGCCGGTGGATGGACGGGCGAGGACACTGCTGAGAGATTTGCCCTTTACTGTGCCAAAGCCACCCAACACCTCGGCGACCTGATTGACGTTGCCTGCACCATCAATGAAGTCAATATTCCGATGATGATTCGGCTGCTGTGGTCATCCGACCAGGGAGAAAATCCGCAACAGGCAACGTTTATGGAAGCGGCTGCGCAAGCCTTTGGCGTACCGCCGGATAGATTTGCTCCATTTTTGTTCGCTGGCTCAGAGCAGGGGCGCGACGTGATTCTGGCGGCGCACAAGCAGGCCGTCGTGGCGATCAAGGCGGAACATAGCGATTTGCCTGTGGGGATGACGGTCGCGCTGCAAGATATGCAGGCTGCCGCAGGCGGCGAAGCCACACGCGACCGCTTTCGCCGTGAAATCCAGGATGTCTTTCTGGAGGCTGCGCGAGGGGATGACTTTGTGGGCGTACAAACCTACAGCCGCGACCGTTTTGGGCCAGACGGCCCGTTGCCCCCTGAAGAAGACGTGGAACTGACCCAGATGGGTTACGAGTTTTGGCCGGAGGCTCTGGAAGCGACCCTGCGCTACGCCAGGCAGGTAACTGGCGTTCCCATGATCGTCACCGAAAACGGCATTGGCACAGCCGACGACCCCCGCCGCCTGGAATACTATCGCCGGGCGCTGCGAGGCGTCGCCAACTGCCTGGACGACGGCCTGGACATACGCGGCTATTACGCCTGGTCTGCCTTTGACAACTTCGAGTGGCTGCTCGGCTACCGGCCCACTTTCGGTCTCATCGCGGTTGACAGGGAGACACAAATACGAACAGTTAAACCGAGTGGCCGGTGGCTCGGTCAAGTCGCCCGCGCCAATGGTTTTTAATGCTCATAAATGGAGGTGTGAAATGCAGTACAAACCCCTGGGCCGCAGCGGCCTGATCGTCTCCGAGTTGTGCCTGGGTACGATGATCTTTGGTGACGACACCCGTGGCGCCGACGAACCGACCGCCATCCGTTTGATCCACCAGTTCCTCGACGCTGGCGGCAACTTTGTGGACACCGCCGACGTCTACGTTGGCGGCTACTCGGAAGAGATCACCGGCAAGGCGCTGCAGGATCGGCGCGACCACGTCGTGCTGGCCACCAAAGTCCGCGGTCGCATGAGCGACGATCCCAACGACGTGGGCCTCTCGCGGCGGCACATCATCGCCGGCTGCGAGGCCAGCCTGCGCCGGCTGGGCACCGACTACGTGGACCTGTTCTACGCCCACTTATGGGATCCCATCACACCCATCGAGGAGACACTCCGTGCCTTCGACGACCTGGTGACGACGGGCAAGGTACGCTACATCGGCGTGAGTAACTTCAAGGCCTGGGAGGTCATGAATTCGCTGGGCGTGAGCGACAGCCACGGCTGGGCGCGTTTCATCGCCGCGCAGTATCAGTACAGCCTGGTCGTGCGCGACATCGAGCGCGAGTTCGTCCCGCTGTTCGAGGCCGAGGGGCGGGGCCTGACGCCGTGGGGGCCGCTAGGCGGCGGCTTCCTGTCTGGCAAATACCGCCCCGGCGACCGCCCCACCGAAGGCCGCATCGCCATCACGCCCGATTTCGCCGAGGAGGCCTGCCGCGAGTACTCGCAGCGGGCTGGCAGCGCCGCGCCACCGAGCGCAACTGGGCCATCCTCGACGTCGTGGGCAAGATCGCCGAGGCGCGAGGCAAGAGTTACCCGCAGGTCACCCTGGCCTGCCGCGAGTACTCGCAGCGGGCTGGCTGCGCGCTCAGCCGGCCGTCGTAGCGCCCATCATCGGCGTCCGCACGCCGGCCCAATTGGAAGACAACCTGGGCGCCGTCGGCTGGGAACTGACCGGTGAAGAACTGACCCGCCTGAACGAGGTCAGCACCATCGAAGAGGGCTATCCCTACCGCATGATCCGGAAGTACGGAGCCAGATAGTGCACATCGCCTTTGAATCCCCTACTTGCATGCTTTTCAACCACCTGAACTGAGGAAGGATTAGCAGGATAGTCATGTCAGAACACAACTTTGATGCCGTTATCTTCGATCTGGATGGTGTGATCACCCACACTGCTTCAGTGCACAGCGCCGCCTGGAAGCAGATGTTTGACAAGTTCCTGAAGGCCTATGCCGAAAAGACCGGTGAACCTTTCCGTGAGTTTTCCCACACCCACGACTATCTGCCCTATGTGGATGGAAAACCCAGGTATAAGGGTGTGGCTTCATTCCTGCAATCGCGGACCATTGATCTTCCCTATGGTGACCCGGCTGATAGTCCGCGCCAGGAGACAATCTGTGGATTGGGCAACCGCAAGAATGAACTCTTTAACGAGATGATTGCCGGGGGAGGGGTGAGAGTATTCTCTTCCACCGTGGACCTTGTCAAGAATCTGCGTGATAGGGGTATTAGAGTGGGTGTGGCTTCATCCAGCAAGAATTGCAAGGCCGTCCTGGATGCAGCCGGACTATCAGACCTCTTTGAAACGCGGGTAGATGGAATTGTCTCCGCTGAACTCAAATTAAAAGGAAAACCGGAACCCGACATCTTCACTACCGCCTGCGATAATCTGGGAGTATTTTATGACCGTGCCGTTATCGTGGAGGATGCCGTTTCCGGTGTGCAGGCGGGATTGAACGGAAACTTCGGTCTGGTTCTGGGCATTGCCCGGGAAGACAACGAACTAGAACTGAAACTGAACGGTGCAGATATCGTCGTCAGGGATATGGGAGAAATTGATATTGAGGACCTGGACGAGTGGTTCTCAAAAGGACTCGACGAAGACCAATGGTCCCTGAGTTACTTTGATTACTACAGAGAATCCAGAGAGAAAGAAGGAACACGGGAAGCGCTCTGCACAGTGGGGAACGGGTATTTCGGGACTCGCGGTGCCTTGGAAGAATCCGATGCGAACGGTACGAATTATCCGGGCACCTACATTGCTGGGGTGTATAACCGGCTGGAATCCGAGGTGGCTGGGCGAACCATCGTTAACGAAGATTTTGTGAACTGTCCCAACTGGTTACCTTTAACGTTCAGGATTGGGAATGATGAATGGCTGGACGTGAACAAAGTCGAGATCGTCAGTTTCACCCGCCGGTTGGATTTTCGGAATGGCGTTCTTTACAGAAGGATGGTGGTGAGAGATACCGCCGCCAGAGAAACCCTGATCGAATCCAGCCGCCTGGCCAGTATGGCCCAACCCCATTTGGCAGCGCTCAGGTACAGTATTACACCCCTGAACTATGCTGGGCGTATTTCTGTCCGCTCGGGATTAGACGGCAGCATCATTAACGCAGGCGTTGAACGCTACCGACAACTCAGTTCAAAACACCTGGAGCCGGTTACTGAAGGGGGGCGGGATAATACCAGTTACATACATCTACAAACCAATCAATCCCGGATTCAGATAGCAGAGGTTGCCAAAGTTCTTGTTTCCGTTAATAGTGAGCGTGTTGATCCAGATATCACCCTGGATAAAAAGGCGGGGGCTGTCTATTCGACCTTCGATCTGGAAGCAAAGAAAGATTGTCCCATCACTGTTGACAAAGTGGTATCTCTCTATACTTCCAATGATAAGGACATAAAGAACCCACTGGCAGCAGCGCAAGAGGCCCTACAGAATAGCGGCAGTTTTGAAGAGGTGTTACAGGCTAGTGCCGCCGCCTGGGCAGACGTATGGAAGAAAATTGACATTCAGATAGAAGGTGACCGCCTGGCGCAAAAACTAATCAGGTTGCATCTATACCATTCACTGGTAACGGTATCGCCCCACAACGTAAACATTGATGCGGGGATTCCGGCCAGGGGGTTACACGGGGAAGCCTATCGCGGGCATATTTTCTGGGATGAACTGTTTGTCCTGCCGTTCTACGATCTGCATTTCCCGGACACGGCCAGGTCTGTGCTGCTTTACCGGTATCGAAGATTGGATCAGGCCAGGGCTTATGCAAAAGAGTATGGGTACGAGGGAGCGATGTTCCCCTGGCAGAGCGGCAGTGACGGCAGGGAAGAGACACAGGTGGTCCACTTAAACCCAATGTCCGGGGAGTGGGGAGCCGATCATAGTTCATTGCAGAGACACGTATCCCTGGCTATTGCCTATAACATCTGGCACTATTTCTGGATCACCAATGATACTGAATTTCTCGAAACGTATGGCGCCGAGATGTTCCTGGAAATCTGTCGTTTCTGGGCCAGTAAGGCGGGCTACAATGAGAAGACAGGACGTTACGAAATAGACAGGGTCATGGGGCCGGATGAGTATCATGAGAAGTATCCTGATTCAGCAGATGGCGGGCTGAAAGACAATGCCTACACAAACATCATGGCCGTTTGGGCTTTCAACAGGGCTTTCGAGATCCTCAATGTACTGAATGAGAGAGGCAGAAAAAACCTGGCAGAGAAAATCGGTCTGACGGAAGAAGAACTGGAACGATGGAAGGATATCAGCAAGAGCATACACATCCCCCTTTCCGATGCCTGTACTGAGCCCTGTCGAAGTGACGGTGTCCTGGAGCAATATGACGGCTATTCTGATCTGAAAGAACTGGATCGGGACGGTTACAAAAAGATGTACGGAAATATCAGTAGAATGGACCGCATCCTGAAGGCGGAAGGAAGATCCCCGGATGAATACAAGGTGGCTAAACAGGCAGACGCCTTGATGACATTCTATAATCTGGATTCAGGTGAAGTGACGGGAATTCTGAATGAAGCCGGATACTCCACCAGAGATGATTTGTTGCGGGCGAACTTCGACTACTATTTGAAGAGAACATCCCATGGCTCTACCCTGAGCAGGTTAGTTCATTCCTATTTGGCGAACCTGATGGGGGACAGGGAACTCAGTTGGCAGTTTTATCTGGAAGCACTGAGAAGCGATTATACGGACATTCAGGGTGGCACGACGAAAGAAGGCATTCACACAGGAGTCATGGCCGGGACAGTGATTTTGGCATTGAAGGCTTATGCGGGGCTAGATGTGAGTGGGGAACGGGTAAGAATCGATCCCTGTTTGCCGGCAGCCTGGCGCAAGGTGTCTTTTAGTATTGGATTCAGAGGAGACAGGTATCATTTCGTGGTAACGCCGGAGAACGTGGAAGTAAAGAAGGACGGAGGATCGTGAAATGTTAGGAGATGTTCTTCTAATCACAGAAAAGCATAAAAAAGCGGCTGAACAGATCGTTGACAGGCTTGGCAGAATCAAGTCGGGCAAAATGGTGATAGCCATTGGAGGTGAATCGGGTTCTGGGAAATCTGAATTGGCTCACGTGATAAGTAGACGGCTGAAGGACAAAGGGGAACTGGCCAAGATACTCCACATAGACAATTATTACAAGGTTTCTCCCCAGGAAAGAACGGAGTGGAGAAAGAGACACGGTGTAGAAAGCATTGGGTTGTCGGAATACGATTGGGACTTGATTAACCAGAACATCGCCGAGTTCAGGGAAAGTAAGGAAGCGGTTTTGCCCTGTATAGATCTGCTGACCGATCAGGAAGATAGGTTGATCACAAACTTTGAGGGCATAAAGTATCTCATCGTGGAAGGACTATATCCCCTCAAGGCTGACGCGGATTTGAGGATATTCATTGATCTAACCTACCATGAGACGAAGAAGGCTCAAATCCTCAGGGGGAAAGAACCACAAAATGAGTTTAGGCTACAGGTATTGCAAAGAGAACACGAAGTAGTGCAGTCCCTGCGGCCATCAGCGGATCTTTTGGTAACCAAGGATTTTGATGTAGTCGAAGCCAGGGAATGTGTTCTATCCGCCTGACGAGTATAGTTACGTCTTACACCTTATCTCCGCCGCGCGCCGCGCCGCCGGGACGTAGAACCGCTCGGTGTACTCCTTGACCATGCGGCGGGTACAGAAGGCCGGCACCGCCGTGCGAATCGCCTCTTTCATCACCTGCACCCAGCCCCGGGGTACGTCGGCGGCGTCGCGCTTGTAGAATAGCGGTACAACCTCGTTCTCAAGCAAACGATACAGCGCCTCCGCGTCGGCCGCATCCTGTGCCCACGGGTCGTCGTGTTGCTGCCCAGAGTCAATCGCCCAGCCGTTGGCCCCATTGTATCCCTCGGCCCACCAACCGTCGAGCACGCTCAGGTTGGGGATGCCGTTGGCGGCCGCCTTCTGACCGCTGGTGCCGCTGGCCTCGTAGAGACGGCGCGGGGTGTTCAGCCACACATCCACTCCCTGCACCAGGTAACGCGCTACCTGTAGGTCATAGTCCTCGATGAAGGCGATACGTCCTCCCATCGCCGGGTCTTTGGCAGCGTTGTAGACGTGCTGAATTAGCCGTTTGCCCCCATCGTCGGCCGGGTGGGCTTTGCCAGCGAAGATGAACTGCATAGGCCGGGACCGGTCATGTAGCAGCCGCTTCAGCCGCTCCGGATCGTGGAATATAATGGTGGCTCGTTTGTAGGTGGCAAATCGCCGCGCAAATCCGACGATGAGCGCATCAGGATCGAGGAACGTCCCGGCGCACAGCACCTGCTCCGCGTCCAGTCTTCTTGCGATACGCCGACGCCGCACCCGTTCGCGGATCAGGCTCGTCAGTTTGCGCTTGAGATGCAGGTGGGCGGCCCACAACTCATCGTCGGGCACGTCTAGGATGCGCTCCCACAACACAGGGTCGTCGTGCCGATCAATCCAGTCAGGCCCCAGGTACTTGCGGTAGATTCTGTTCATCGCCTCACCCGTCCAGGCCGGCACGTGGACACCATTGGTAACATGTGTAATGGGCACTTGCTCCACCGGTCTGTCGGGCCAAACCGACTGAAACATACGGCGCGCCACCTCGCCATGCAACTTGCTTACACCGTTACACTGCCCACACAAACGCAGCGCCAGCGCGGTCATATTAAAACCAGGTCGCTCCCCTGCGTGACTGCCCAGTTCCAGGAACTGCTCCCGGCTCAGCCCCAGGCAGGGCCAATAGGCGTGGAAGTATTTCTCAATCAGGTGGAAGGGGAAGACGTCGTGACCTGCCGGCACCGGCGTGTGGGTAGTAAAGACAGTCGTCGCCTGCACGACCTGGCGAGCCTCTTCGAACGATCGCCCGGCCTCGACCAATTCACGCGCGCGCTCCAGCACTAGGAAAGCGGAATGGCCCTCGTTGAGGTGAAAGACGAGTGGGTCAACCGCCAGTGCCCGCAGCACCCGTATGCCGCCGATACCCTGTACGATCTCCTGTTGGATGCGCATCTCCTGATCACCACCGTACAGCCGGGCGGTCAGTTCTCGATCCCAGGGAGTGTTCAGGTCATTGTCGGCGTCCATCAGGTAGAGGCGCGTGCGTCCAGCCTGGACATGCCAGATTTGCAGTTGTACGGTGCGGTCGCCCACCTCAACCGGGACGAACAGACATTCTCCATCGTCGCACAGGGCCTCGCGGATCGCGACCTCCTCCGGTTTGAAGCGCGGGTAGATCGCCTCCTGCCATCCATCGCCGGTGATGCGCTGGCGGAAGTAGCCCATCTCGTAGAGAAAACCCACCGCGACGAAGGGCAACCCGATGTCGCTGGCCTCCTTACAGTGGTCGCCCGATAACACCCCAAGACCACCGGAATAGATGGGGAGTGACTGATGCAGCCCGAACTCGGCCGAGAAGTAGGCGACGGGGCGAGCCGTCAGGTCAGGATGCTGGGCTGGAAACCAGAGATGTCCGTTGCCCATGTCGTCGTCGAGGGCCATCAACACGGCGTCGTACTGGCGGAGGAAGAGCGGATCGGAGGCCAATTCCTCAAGCCGCTCTGGAGACGCCTCCAGCAACATCTTCACCGGGTTGTGGCCAGTGCTGCGCCACAATGGATAGTCGAGCATCTTGAACAGATTACGGGCCTGGCGGTGCCAACTCCACCAGAAATTGTACGCCAGTTCCTCCAGACGCGTTATGCGCAGAGGGATCTTGGCCGATAGCAATGAGGTTTCAGTCTGCACAGATTTTCCTCCCGAGGTAGGATAGAACAATCTTGAGGGGCGCGGTGACCGCGCCCTCAAGGGACCTTTAGCAAGATGATGATCAGCACGATGATGGCGACGATGACGAACTCCACCATGATTGGCCCACTCAGGTGCTCTAGCAGGTGCTGGTGAGCCGCATTGACAGTGATGTAGAAGATAAGCAACAGGAACAGCCCGCCGACCCAGGCGCTGACCTGCCAGTAATTCAGTGCCCAGGTACTCTCGCCAACGATGAGGCCGACGATGCCGGCGAAAAGAACCACGCGCCGCAGCGGCACGTCCGCCACGCTTAGCAAGTCAAGTGCCAGCAGCGTGGCCGTAAGTAGTGTCAAGGTAGCAGTCACCAGACTGCGAGTGCGGGTATGGTAAATGATAGCAAATAGGGTGAATACCAGCAAGTAGGCCAGCACGTTGAGGGCCAGCCGGGCCGTAGGATAGCCAGGAGCATCGGAGGAAACAGCGGTGTACTCGGTAGAGATGACCAGACTGATGGCAATGCCGACCAGGGTCAGACCTCCGATCCACATGGGCCACGTGGAAATGCGCGCCAGCAGGTAAGCGGAGAGTCCGATGAGCACACCGGGCAGAATCCAGGAGACATAGATGGGTCGCCCAGAGTGCTCCACCAGATGCGGGTGATCATGCAGGATGAGACTGGTACCGGTACAGACCAGCCCAACCATCAGTGTGATCAGCAGCCAGGTTTCCGTGACGTGGATCTCCAGAGGCGACCCTAGCGTCTGCAGGTTCCACACGCGCTCGGGCAGTTCAATGAAGCGAAAGATCACGCTACCCAGCAGAAGTACAGCTATCAGCACGCTCAGACGATTGCGATCAAGAGGCTTGACGGTTTCTTGCATGGGAAGACATTGTACCGTTGGGGGCGCGATTTGTCAACCTTGTGGGGCGTGATATAATTTACCAATCTACCAGTTTCAAGGAGATACACGTAATGAAACGTCTGCTTTCCCTCCTCGCGCTGCTTGCAGTACTGTCAGTTAGCTGCAGTATTCCATCTTCCGGCACACGCATCGTCTACGGCCTGACGCTGGCACCGTCGGGGATTGACCCCCACGTCAACACATCCTCCGAACTGGGCATTCCTCTCACATCGGTGTACGACACGCTCGTCTACCAGGCTCCCGAGACTGGGCCTGAGACTGAGGACTTCGCCCCCGGCCTGGCGGAGCGATGGGAGATCTCCGGCGATGGGCTGGTCTACACCTTCTACCTCAAGCAGGGAGTGACCTTCCACGACGGCACCCCCTTCAACGCCGAGGCGGTGCGCTTCAACCTGGAGCGCATCACCAGCCCGGACCTGGCCTCGCAGAAGGCGCGCTTCATGCTAGGCCCCTACGAGCGGACGGAGGTGGTAGACGAATACACAGCCCGCATCCATCTTAGCGAGCCCTTCGCACCGCTCCTCGACTCGCTCAGCCAGGTCTATCTGGGGATAGCCTCTCCCGCCGCCGTCGAGCAGTGGGGAGACGAGTACCAGTTGCACCAAGTGGGCACCGGGCCGTTCGTCTTCGCCGAGTACGTGCCGGGGGATCACCTGTTACTGCGGCGCAACCCCGACTACGCCTGGGGATCATCCGTCTACCAGCACGAGACCGCCCAGGTGGAGGAGGTCGAGTTCCACTTCTTCACCGACCCCCCTACCCGCTCCCCCGCGCTGGAGACCGGCGAGGCGGACGTGATGGGGGAGATCCCCCCGCAGGACGCGGCCCGGCTGGAGGCCAGTTCCGACTTTCGCATCGAAGCGGTGT
Organism: Anaerolineae bacterium; assembly: GCA_030612585.1. Next base: position 14,141 of record JAUWNP010000106.1, read on the forward strand.
CCATCCCAGGTATCTCGCTGATGTTCTTCATGAACACCACCCGCCCACCGCTGGACGACATTCGGGTGCGGCAGGCGCTCCTCTACGGGGCCGACCGCCAGGCCATCATCTCCACCGTCTTTCGGGACACCTCCCCGGTGGCTTATGGGCCGCTGGCGGCAGTCACGCTTGGTTATGAACCAGCGGTGCAAGACTATCATACCTACGACCCGGCACAGGCCGCGACATTGCTAGATGAGGCTGGCTGGGTGGATACCGACGGTGATAGCGTTCGCGACCGGGCCGGGGAACCGTTGGTTCTCGACCTCTACCTGATGGGCTGGGGCTATATGCCGGAGGTAGGACAACTGCTGGCAGCCCAATGGTCGGAACTGGGGGTTGATGTGAACAGCCAGGTAGTGTCCTTCCCGGAGGCACTGAAGATAGCAGGGGATGGCCAGCATCACCTGATCCCCTTCGCCCTCTCCGGCAGCGACCCCGACATCCTACGCAAATTCTTCCATTCCCAGGCTGGGTTCAACTGGTCAAAGGTGGACGACGCCGAACTGGATGCCTGGCTGGAGGAAGCCGCGCGCACGTCCGACCATGCAGAGCGGGCTACGCTCTACAGCCAGGTTCAACTCCGGGCGATGGATCAGGCGCTTGTGATTCCCATCCGCGACTACGTCAACCTGAACGGGGTGAGCAACCAGGTGCAAGGGCTCCGTTTCGACGCACAGGGGTGGTTCCCCTGGCTGATTGACGTGACGCTGGAAACCCAGTGACACGCAACACGTGAAACGTGATTAGCACTACAACTTCATATCACCACTGTGGCAGGGAGTACAGCACGCATGGGGTTGAATTCCTTAATCGCTCAAGAAATACAATCAGAC
>JAUWNP010000163.1 GCA_030612585.1 Anaerolineae bacterium
CCGTATGGTTCAGGTGATGGGCGGCTACGGCTACATGGAGGATTACCCGATGGCCCGCAAGTACCGTGATGCCCGCGCGCTGGGCATCATCGGTGGGCCGACAGAACTGCATGATGTCCGGATCGCTCAGCGGATCTTTGCCGATCTGGATTTCGAGATCACGCCGTAGGAGGCTGAAATATGGACTTTACGTTTTCTCCAGAACATACTGCCCTGCGCCGGATGATCCGGGAGGTTGCCGAGACCGAGATCGCTCCTATAGCGGCGGCGATTGACCGGGAGCACAGGGTACCTCTTGAGGAAATACGTTTACTCGGCGAAATCGGCCTCATGGGCGTCTGCTTCCCGCAGGAGTACGGCGGGATGGGGGCTGGCGAGGCTGGCTACTGTATCCTGATGGAGGAATTGGGCCGGGTCTGCACCTCCACGGCGACCAACGTGGGTGCCCACATCGGCATCGGCGCGATGGCGATCCACCTGGGGGGGACCGACGAGCAGAAGCGGAAGTACCTGACGCCACTGGCGCGAGGGGAGAAATTCGCCGCCTTCGGCCTGACCGAGCCCAACGCTGGCTCTGACGCCGCCGCCATCCGCACCCGTGCCGTCCGCGAGGGGGACTCCTGGTTCCTGGACGGGGGCAAGGTCTTTATCACCAACGGTGGTTATGCGGACATCGTCACCGTGATGGCGGTGACCGACCCGGCGCTGGGTGCCCGGGGCGGCATCACCGCTTTTATCGTCGAGACCGGTTGGGAGGGCTTCTCGGTGGCCCGGGAAGAGGATAAGATGGGCATCCGGGGCACGAGCACCGCGGAGTTGGTCTTCGAGGAACTGCGGGTGCCCCACGAGAACGTGCTGGGCAAGGTTGGCGAGGGCTTCGTCGTTTTCATGCAGTCGCTCGACATGGGCCGGCTGACACTAGGCGCAGCCTGCCTGGGCGGGGCACAGGCAGCACTTGAGGCATCCATCCACTGGGCCAAGACCCGCAAGCAGTTCGGCCTGGAACTGGCCCACAAGCAGTCGGTACAGTGGAAAATCGCGGACATGGCCACAGAGATCGAGGCACTGCGCAGCCTGGTTTACCGGGTGGCCTGGCTTGTGGATGCAGGCCAGCCCTTCGGCCGACTGGCGGCGATGTGCAAGATGTATGGCTCCGAGGTAGCCTCCCGCGCCATTGACATGGCACTGCAGATCCACGGCGGGCTGGGCTTCACACGGGACTTCCCCATCGAGCGTAACTTCCGTGACGCCCGCATTTCGGAGATATTCGAGGGCACAAACGAGATCCAGCGCATCGTCATCGCCAGCAACATCTTCCGCGAGCACGGCGTGCGAATTCGACCATGAGGAGTAAAAGAAGAAGTAGATGAGGAAGGAGTAGATGAGGAGGGAGTAGACGAGTATCCTCTTTCCTCATGTCCTCATTTACTCATCTACTCACTTACTCATCTACTCATTTACTACGACAGGAGTTGCCCATGAGAGTCATTGTGGCATTAGGACGAGTTCTCGACCCCAGGGGGATCGTGGTCAAACGGCGGGCGGGCCGCATCTTCGTCAACCGGGAGGAATATATCCTCCAGCCGGCCGACCGCTGCGCATTGGAGGCAGCGCTGCGCATCAAGGATGCCACCGGCGCTGAGGTGGTGGCCCTCCCACGGGGCCCGCTGCCCGACGACGACGTGCTCCGCCAGGCGCTGGCGACCGGAGCAGACCGGGCGATCTACTTCGTAGGGCAAGTTGGCAACTTGCCCCACGCTGGCGACGCAAGTATGGCCCGAGTATTGGCAGCAGCAGTGGAGCGACTGGGAGGGGCGGATCTGATCCTGACCGGCGCAACTACTATGGACACCGGGCAGGGTCAACTGGGTCCCCGGCTGGCCGAGGCGCTGGGCTGGCCCCAGATCGTCGGCGTCTGGCAAGTAGAGGCAACCGACGGGCAAGTGCAGGCAGTGCTCCAGAATGGAACTGACTACGTGACTGTCGAGGCAGACCTGCCAGCCGTCGTCACTATCCTACCAGGAGCACTCAAGCCCCGCTACCCCGACGGCGTGCGCCTCATCAACGTCTACCGGGCAGACGATGCGGTGGAGAGGTGGGACGTGAGCGACCCTTCGACAGGCTCAGGGCAGGCTCCTTCGACTGGGCTCAGGGCAGGCATGGTGGATGAAGCGGCGCTCCAACCACTCCTGGAGAAACGGGGGCAGGACTTCCCACCGGAGCGGGAGCGAGGGGTGCGACTGAGCGGCACGCCTGAGGAGATGGCCCAGGCACTGGCAGGCGCACTCCGGCAACGAGTGCGCGAGTAGAGGAAAGAAGAGGAGAGAGAAAAGAGGAGAGAGGCCGATGGACGTTTCATATCTCGACTTACTGATGGCACAGCAGGAGGAGGTCTCCGAGGCCGAGGGCGGTGGCGGCATCTGGGTCGTGGCCGACATCGTGGATGGAGCGGTGGCTCCGGTGACGCTGGAAGCACTGGGCGCGGCCCGCACCCTGGCCGACGCACTGGGGGCCTACGTCTACGGGGTACTGCTGGGCGAGGGGGTAGCGGATGGTTCGGCCACGCCTGCCCTGAGCGAAGCCGAAGGGCTCACCACAAGCCTGGCCCAGACCCTCTACCAGGCGGGGGCCGACGGCGTGCGCGTGGCCGACCACCCCTCGCTGGCCCAGTTTGCGTTGGAGCCCTACCTGAAGGTGCTGGCCGATCTCTTCCAGGCCGAGCAGCCGGAGGTGGTCATCTTCGGGACCACCACGCAGGGGCAGGAGTTAGCGCCACGGCTGGCGCAGCGTTTGGGTGGTGGGCTGATCGAACACGTAGTCGCGGCCAGCCTGGACGAAGCCACCCGGACGGTGGTGGCCACCTTCCCGATCTACGGTGGTGAGTACTTCGAAATCGCCGCCTGCCCCAAGGCCCGGCCTCAGTTTCTCACTGTGGAGCCGGGGGCCTTCCCCGCTCCTTTCATTGATTCCTACCGCAAGGGAGAACCGACTTCGCTTGATGTCGAGCCGGTAGTGCCGGCCGTGCGCGTGGTGGGGCCGGCCGAGGGCTTTGAGCCGCCTCCGGTCCCGCTTGCCCAGGCCCGGGTGATCGTGGCCGCCGGCAGGCAGGCGAGCGACGGCTCGGCTGAGCTCGCCGAAGCCTTCGAGATGGTCAAGCGGCTGGCGACAGCGTTGGGCGGCCAGGTGGCCGGCGACCGGGGGGCGCGAGATGCGGGCTGGATCGAGCCCGAGCAGATCGTGGACGTGCGCGGCGTGACAGTTGCGCCCGATGTCTACGTGGCGGTGGGCATCCGGGGCGACACGTTCCACAACGCCGCGATTGAGGGGGCGAAGTTCATCGCCGCCATCCACCCCGACCCAGACGCGCCCATCTTCCAGGTGGCCGACCTCTGCCTGGAGGCGAACCCGGCCGAGGTTCTCCCGGCGCTACTGGAGGCGTTGGAAGGATAGCCGCTCCCAGCCCACCTTCTGTAAGGAGGATTTTGCAGATGCTCGGCGCCTCTAAGGCGCCGGGCATTTTTGTTGTGGCTGGAAGGAAGAACTGGCATTTGTGCAAGCGCCGCCGTTGGGCTATAATCTGCCTGTGTCTGTCACCTATGCAGGGAGATGACTATGAGTTCCGATCTGATCGCTGCTGAAAATCTAGCCCAAGCCATTCGGCGAGTCGCCGGGCGCGCCCGCTCGGAAGAGGATTTGCGCATGGGTGTCGAACACGCCCTCGGTGCAACCTTGCAGGCGTTGGGGCTGACGGCTACACCCGAATACGAAAAGACCACCCTCAGCGGTTCCGCCGATGCCGTCTACGGCCACGCGGTCATCGAGTATAAGCGGCCGGGCCGCCTGGCCGAGAAGGGCTTCCCGGCCAGGCTGGCCAAGCAAATTGCCCGGTATCTGACCGACCTGGCGGTTCGACGAGGCTCACCGCAGGCCCGCCGCGCCGGGGGACGGGCCAAACAGGTCGAGGCACCTGCCCTGAGCGTAGCCGAAGGGTTGGAGAGGATGATCGGCATTGGGCTAGACGGGGAGCAAATCCTGTTCCTGCGTTACTCCGCCAGCGGGCGGGTGCGGGAATCTCCCCTGCCGCCGCTGCCCGGCACGCAGGCCACCTTCTTAGACTTCCGAAGTCTGACAGACTTCGGAAGTCTAGCCGAACTACCCGGCGGCTTCCAGATGGTCGGGCCAGTGCCGGTGGGACGAGAGAGCATCGAACTGCTGTTACTCTACCTGCGCTCCCTCTCGCGCAAGCCACTCACGCCCGAAGCGCTGGCCGCCGACTTCGGCCCCCAGGGTGACGTCGCCCCCCGTCTGGTCAACGTCTTCTACACCGCTCTGCAGGCCCACCGCGATCATCCCCGCGTGGCGACCTTTTTCGCCGAGTGGGAGCGCATCTTCGGCATCATCTACGGCGAGGAGTTGAGCAGGGCAGAGAGAGACGCGCCCGAATTAGCGGCGCTCTACCGGATGGTGGGCGACCACCTGGGCAACCACGAGGGCAACCACATGGGCGACCACGAGGGCAACCCCATGGGCAACCACATAGGCAACCACATGGGCAACCACGAGGGATTGCCCCTACTGAAACCGCTCTTTTTCGCCGTCCACACCTACTACGCGCTGCTGATGAAGTTCCTGGCAGTGGAACTGGCCTCGCTGCAGGGCGGCGCGCTGGTGGGCTCCTTCGTCGCAGCGCTGCCTGCGGCGACGGACAAGCAACTGCGCCGCGAGTTGACCAACCTGGAGAACGGCGGCACCTTTGCCTTGCTGGGCATCAACAACTTTCTCGAAGGGGACTTCTTCGGCTGGTATCTGGATGCATGGGACGCTCAGCCTCCCGCAGGTTCGGAACCTGCGGGAGGCTCGCTGGCCGACGGCATCCGAGCGATGGCCCGGACCTTGGCCGATTTCGAGCCCGCCACCAGCACGCTGGAGCCGGAACACACCCGCGACCTGCTCAAGAAACTCTACCAATACCTGGTGCCACGCAAGTTGCGCCACGACCTGGGCGAGTATTATACCCCCGACTGGCTGGCCGAGCGACTGCTGAACCAGGTGGGCTACAAGGGAGAGCCGGACAAGCGGCTGATTGACCCCGGCTGCGGCAGCGGCACGTTCCTCATCCTGGCCCTGCGGCGGCTGCGCCAGCACGGTGCCGACCACCTCATCCCGCCCGCCGACGTGCTCGACGCGGCGTTGCGCAACATCGTCGGCTTTGACCTCAACCCGCTCAGCGTCATCGCCGCCCGCACCAACTACCTGCTGGCCCTCGGCGACCTGCTGCGCTACCGGCGCGGCCCGGTGGACCTGCCGGTCTACATGTGCGACAGTATCCTCACCCCCACCGAGCGGGCCGACATCTTCGGCAAGAGTTACCGCCTGCACACCGTCGTCGGCGACTTCGAGATTCCCAGCGAGACAGTGGCGACCGGCGAGATGGGCGATCTCTCGGCGCTGCTGGAGAGTTGCGTGCGCGACGAATACGAGCCAGAGGAGTTCCTGGCCCGCGCCCGCCGCGAATTGACCGTGAGCCAGCCTATGACCGAGACGACGTTGGAGGCCCTCTACCGTCGCTTTCTTGCCCTGGAGCAGGAGGGGCGCAACGGCATCTGGGCGCGTCTCATCAAAAACGCTTTCGCCCCGGTGTTGGTGGGGGAGTGTGACTTTGTGGTGGGCAACCCGCCCTGGGTGAATTGGGAGAGCCTGAGCGACGAGTATCGGGAGGCGACCAAGCGGCTGTGGGTGGACTACGGTCTGTTCAGCCTGAAGGGGCACGCCGCCCGCCTGGGCGGGGGCAAGAAGGACCTGGCCATGCTCTTTGCCTACGCCTCCATTGACCACTACCTGAAGAAGGGGGGCAAACTGGGCTTCGTCATCACGCAGACCGTCTTCAAGACCAAGGGGGCGGGGGACGGCTTCCGCCGTTTCAGGCTGGGGGAGAAGGGTGAACGCCTGCGCGTGTTGCACGTGGACGACATGTCGCACCTGCAACCCTTCGAGGGGGCCACCAACCGCACCAGCGTGATGGTCTGCCAGCGAGGGCAGAAGATCCGCTACCCGGTGCCCTACACGCTCTGGGGCAAGGGTACGGGCCGCGCCCGCGTGGACATTGACAAATCGCTGGACGAGGTGATGGGCGAGACGACGCGAGCCAACCTGTGGGCGCAGCCGGTGGACAGTAGTAACCCCAGATCGCCCTGGATGACCGCCCGCAAGGCGGCGCTCAAGGCACTGCAAAAAGTCATCGGCCCGGCGGACTACCAGGCGCGGGCGGGCAGTTGTACCTGGGCCAACGGCATTTATTGGGTCAGGCTACTCGGCAAGCGCCCTGATGGGCTCGCGCTGATAGACAACCTGGAAGACATTGGCAAACGTGAGATTGCCAGCGAGCAAGCGGCTGTGGAGCCGGACCTGGTGTATCCCCTCTTGCGCGGCCGGGAAGTGAGCCGCTGGCAGGCCAACTCTAGTGCCTACATCCTGGTCGTGCAAGACCCTGAAACACGCAAGGGGTACGAAGAAAGCAAAATGCGCATCGAGTACCCGCACCTGTACGGCTACCTCAAACGCTTTGAGGACATCCTGAGGAGTCGTAGCGGCATGAAACGCTACTTCGACCCTGCGGCTGATCCTTTCTACTCTATGTACAACGTTGCACCATACACCTTTGCTTCGTATAAGGTGGTGTGGCGCGAAGTGGCCCGCGGCATCAACGCAGCGGTCGTATCTACTCACCAGAGCAATCATCTTGAAGACAAGGTAATCATACCTGACCACACGCTTATTCTCATCCCTTGCGAATCTGCCAACGAAGCGCACTTTGTGTGTGCCACTCTCAACTCTGCACCCAGCCGCCTCGTCGTCCAAGCGTATGTAGCTCTGCATCCATCTCCCCACGTTCTCAAACATATTGCCGTGCCACAGTTCGACGCGGGGAACCCCATCCATACCCACCTGGTGGCACTGTCGCAGCAGGCGCACCAGTTGGCGGCGGCAGGGGACGAGGCTGGCCTGGCAGCGGTCGAGGCGCAGGTAGACGAGACGGCGGCGGAACTGTGGTCCATCACGGACAGGGAATTGAAGGAGATACGGCGGTCGCTGGAAGAGCTAATCTGAGTGGTGCGGGACAACATTGTGGGGCATTGTGGCACCGACAGAGACCGTGTGTTTGATGGAAGGGTAGGTGCAGAAGCATAACGTAAGAGCGGGGAGAAAACCTATGGGTGAGATCATCTCAGCAATAATACTAAAGTTCATTGTGGAGCTAGAAGGCAAGAGGTTCTGGAAGCTCTTTGTCTGGGGCATCGTGGTTCTAGGTATTGTCCTATTGCTGGAGTCGAGAACGCACTTCCTCTCCTCGATTGGCAGCAAGAATGATATAGAAATTGTGTCCATGCTACTCGAGCTAGAAAAGAATGGAGTTTTGGATTCCGACAATCTCAAAGACGAATACGTAGAACTCGTAGAAAGCTACCAAAAGCAAAGGAACTTCACAGTACTTCCCGCTGCGGTATTCAAAACATCTAGCTCTTCGCAAGAACAACTCTACAAGTTTGCTTCCGGAACCCTGATGCTTGACTTCATCGGACTCGCTTATCTCTTCTTCGCAAAGAAAGTTTCTCTCGGAAACCGTATCGGCGGATCTGTGTTGATACTACTTTTGGCTGCGATTCTCGGGGCGATTGCAGTGCTGATTCCGACCTTTCGCTCTCCTTGGATCAATTACATTGGAATGCCTATCGTGCAGATAGCTCTGCTCATCAGCGCTGCAGTTGTCTCGACGAGGAAGGAGGAGGAGGAGAAGGACGCTGCAAAGGCCGCTGAAACATAATTGGCGGCGGTGGAGGCGCGGGTGAACCAGACGGCGGAGTCCAGGGCAACGATCTCGGCCACGGCGGAAAGTCACGCGACATTCGCTGGTACAGGAATCCAGCCCGGAGATGCTCTCCGGGCCGCATGTTTAGGCCGACGTCACCCGAACACTTGAACCCCGCCGGCCCTGGCATCCGGCATCATCGGCTACTCCAAACACATCTTCAACATACCCGCTCCCTGAATGACGGCCGGACACACATCAGCGAGCATTGCAAGGGCCGTGGTCGCTGTGCCGCAGTGTGCCCGGCCCGGGGCCATCACCGTGCGCGTGGCTGGAGGCCCCCACCCCACCCCTCCCCTACGGGAGGGAGGGGAATTCCCAGTGCCGCCTCTTCACAGCGGCGCGGGATACTGGCGCGCCAGCCGATAAGGTGATAAAATGGAGGCACTTCCGAGCGATGGGGCGAGTTGACCTAAAGGAACCAGAGATGGAGCGCACGCTGGCCTGGCTGAAGCAGCACTTGGAACTGATCAAGTTGATTCTTGGTGTCGTGACCGCTGTTCTCGGCACTGTGACCGCCGCCGTCCAGTTCCTCAAACTCTGGCGCGGCGACCAGTCCACCGTGACCTGGGTGACGGCCGCCCTGGGCTGGCTGGCTCTGGCGCTCGTCTCCGGCTACGTGGCCTGGCGGCGCGTGCCCGGCCGCATTGACCCCAAACGGCGCATCCCGGCCTATCCCCGGTGGCGCCGGCTCGCCCTGGCGGTACTCGTTCTCCTGCTGCTTGCCCCTGCCATCGCCGGATATGCTCTCTACCGGCACGACCAGGCGCTGCGCAGCAAGGTGGTCATCCTGGTGGCCGACTTCACCGGGCCGGAGCCGGAGCAGTACCGCGTGACTGAGCAGATCCTGGTCCAGTTACGGGAGGCGCTGGCTGGATACGACGACACGGTAGTGGTGGCGCTGGGCCGGCCCATTATGGAGCAGGAGGGGAGCCCGGCGGCGCGGGAGGAGGGCCGCCGGCGCCGGGCCGACCTGGTCCTGTGGGGCTGGTACGCCAGGACCGAGAGCGACGTGCGGGTGACCGTCCATGTGGAGAACCTAAGCAGTTCGAAGTACCTGACCTTGCGGGGGGAAGAACCGTACCAGATGCAGGCGGCCGTGGCCGAACTGGAGTCATTCCAGTTGCAGGACCGCCTTTCCGGCGAGATGAGCGCGCTAATGCTCTTTGTGAGCGGCCTGGCCCGCTACGAGGCGGTGGACTACAGGGAGGCCATCCGGCGCTTCACCGACGCCCTAGCGCCCGGCGTGTGGCCGGAAGGAATGGTCGGGCCGGAGATGCTACATTCCTACCGAGGGACGGCATACTTTTACCAGGGTGAGTACAAGCGGGCGATCGCGGACTACGACGAGATGCTGCGGCTCAACCCGCAGGATGCCGAGGCCCACAACAACCGAGCCTTGGCCTATGCCTATCTGGGGGAGTACAAGCGGGCGATTGAGGACTTCATAGAGGCGCTGCGACTCAACCCACAGTCCGCCGAGGTCTACAACAACCGGGGCGTAGCCAATGCCGACCTGGGAGAGTATGAGCGGGCGATCGCGGACTACGACAAGGCGCTGCGGCTCAACCCGCAGTTGGCCGAGGCCTACAACAACCGGGGCTTGGCCTACACCGGCCTGGGTGAATACGAGCGGGCGATCGCGGACTACGACGAGGCACTGCGGCTCAACCCGCAGTATGCCAAGGCCTATACTGGCCGGGGCGCGGCCTACGACAGCCTGGGAAAGCACGAGCGGGCAATCGCCGACTACGGCGAGGCGCTGCGGTTCAACCCGCAGGATGCCGCGGCCTACAACAACCGAGGCTTGGCCTACACCGGCCTGGGGGAGTACGAGCGGGCATTCGCGGATCACAACGAGGCTTTGCGGCTCAACCCGCAGGATGCCGCGGCCTAAAACAACCGAGGCATGGCCTACCCCGGCCTGGGGGCGGACGATCGGGCGATCCCGGCCTACGACGAGGCGCTGCGGCTCAGCCCGGAGTATG
>JAUWNP010000307.1 GCA_030612585.1 Anaerolineae bacterium
CCATCGCCCCACCCCCCCGCCAGCCTCTCACCCTCCCCCCCGCACCCTCCCACCCCCACACCCCCCCATCCCCCCCCACCCACACCCCCACTCACCCACACTCCCACACCCTCCTCCACTCCCCGGCCATCCAACCCAGCGACGCCGGACCCGCCCGCCTGGCCAATGCTGGTCGGACTGGCGGTCGTGATGCTTTTTGCAGCCGCAATCGGCACGCTGTCTAGATACCGAGGTAGGCAGTACGATGAATGAGAAGCACGCCTGCTATCCGTTCGACGTCAGCCGTAGTTTTCGGAACACCCACGGCGCGCCCAACCCGACCCACAACCCCACCAACGCGTAGCGCACGACGCGCATGACGAAGTAGAGCGACTCACCCTCGGCGGGAAACACACGTGTGAGGCCGACGTAGAGGACAAGCAACCCAACAACGCCAACCAGGAAGCGCACAGCACGCTGCCACAACGGGCCATCCGCGCTGAAGGGAGCCACCTGCCTGGTCAGCGCCACCCCTGCGCCCATCCCCATTAGCACTGCCATCGAACTGCCCGTGTCCTTGGTGGGATGAAGCAACAGCAGCGCCAGCGGCACGAACACGGCCAGCGCCAGTTGCACGGCCAGGCCGGCCTGTTTGAGCCAGGCTGTGAAGCGCGGTTCCAGCGCCAGGTAGGCCGCCAGGAAGACGGCGCCGACCGCCCAACCGCCCAACACGTCGGTGGGGAAATGCACCCCCAGATAGATGCGGGAGAAGCCCATCAGCACCATCAGCAGGATAGCAACGACCCACAGCCAGGCCTTGCGAAACCCGGCTGCGATGGTGCCCCACACGACGACTGCCGACTGGGAATGGCCGCTGGGCAGCCCATATCCCCCGATGTCGTGCAGTTTCACCGTCGGGTCGAGTTCGAACGGGCGTGGATGAGCAAACAGGTCCTTGAGCCCGGTGTTGACGTAGACCGAGAGGAGATAGGCGAGGGCCAGACGCGCCCCCACCGTGAAGTCCACACACCAGAACATCAACGGGAGGAGGATGAGGAAGAACTCTTCCTCACCCAGGAAAGTGATAGTCTCGAAAATCGCGTCGAGCGTCGGTCCTTGCACCAGTTGGATGGTGCGGATGAACTCAAGTCCCCACTGCCAGATTGCTTCCATCGTTGCCTCCTTTGTTATATCCTATTGAACGAACACCTTCATTCCCTAACCCCCTACCTCACATTGCGCCATCGGCAACATGAAGTGGAAGTGGCTGCCCCGCCCCTCCTCACTTTCGACCCAAATGCGTCCTCCGTGTGCTTCCACCGCCAGCCTACAGAACGCCAGGCCCAGCCCGGTGCCCCGCCGCCGCCCACTCTGCCCTGGTATCTGCACGAAGCGTTCGAATATGCGATCCCGGTACTCGCGTGGGATGCCCGGCCCGACATCGCGTACCGAGCAGCGCACGAAGGCTCCATCCTCCGGCTGCGCGCTGACGGTGATACGCCCGCCAAGCGGCGTAAATTTTACCGCGTTGTCGAGCAGGTTGATTAATACCCGCTCAATCAACTCATCATCCACCTCCACTGGCGGCAGATCATCGGGAACTTCGACCTTCAGCCGCAAGTCGGCCTCATCTGCCAGCGGTGACACCACAGATATTGCCGAGTGCACCAACGCGGCCAGTGCATGGGGTTGCTGGTTGAGTTTGGTCTGCCCCGCTTCCAGGCGACTTATGTCAAGCAACGAATCCACCAGGTCACGCAACCGCTGCGCGCTGTAGGTGGCTATATCCAGCGCTTGAACCAGCAGGCCATCCCGGGGTTGCTCCCTTGCGGCGTTCTCTATCAACTCCAGACCGCCCAAAATCGCGGCCAGCGGGCTGCGCAGGTCGTGCACGATCATACGAGTCACGTCCTCCCGCATCCGCTCCAGTTCTTTCTCCTCCGTCACGTCGCGCAATACCAGCATCCAGCCCCACACGTGCCCGCCTTCGTCCAGCACCGGAGTCCCCACCCGCTCAATGACCCGCCAGCGTGGAGCATCAATCTCGTAGGTGTCTTTCCCCAGTTCGGCCGGGCCGGTCGGCAGTTGGGTCAGGAGGCGTAAGAGTTCTTCCCGACTGTAACCCAGTTGTGCTGCTAGTCGCCTGCCAGAGCCACGCAGCAAGTCCCGCAGGTTGCGCTCCGCCAGTTCTGCCCACCTCATGTCCCACAACTCTTCGATCATCGGATTCGCCAGCACTACGCGCCCAGTGACGTCCAACATCAGGATGCCCTCATGCGTGGAGTTCATGACTGCTTGCAGCCGGTCGCGCCCCTCGGCAGCCCGCTGGAAGAGTTGCGCATTCTGAATCGCGATGGCCGACTGAGTGGCCAGGTGTCCGACGAAAACCGCATGTTGACTGTCAAAAGCCGCCAAGCGAGTGCTTTCCAGGTTGATCACCCCCAGCACTCCTCCTTTGCACACGATGGGGACAGCCAACTGGGAGAGCATATCCTGCTGATTGTCGCTCTTCACACCCAACGTCGGTACGTAGTCAGAGTCCTGGCCCACGTCCTCCACCAGCACGGACTGCCGCGTAGATATGGCCCGCCCAATGAGCCCCACATCTATCGGCCATTCATCCGCCTCGCCAGCCTCCACCAACGATCCCGTGCAGCCTCGGCATGAGACGATGCGCCCCCTTCCCTTTTCTGGGGCAATCATCACAACAGCCCCCAACGTAGCGCCAGTCGCCTGCATCGCGCAGTCCAACACCAGATTGATGACCCGGTCCAGGTCCAGCGTGATGGACAGTTCGCGGCCAATTACCTCAAGCGCCGAAAGTTCCTCTACGTGACGCACCAGGGCGCGCTGGGTTCTCGCATACAGGCGAGCGTTCGCCACGGCCGCCGCGCCCTGGTTGGCAAAGGTGGTCAACAGGTCCGCCTCGGCCAGGCCGAAGTGATGCACGTCGGAGAAAAAAGTCGCCAACACGCCAATCACCTCGTCCTCCACAATCAACGGCACACCAGCGAAGGCCCGGAAACCCTCCTGTACCGCCAATTCCCGAGAACGGGCAAAGCGCGGGTCGGAGTGGACGTCGGCGACGAGCAGCAGTTTCTCATCCTGCAAGACTATGGCCGGTCCCCCCTCCGTCAGCGACAGTCCCTCGTAGGCCAGCACGTACCCCTCGCTCAGCCCTTTGGAGGCCCCTAGCCCCAACGCCCCCTGTGTCTTATCCAGCAAGAAGATAGCCGACTTCTGGCTGCCCATCAACGACATCACGGAGGAGACTATCAATTCCAGCACGCGGTCCAGGTCAAGAGTTGAACTGACGGCCGCGGAGATGGTGTTCAGCATCGCCAATTCCGCAGCCCGCTGACGGGCCTGACCGTAGAGTTGGGCACTGGACACAGCCATCGCAGCCTGCGCTGCGATAGTCGAGAGCATCTCCACGTGGCGCTCGTCGTAACCGTCGGCCTGCTCGTCACTCTGTACACAAATAACACCCAGTACCCGATTCTCCGCGATCATCGGCACGCCGAGCCACGACTGTGCCGCCCTCCCAATCGGCTCTACCCCCAGACGCTTTGCCATCTCTGCCACGTTCGATTGGATGAGAAGTGGAGCACGGTGGCGGATGACATACTCGGCCAACCCATTGCTGAACGGCCGGCCGGGGCGAAAAACGCGCGCGCCATTTTCGATGACGAATGCGAAGTCAATGAACTCCCGCTCCAGATC
>JAUWNP010000124.1 GCA_030612585.1 Anaerolineae bacterium
GCCGGCCGTGATGCCAGTGACATACATGTTCATATAGCCAAGGCTCAAGAAGGTACCGCCCAAGCCAGCCATGGCCCCGCCAAAGACTGTGCACGCATAGCGGACCCGAGTCACATTTATCCCCACAGAATCAGCGGCCAATGGGTTTTCCCCAACCGCTCGCACGCTCAATCCGATTGTAGTCCAGTTGAGAACAAAGTAGGCAACAGGTACCAACAACCAGGATACATAGGTAAGCACGTTGTGCCGAAAGAGAATAGGACCAATCACGGGCAGCTCGGATAGATAGGGGATTGGGACAACCTCGAAGCCAGTGCCGCGGGGTGGGATATAGGAACCGCCAAAAATGATACGGTTCAGGAGAATGACCAGGGCCCCGGTCATGACCACCAGTATCACTCCCGTTATGACCTGGTTGGCACCCAGAGTGACGTAAAAGTAGGCCGCAATAAGAGCTACCAACACTCCACCGATCATACCAGTCAGTATCCCAATCCAAGGGTTTCCAGAATAATAGGCCCCTACGAAACCAGTTAGAGCACCTATCATCATCATGGCCTCAACGCCCATATCCAGCACCCCTGAACGCTGGGTGAACACTTGCCCCAGACTTGTGAAGAGCAGAGGGGTAGCCAGGCGAATAGAGGCAGCGAGCCAACCAGTTATGAAGACTAGTCCAATGACATCTTCCACGATCCCCTCGCCTTTCTGGTGATAAGTTCACCAGCCATTACAAAGAGTATGATTAACCCTGCTATGACATCGACGAGAGCGATGTCAATACCTGCGGTTCGGCTCATCGTATCCGCGCCTACCGTCAGACCTCCAAAGAGGATGGCTGATATGATCACTCCCACTGGATGCAAGCGACCTAGCAAAGCAATGATCATGCCAGTGTACCCATAGCCAGGAGAGAAGCCCATGATCATACGATGATGGATACCAGCGATTTCGCTCATACCTGCCAGGCCAGACAAACCCCCGCTGATAAGGGCAGCAGCGAGCAGGCTGCGATTGACGTTGATACCACCCGTCAAAGCAGCGCTAGGATTGAGCCCTACCGCCCTTATCTTGTAGCCCAAGGTAGTCCTCCAAAGCAGCACGTACACTAAACCTGCGCAGAGAAGGGCCACAATGAAACCGGCGTGCAAACGGCTTCCGGGCACAATGACAGGCAACTCTGTGGAAGCGGCTATAGGCGGGGTGACCCCCCAACCGAAGGCAGTTGGATCGGCGACGACGTGCTTGGCCATGAACTCTACAAAGAGAACAGTGGCGTAGTTCAGAAGCAAGGTGGAGATTACCTCATTCACACGGAACCTGGCCTTAAGCAAGGCCGGTATCAGGCACCACAGCGCCCCTGCTACAAAGCTGACCACAAGAGTCATAGGTACGCCGGCCCAGATGGGTAGAATGCCAGCCACCATGCCAAAAATGGCTGTGGCCAGCGCTCCCATCTGCAGTTGGCCTTCTCCACCGATGTTCCAAAAAGCGCAGCGATAGGCTACGGTCATCGACAACCCGACCAAGAGAAGAGGAGTCGCCTTGACCAGAGTTTCGGTGACGTTATGGAGGTTCCCGAACGCGCCGTCCCACAGCGCACGGTAGGCTACAACCGGATCGGCACCCGTCAAGACTATGAGGATGGCACCTATACCAAAGGCAGCCGTAGCAGCCAGAAGTGGCCCGACGACGACGGAGATACGACGCACCCATTGGTTCATTGCGCAGTCTCCTGCTGTGAGAGATCTTGCTTCTTAGCCCCAGCCATCATCAAGCCAATCTGTTCCACATTGGCCTCATCTCCCGAAAGAATGCCCATGATCTGGCCGCGGTGGAGGACCACAATGCGGTCACAAAGACCGAGTATCTCGCCCAAGTCCACCGAGATGAGCAGAATCGCCCGCCCTTGATCTCGCTGTAATAGCAATTGCTGGCGTACAAACTCAGTAGCGCCCACATCCAGTCCCCTGGTCGGGTTCAAGGCAACCAACAACTTCGGGTTGCAGGAAAGGGCACGAGCCAGTACGAGTTTCTGCAAGTTGCCGCCAGATAGGGTGCGAGTCTTGACTGTGTGGCTGGCTGCCCGAATGTCGAATTCGTTGACCAAGGCACATGCATGGGTGTCGATAGCCCGGTGGTCTTGCAGCCAGCCTGTTCGCTGGGGACGCAGCAAACTGCGAGCGAAAGGGAGGTCATCCTGGTAACCCAGTATACAATTCCCCGCCACGCTGAAATCCAGCACTAGCCCCCTCTTCAACCGATCAGCAGGAATGTACGCCACCTTTTGGCAAAGAATCTCTCTGGTCGAGCAGTTGGTTGTCTTCTTCCCACCGATGTAGGTTTCCCCACTCTCGACCGGCCGCAAGCCAAATATGGCTTCCGCCAACTCCTGCTGGCCGTTGCCAGCCACTCCCGCGATCCCTACCAGCTCTCCCTCCCGAACGCACAAAGAGACTCCTTTGATCGCTTCCAACCTGCGGTCATTTCGAACCCTCAGGTTCTCAATCCGCAGAACCTCCTTCCCTGCCCTCAGCGGGGGCCTGGCGAACTCCAGGAATACCTCCCGGCCGACCATCATTTTGCTCAGTTCTCTGGGATTCGTCCGGAAGGTGTCCAAGGTATCCACTACTCGGCCATCTCTCAGCACCGTAACCCTATCGCTAATGGTCATCACCTCATCCAGTTTATGGGTGATGAAGATAATCGTTGTTCCACACTCATTTATCCTTCGCAAGAAGGCGAAGAATTCCTCTACCTCCTGTGGCGTCAGAACCGCGGTGGGCTCGTCGAGGATAAGCAGGTCAGCACCACGGTAGAAAGCCTTTATGATTTCCACCCGCTGCTGGGCACCGACGGCAAGTTGCCAGACCCGCGCCCGCGGGTCCACTTCCAGGCCATACTCATCCGATAACGCCCTTATCCGCTTCTCCGCATCACGGATGTCCAGCAGAAGCCCTTTAGGAGAACGAAGCCCCAGGATAACGTTTTCCGTGACCGTAAAGGGAGGTACCAGGAGAAAGTGCTGATGGACCATACCGATGCCTAACTTGATCGCATCGTGGGGAGAACGGATTTCGACCTTCCTACCTCGCAGGCGTATCTCGCCTTCATCGGCCTGGTACAACCCGAATAGGACATTCATCAGGGTTGTCTTTCCAGCGCCGTTTTCTCCCAGAACGCCGCGGATCTCGCCCTCACGCACCCGGAAATCTATGTGGTCGTTGGCCAACGTCGGCCCAAACCTCTTGGTAATCCCTTCCATGCTCAAATGCATAGCCTTTGTCCCTATCTCCAGGCCCTTTCGCCTCGGTCACGTTACCCGCGAGGAAAAGGCGTTTACAGCGTTCTTCATTAAGAAGGCACACCCAAGTATCACAGCCCCTCATTGTACAAGCGGCGACGTTGGATCAACCTTGCCCATTCTGAGCATCTATGCGTGTAGCTGTTCCTATCCATGCAGCACGCTGTTTGGGTGAAAGGCCCCCCGGACTTCCCCTGGAACCCCCGAAGGGGATATCAGCCGCATACGCGGATGTTCACGCCCGAGGGGCCAGACTACCAACGCTCTATTATAGGTAGATCACCCAACGCCACCACTCGACACTACTATTCGGGGGCTTCGCCGATCCAGGGGATCTCAAGAGTACCGTCGGTGATCTGCTCGGTCGTGTCCCTGATCAGCGTTTTTACATCCTCGGGTATCTGGCTCTCAAAGCCCCAATAAGGAGATAGGCCAGTACCGCCGTTAGCGATAGTCCCCCAGTACTCCTTGCCCTCGAAGGTGCCAGCCCGGATGTCAGTTAGCATTTCCTTGACGCTGGAGTAGGAGTCCCAGAAAATGCTGGTTACGACGTTCTCAGGGGCGACCTCGTGCATGTCGACGAAGGCGCCGATGACCATCACGTCGGGACCATGGTCCTTGGCAGCCTCGATGACACCAAATCCTGGCCCGCTGCACGAGATGAGTATGACGTCCACCCCTGACTCCATCACGGCCTGGCCAGCCTCATAGCCAATATTGACGTCGTACCAGGTGCCAGTCCACGCATCCTGTACCTCTACGTCGGGGTCAACGGCTTGAACGCCCAACTTGAACCCCTCGTGCATAGCAATCTGAGTGGGGATCTCGAAACAGCCGACCGCTGCCATCTTGCCAGTCTTGGTCAGCGAGGCGGCCAGCATGCCGGCCAGGTAGCCTCCTTCACTCTGATGTATGAGAAGGGACGCGTGGTTAGGGCCATACATCCAGGCACCCACAACAGCGAAGTGCAGGTCGGGATACTTTTCCGCCACAGCCAGGCTGGCATCCTGCATCTCCGGCGTGTTGCCCAGAATCAAGTCATACCCCTCTTCAGCGTATTCAGTGGCGATACGTTCATAGTCAGGAATATCAACCTGCTCTGAGACGCTGAGATTGATCTCGCCCTCACTCTGAAGCCGGGACAGCCCTTCGTAGATCCACTGGTTCCACGATCGGTCATCCACCACACCGGTGCAGATGAAAGCCATGTTTAGCGGCTCGACCGGCCCGCTCGGCTCCTCGGTGGTCACCTCGGTTGACTCCTCGGTGGGTGGTACCGTTGTGGCCGCAGGAGCCGGGGTAGGAGTGGCAGCCGGCCCACAGCCGGCCAACGGCAAGATGCCCAGAAGTAGGGCAGCGATAACACGTACAGCAATGGTTTTGGTTTTCATTTTTGTCTCCTCCTGTCAAATATACGTGAAGCCCGCTAAGTTCACCCTGCCTATGTGCATACGCATCTCTCCTTTCCTGAAGTGCATTGCCAGACTTCTCCCGGTAGATCAGTCAACAGGTAACCTCACCTGCTTTCCGATGTACCTGCGGCCAACAGTTGCTCCAACCTCCGCCTTAGCCTGCCCAGTAGATGGGTTAGTTGAGACAGCTCGTCATCGGAGCAACAACTCATCAGATCGCTCAGAAAGACCCTATGATGAGGGCGCAAGGAACGCAGAATCTCTGCCCCTCTTTCAGTCAACCTAACGAGAGTGACACGTCGATCTTCCGGGTGGTCCAATCGCTCCACCAATCCATCTGCTTCCATCCGGTCTATCAGGGAAGTGATGTTGCCCGCAGTACGGAACAGTTTGGTGCTCAAATCTGTCAGAGAGCAAGGCTGCATGTGGTACAGGTTGACGAGAACGCCATACTGAGCTACGCTGGTGCTGTTACGATTGAGTTCACCCTCTACGTAGCGCGCCAACACGTCGTGAGTGCGGCGCAAGAGAAGATAGCCATCTATGGCCGGCTGAAACCCTACCTGCCTTGCCTCACCCGTATCGGGAAGCGCGTTTCCCTGCTCAACTTCACTCAATCCACTAACCATTCTTGCCCCCCTCACCGTTTCCACAGTCGCTCTGAAAGGCGCCGAAGCCCTGCGCGGTTCACCAGATCTTCAGCGGCTTTCGTTGCCTCCTCGACAACACAATCCTCATCAAGCGTTCTCAACTTGCCTCCCTCCAGCACTACCTGACCATTGACAATCACCGTGTCCACATCACCCCCATTGGCTCCATAGACCAGCGCTGAGGCCAACCTGTGAACAGGGACAAGATGGCTCCCGTCCAATCGAACCAGGACCAAGTCGGCCTTCTTCCCGACCTCCAGGGAACCGATTTCGTCCTCCATCTGCAAGGCCAGGGCTCCGCCCAAGGTGGCCATCTCTAGCACCTCCTCGGCTGAGCTGACCGTGGGGTCGCCCTGGGCAACCTTATGCAGAAGGGAGGCTGCCTTCAAGACAGGAAACATGTCGTGATTGTAGTTGCCGATGCCATCACTTCCCAGGCCCACAGCGACCCCCGCTTCCAGTAGCAGCGGTACTCGCGCTACGCCGGAGGCCAGGTACATGTTGCTCGTTGGGCAGTGAACCACGCTGGCCCCGCAATCGGCCAGCAGTCTGATCTCCTCATCCGACAGCCAAACGCCGTGCACGATCATAAACCGAGGCCCCAGAATACCCAGGCTGTGGAGCAACTCCACCGCGCGCTGGCCATAATCCTCCAGGCTAGCCTCGACCTCGCTCTCGGTCTCAGCTACGTGGCTATGGAGCATAAGATCGTACTTCTCTGCAAGCCGATGCGCCTTCAAGAATGACTGAGGCGAGTTGGCCCAGGTAGTCACCGGTGCAGGACAAAGCCTTACCCGGCCATCAGCGGTGCCGTGCCACCGCTTCACCAGGCGCTCAACGAGAGATAGCTGCTCTTCAAATGGCCGAGTGTAGGCAAAATCTGGGACATGCCATTTATCGCAGCGCGGGGTTCTCTCGGCCATACTAACAGCAATCAGACCCCGGATACCAGAGCTGGCCATCGCCCTCACCGTCAGTTCGACAGACTCCTCTTGGATATCCCCCGTGATGTTATCCACAATACAGGTGGTGCCACTACGCAGCGCTTCGATGCAGCTCAACTGGGCACCGATGCCCACGTGATGGGGTGTAATAGCCCGACTGACGGGGTAGGCCAGTTCCTTCAAGAAACTGAGCAGTTCCAGATCGTCGCTCAAGCCCCTCTGCAACGCCTGAGCCATGTGGGTGTGCGCGTTGACTATCCCTGGAATGACCACCATACCACTACCGTCTATGTGGCGGTCTGCGTGTGGGTACGCGGCTACAACCTCGTCACCCTGCCCGATGGCCACGATGCGATCATCTGCAAAAGCGATAGCGCCGCGTGAGAAAACTCGCCGCTCTTCATCCATTGTCACCAACGCTGTATTGTGAATCAGGGTCAGCATCCAGGATAACTCCTAATCGTCTAAGTCACCAACGATGACTGGCTGGGGCAGGGGAGGCTTCTGATCGCCTTGCATGAGCAGACTACAGACTTCCGCAGCATCGGTTGCACGACGGCCATAGCCATCCGACCCAATCTGAGCTGCCCAGGTGGGAGTTACGGGCCCACCCCCAACTATGACAAAGCATTTGTCACGCAACCCCATGTCGGTCATGTAGTCCATGACATCCTTCTGGCATTGCATCGAGGTTGTCAGCAGACTGGAAATCGCCACGATATCCGCTTTCACATCTCGGACTGCGTCGGCGAACTTCTTCGACGGCACATCAACCCCCAAGTCGTGCACCTCGAACCCGGCAGAAGAGAGCACCGCTGAGACCAGGTTCTTGCCGATGTCGTGGAGGTCACCGGAGACAGTGCCTATTACCACTCGGCCGGTCAGTGCTTCCTCTCGGCGATCGGCAGATACCTTGGGGAGTAGCACTGCCATAGCAGCGTTCGCTGCTTCAGCCGCCATAATCAACTCGGGGAGGAAAATCTCGAATGCGGCGAATCTCCGCCCTACCACTTTCATTGCCTTGGATGTACCCTGCTGGATGGTTTCTAAAGCATCCAGGCCGACAGCCAGCGAGTCCTCTGCTGCCTGACGAGCGAGATCTTTCTCCCCGTTGATGATCCTTTCAATCAGTTGGCTTAATGTCTCTTCCTTGCTATCCATATTGCTTCCCCTTGGGGCTATGTTAGAGAGACTCCCAGTCCGGCTACCTCTTTCTTGACCTTCGCGTACTTGTCTAACCAACTTGCCGTCGGTTGCAACGTATCCAAATCATAGCACTGGCTAAATGACTTGCCTAAAGGTGGATTGAGCAAATCAGCCTCGTATTTGGGCAGCAGAGCCTTGACGACTTCATTCGCCTGAGCACGCGACAAACCGCTTCCTGCCCTCAGAGCTTCTCCACTGAGACGACATTCCAAGGGGCTGAGATGATCGGTGAGTTTCCCCCCAGCGGAGCGAGGTCCAATACACAGGCTGGTGCCCGATGTCGCGAGGTTTAGGGCCAAGGCAACCGATTCATAAAGCAACATCTCAGTACCAGGGCCGGCCACCTGGTTGAAGACCGTATTGACCAGCAAGTTCGTATTCCGGCTCATCCCCTGGAGGTAGACGCTAACCGACCACATCGCGTGCCGCCCGCTATTGCCCTGGTAGCGGATGTCCATGATAGCCGCGCCCCCACAGTGGTTCCCGTATACAGCGTACTGCAACATAGAGAAAGCCATCGCACTCAGCACCGCGCCCTCTGGAGGGCCGGGGTAGCCGCCGATCATGGATGCTGTACCGGCCAAGATGAGCCCGCCACAGTTCACGGCCTGTGTGGCCTTATGAAGAGCAGTGTAGTTGGTCTTCAGCTCTGCCGGAGAAAGAACCAAGGCCAGGTCAGTGGGCTTGAACCCGCCCTGCAAACCATAGCCACCCAACTGCCCAAAAACGGTAACACTAGATATCACTGCCGTGGTACACATTCCAGGCCGACCGGCGCGCCACAAAGCCTCTCGGTTGAGTTGCGCATTCAGGCGGCCAGCCAAAGTCTCATACGGGGTGCCTGAGCGGATAGGGCGACCAAAGACCGTCGTCAAGGAGCCTCCTTGAAAGATATCGACCTCCCGCTCTTGTGCAATGCCCTGCATCAGAGGCACCCACAGCTCCTCTGAGACAACGATGCCCAGAGGGGCGACGTACAGTGGCTTTACGCCATCCTCCGGCCGGCGGGAAGCCAGTCTGACTCGATCCAGTCCCTCTCCCAGCACAAGCTCCTCAGGCGCGGCACGGATCGCCTCTTCCAACTCCTCCCGGCTGAACTTGATCACTCGCTCCGTATCTACACACAGAATGCCCAACTCCAGGGCAAGTTCAAAGGCTGCTTCGAAGAAACGATCTGCCAACTCATCGCTGTCGTTGATCGGCTCCTGCGGGTTGCAGGTCCCACCTAGGTGAAATTTCTTCAACTTCTTTGAGATCGTGCCTGGTACCAATTCCACGTCCCACTGATGTGGGCTCACTACCGGTCCAGAATGAGCGCGATCCAGGGTTCGCAAGACAGTGAATATCGACATTTGACTATGACCTCCCGTTTTGACTTTGCTCCACCAATATCCCATGAACTGTCAGGAACCTCACTATCTGCTCTGCCACCTCATCGGGTTCCCCTTCCAGCCAACTGCCATGCTTGTCTGGCGCTCCAGCCAACAGGAGCCTGATCCTTTCATAGGCTGGGAGGGCACCACTCGGCACGAAGATGGGTTTAGGCCGGGGTCTCGGAGGTGAGTAGGCCACAATCTGGGCAAGAGGAGCGCCCAGCCCAAGACCATCTGGGCCAGAGCCCAGGTCCTCCAGGGCGACACGGCGTAGATCGCCTTGGCGCGCCCGTCTTAGCGCCATCAGGCTGGTATAGCGAGGCTTACAGAAGCCATTGGCTACGGAGATGAGAGCCGGCAACTCACACTCCACTATCTCCCGGCGACCTCTCCCCAGGCGGCGATGGACAATGGCCCGTTTCAACTCGGGAGAGAACTCCAGGCGGCAGACAGCCGTCGCCTGAGGCAATCCCAGTAACTCAGCGACGACCGGCCCCACGCAGGCCGAACCGCCATCGCTCGACCTTTGGCCGCACATGATCAGATCGAACTCCAGGTCTCTAATGACCTTGGCCAACGCCGATGAGGTAAGCTGAGCGCTCCAACTTCGATCATCGGCCACGACGTGCACCGCCCGGTCAGCGCCCATAGCCAGGCCACAGTAAAGAGCCTCCTCCACCCTCTCGGGTCCCAGGCTGAGCAGGACGACCTCGCTGGCCTGACCGCTCTCCTTCATCTGCACTGCCCGTTCTATGGCCTGTAGGTCTAGATCGTTGACCAAATATAGGATATCGTGGCCGGCAGGGGCACCGATTTGAGCGGCGATCTCAGGACTGAGATCGCCCTCGGGCACCTGCTTTATGCAAACCACGATCTTGAGACGACGATCTGCCACAACCACTACCCTATGCCCCTATCCGCAACCGATCGAGGTGATCGGTGAGAGCAGCAACTATCGGACCCAGATCACCCACTACCTTCAAGTCTGCGAGCCCAAAGATAGGGGCCTCTCGGCGTATGTCGATGGCTACTATCAGCTCTGAATCCTTCATGCCCATAGTGTGCTGATGGACCCCCGAAATGCCACAGGCCAGATACAGCCTTGGTGTCACCGCCACACCAGTCTGGCCCACCTGGCGTTCCGGCGCGATCAGGTGCAGGTCTACCAACGGCCGAGAACCGGCTAAAGGCGCTTCCAGCAGATCGGCGAGACTCTGTACGGAAACGAAACTATCGGCCTGGTGAACTCCCCGTCCGGCAGCCACGACCACTTCCGCCTCTATCAACTCGATGTCCCGTGGGTCAGCATTCTCCTGGCCGATCACAGTCGTGCGTGCGTGCTCCTCCCGTGAGTTGATTTCTATGAGTTCCACGTCTGGCGGCTGCCATTGGTCTAACTCCTGAATAGGAAAGGCTCCCAGCCTGAGAGTAGCTACCTGGGGCTGCGGATCGGGACAGACAAAGGTGCCATAGGCCCGCTCGCCACATAGAGGGCGAGTCATAACAAGTCGCTGCTGGCCGTCGAGAGCAAGGCGAACACAATCGGGTACATAACCCACGTGTAAACGGGTGGCTAGACGTGGCGCCAGATCTCGGCCCAGTGAGGTGGCTCCCAGGAGAAAGATCGACGGCTCATAACGTCCAACGAGCTCGGCCAACAGGTCAGTATACAACTCTGTGGTGTATGGAAATAGTCGCTCGCTCTCAGCCAGAAGCACTCGATCCACGCCGAAGCGACCCAGATCCGATGCGACGCCAGTTACGTCTTCACCGAAGATCACCGCCCACAGTTCTTGGCCAAGCCTGGTAGCCAGTCGACGACCCTCTGTACATAACTGCTGTGCCTTACTGTCCAGCTCGCTGTCGTTGTGTTCGACGAACACCCATAGATTGGCAGCCATCAAACTATAGGCTCCTTCCTACTTGATTGCCTTCCCATATCGCACTGGCCACGTCCCGAGGATGCACGCAGTCTCCGATGCGGTACAATGCCTTGATCTTGCCCCTGAGAGCGAAGTAGAGCTCATCGTTGGGAAGGTTGCTGGGCGCCAAAACCACAGTATCCACCCCCTCAATGACCCGTTTCTCCTGGGAGAAGACGTTACGCACCACCAACCGGTGATCGCCTATCTCGTCCACCACACTCTGTGGGCTCAGCGACACCCCCTTGGAAAGCAACCTCTGATATAGGAACCAGAGATCGTTGGTCACACTCAATCGCGGTGCAACGTAGAGGGCATCGGTTACAACCTCGACCCGGCTACCGCGGTCAGCCAGGAACTCGGCAATGCCGCTGCCCTTCCAACCTCCATCCTGATCGATGACCACCACATTCTCACCGGCGTCGCTCTCTTCCCGCAGGATATCCCAAGCCGTCACCACGAATTCCTGCTCCACACCGGGCAGAGTAGATCGGCCGGGACATGAGGCATAGTAACCATCCCGGCGCGGGAGAGAGCCTGTGGCCAGGATGACCGCATCAGCATCCATCTCGCTGACAATCTGGGCTGTCGCCTCCTGGCCTAGATGCACGTTAACACCCAAGCGCTCGAGTTGATAGATAAAATAGCGGATTATCTCGCCGAACTCCTCACGAGTGGGCAGATTCTCCGCCAAGAGCACCTGTCCACCCACAGCGGACTCCTTTTCATAGAGAGCGACGGAGTGACCCCGCTCGGCCAGTACACGAGCCGCCTCCAGGCCCGCTGGCCCACCGCCAACGACCGCTACTTCCTTGGGAGTCTCGGCCGGCTGTACGGTGCCTATGCCCAGTCTCCTTTCCCGGCCCGCGGCCACGTTGAAAATGCAGGTCACGGTGCGGTTGGAACCGCATCGCCCTGCACAACCTTGATTACAGGCCACACAGGGGCGGATGTCATCCAACCTCCCCTCTCGCGCCTTGTTGGGCAATTCAGGGTCGCAGATCGTAGCCCTCGTCATGCCGACCATATCGGCATGGCCGTCGGCAAGGATGCTTTCCGCCTGTATAGGATTGTTGATGCGGCAGGCGACGAATACTGGCACCTCCTCCAAGGCCGCCCTAACAGTAGCAGCAAAGGGCACGTAGATACCTGGCGGAGCGATCATAGGAGCGATGATCATGGAGGAGGAATGGAAAGAGGCACCACTGATGCTGATGTAGTCAATCGAGCCCTGCTCTTCGAGGAGTTGGGCAATTCGAATTGTGTGTTCAATGGTGAGGCCCCCGTCCGCCAGCTCATCCCCAGAGAGGCGTACCCCCACAACGAATTCGCGGCCACACTTCTCCCGGATCGCTTCGATAACCTCTTTGGTAAGTCGCAGTCGGCTTTCGAAATCACCTCCGTACTCATCGGTACGCTTGTTGGTCATAGGCGACAGAAATTGCCCCAGAAGATAGTTATGGGCGGCGTGGACTTCTATCCCATCCATGCCACCCAACTGAGCATATTCCGCAACGCGAGCAAAATAGGTGATTAATTCCTCAATATCCTCTCTCTCCATTGCCTTAGGCGTTTGCCCCATGATAACTGGCGACGGCAAGGCCGAAGGGGCCCAAACCTGCTGAGGGTCGTCATAAAGGCCGCTATCGGTATGCATGCCCACGTGGCAAAGCTGAGCCAAAATGATCGCACCATGCTGATGCACCATATCTGCCACCAGGCGGAAACGGGGGATTACCTTCTCTTCATAGGCATAGCACACATTCCTCGAGAAGCCTCCAGTGCTGGTGGGGTGCACCATCTGTTCCTCAGCAATGATGAGACCGATTCCCCCCTTGGCTTTCTCGGCGTAGTAATAGGCCAGACGCTCTCCTAACATGTTGTCCTCAGCCAACAAGGTGAGATGAGCGGTTGATAGAATTCGGTTGCGTATCAGCACCGAACCAACCTTTAAGGGGGAGAAGAGGTACTTGAACCTGTGGGTAGCAGCAGAAGGGTATGCCATAGGTGTTATTACTGCTGGATTCCAAGAAGCGTGTCGAGGCCTGTCATACGA